>JBNGCR010000251.1:0-6409 GCA_050045915.1 Limnospira sp.
GCTCACGTTTACGGTTTCGCCGGTAAGAGTGACGTTACCCGCATTTCCCTGACCTTCTGTTTCTGACAAGAGGAAAGCGCCCACGCTCACTTCCACGGTGTCGCCGGTAAGAGTGACGTTACCCGCATTTCCTTCACCTGTGGTACTCGAAGAGAGGAAAGCGCCCTCGCTCACGTTTACGGTTTCGCCGGTAAGAGTGACGTTACCCGCATTTCCCTGACCTGAACTCTCTGAAGAAAGGTAAGCGCCCTCGCTCACGTTTACGGTTTCGCCGGTAAGAGTGACGTTACCCGCATTTCCCTGACCCTCAGTCCCCGAAGAGAGGTAAGCGCCCTCGCTCACGTTTACGGTGTCGCCGGTAAGACTGACGTTACCCGCATTTCCCTGACCTTCTGTTTCTGACAAGAGGAAAGCGCCCTCGCTCACGTTTACGGTGTCGCCGGTAAGACTGACGTTACCCGCATTTCCCTGACCCGAGGTGTTTGAATCGAGGTAAGCGGAACCCAGTACGTTTACGACATTGGCGACGACGCGAATATCGCCCGCATTTCCCGCCGAATTCTCTCTAACGCGATTCGCGATCGAACTACTATCGGATAGGGTGAGTTCTCCTGTGGCGTTGAGTTCGATATTGCCCGAGTCGGCGTCGGGAACGCCCAATCCTTCCCCAATTCCAGCATCTAAGGAACTGCTGCTAACGGTAATATCGGAGGCGTCGATCGAGATTTCGCCGCCGATACGATCGATAACTGTAATGCTGGCACTGTTCGTCAAGGAAATCGGCGATCGATCCAGGTTTTCGGGTAACTCCCATCCCGTTAGAGACACTCTCGACCCTGAATTACTGAACTGCAACGCAACGGTTCCAGTACCGCCGACTCCTCCTAGGAGGACTCGCCCCCCTGGTGCAGAGATTTGGACGCCATCGAGATCGATCGTTCCTCCTAACAATGCCAGGGTTTCGCGTTGGCGTATCTCCAAGCTGGCTTCGGTTCCCCGAATCGTCCCCGGACTGTTGCCCAACTGCACCCCGACGGGAACGCTGACGGTCAATAAAGGGGCGGATGCGGGATTCGTCGCGCTAAATTCTGCGTTGTTTTCAAACACCAGGCTGTCAGCGGTACTGGCGAAAAACGACCCACTAATATCTAAACTGGCTCCGGAACCGAAAAGGATGCCGTTGGGATTGAGTAAAAACAGGTTCGCCGAACCGTTGACGCCCAGCACTCCATCGATGTTGGAAATATTGTTTCCCGTCACTCGACTGAGAATGTTCTGGATGTTGGCGGGGTTGTTGAAATAAACGCTTTCAAAGCTGTTCACGTTGAATTCTTGAAAGCTGTGGAAAAGGTTCGCGCCCCGCGTCGCCCCCCCTTCAATAAGTGTGGCGGGATTGCCGTTGACGGAGGCGTTGGGAGTGACGACGGAGGCTTCAGTGCCGAGCGTCGCGTCCGGTGTGATTTGCGCGAGGAAAACCTCGTCTGAGGGGGTTGAAAGGGTTTGGGCGAGTGGGAAAATTTGGCTTTCTGATGCGGCGCGAACTGGGGAACTCGCCAGGCTGGCGGTCAACAGGACTAGCCCGAGTCGAACCCAGCCCGCAGCTTGAAAACTGGTCATGAGTTATGTGGCTTCTGGCTCTTGGGTTAATAGGTTTGAGGGAGTTAGTACGGTTTTTACGGGTCTTCTAATTTGAGACGATCGGCATATTTTACACTCATTTAAGACCATTTTTGTAGAGTCTAAAACTGTTGGCAACGCCGGAATTTTTTTGTTAAAATTAACTAATCAAAACGTAATTAAAAAAACTATTTTTGTTAAAAAAAACCGGCATTTTTTGCCGGTTTTTTTTAAGGTAATTACGTTAAGTCGTCAATTCTTTTTTGTAACTCTTCGATTCGTTCGGTATCGTTGAGGGTTTCGTAACCGCTTTGGGCTTGCGTTAACAGTTTGATCGCCGCCTCGGGTTGGTCTAACATCGCCTTCACTTCCGCTAATCCCGATCGCGCGTCTGCCAATCCTTGAATATCTTCGATGGCCGTCGCAATTTCGATCGACCGTTCGTATCGTTCCTCAGCCAACAAATTCAAACCCACGTAACGATAGATATCTCCCAAGACTTGATAAACTTCTAGGGTCTCGGTTCCCGAAGCCACAAACGGCTCGAGGGTATCGATCGCCGCCGCTAACAAATCTTCGCGAATATAAATATCAGCGATCGAAAGGGCTTCCGTTTCTTCCGGAAACTCCTGCTCTCGAATCTGAGCAATATCCGTTTCCACAATTTCCAAATCTTCCGGGTACAACCGCTCGAACGTCGCCGTTTCCGCCCCCACATCGAGCTGAGAAGACGCCCCGTTATCCGCTTCCACGATAACCCGATATTCCACCCCTGGCGTCAACGCCGGCGTACCAGGATACTGCACCTGCGTCCCGCTGACCTCCGTTTCCCAATTCACATCATCTCCCAGCACTTGCACCGTGTAGCGACTGGCCCCCGCGACGGGATTCCAACGGATGATGGGTTGAGAATTTGAAATAAACGTGCGGCGAGGCGTGGTGACATAGGGAATGCTGGGGTCTATCCCGCCGAGGGTATTGTCGCTTTGTCGCCCCACTCTCAAGCTGAAGCCGCCATCGGGAGGACAGCCCCAGACGACCCCCCGCTCGAGATTGGAATTCATCGTCCAAGTGGTAGTTAAATCGGAGCAGCGGATGCGGACTTGAGCGCCGCCTGCCGTTTGCACGAGATCCCCTGTGTTCAAGCGCATCCCCCCGCGAGCGGGCTGATACTGAGATTGTCCGGAGCGTCGGATTTGAGCCGAGCCGTTGACGTCCACCAGTAGGAATTCTGAGGCTCCGGCGGCGGTGGGCATTGAAAGCGCCAGCGCTAGTAAAGTAGAGCCGAAAGATAGGTAGCGATCGAATTTCATGGGTAGTTGGGTTGTAAGGTTTCAAGACAGAACGATCGAGCCGGGAAGGGCATTTATGGCAGGGCGGCAACAGACTGAGAAACCCGCAATCTCAAACGAACTCTCTATTTTTGGGAAATGCCCAGTTTCGGGTGAGACACTGCGATTTCTATCAGTCTCACCTCTATGCCTATCCTTTTATACCTCAAAAAAAACGCTGCACAGTCTGTTTTTGTAAAAAAACTCAACCCAGATTCATCCCGGACGATTGTATTTTCTTTCTGGAGTTTTCGCGAAAATTAGATTTCCTTAAACCTTCCGGACAAGTCCCCAGCCCGGCTGTAATTTTTAAGGGCAATCCATCAGTTTGAGAGGGGAGCGTCCTTAGTGGTGCAGAAAAGTCCTGAAACCCTTGTTAGAAAAGATATCGCCGTATTAAAGGGTTGGCCTAAAAATCTCAAATCGGTAAATGGCTACCGGAGATCCCCGGCATCTCCAGGATGCCGGGGATCTGGCCCCAAATTAAATACATATAATATAAATTTTGTCAATCCCCGATCTCGAAAAGTTTTCTGCACCACTGAGGGGGAGCGTCTCGAACCGTCTCAGGGAAGAGGCGTTTCCGGAGAATTCTCCGACTCCCCAGACTCCGCTTGAAACAACCGCTTGCGAGCCGCATCGAGCCAAGCATCTTCTTCCGGGTTGAGTCCCCGAGCCAAGGCATAACACTGCTCCCATTGTTCTAACGCCGCCGCAGGATTTTTATTTTGCTGTTCTAGGGCTTGAGCTAACAAGCAGTGCGGACCTGCACCTTGGGGGTTAATGGCAATGGCGTTTCTGAGTTCGCTTTCAGCTTCGAGGGGGCGATCTTGCATCAACCGCGCCCAGCCCATATTTTTGGAAAATACATATTCGATCGCCGGAATGCTAGCAGCCGAACAGTATTGAAGAGCGAAGTTTTCGCGATTTTCCAACTTCAACTGTCCCTGTTTCAGCAACGCCGCCGCTGCGGTGTAGTCCTGGGAATTCACAATGTAGAGACGGGCGAGGTTATTATAGGCTTCGATACAGCCGCCGAGCAGTGAGACTCGATATTCTGCCTGGGCTTTATCGAATTCGAGTAAGTCTTCGTAGATATTACCCAAGCGGAAATGGGCTTCCATATTGTTCGGTTCGAGTTCTACTGCTCGTTTGTACTTGGCGAGGGCGACGGTGGTTTGAAACCGATCTTGCGCCTCGATACCCCGTCGAAGGTAATATCTTGAAATACTGGGTAAACTGGCTTGAAATCCCAGCAATCCGAGAAAGACCAAGACGGCCAAGGCAAATTTGGTTTCGTGCCATAAATATTTCGGGAGATGTAAGGCGGTTAGGGAGCGTTCGATAATTCGCTGGCCGGCTTTGCTGAGCGGCGCACCGGCCGCTAACATGGCTATGACGCTCTGTCCGATGGTGGCAAAGGCACCCAAGGCGTCGGGGCCTCCGGCTAAGAACCGGGAGGAAATCGCCGCCACGAGAGCGAAGTTACAGGTGAGAACGGGAATGGTTAAAATTTCCCAGAGCCAATCTAATTTATCCCAAGGGTGAATTTCTTCAGGGGGTTGGAAGTACCACCACCACGCCGATTCGGGCGGTTCGACGAGTTCTCGAAATTTCTCGAGCGGAACGGTTTTTGCGATGACGCCTCCCTGTTGGGTTAGGCGTTCGTCTAGGGAAATGAGTTTGAGACAGGCTTGGGTGGGGGGCGGACTTTCTTGGGCGACGAGGCGTTGAATTTTGTCCCGTAGGAGTAATACGTCTAAGCAGGTGTCGAGGGAGGGCGATCGATCGAACCCTTCGCCGTCTTCGAGATATTCGAGGGCGCGATCGTATTTTTTTAAGGCTCGGTCTAAATCTGAGGTGAATTCCCGATCTAAATCTAATGTACTCATTGCTGAAATCTGAGCGGGTTTATCCAATCTATTAAGCGATGCTGCGGCGTTTTCGCGCTTCTTTGTAAGAGGTTCCCACGTTTTGCAACCCAGCTTCGATCATCTGACGTTCTAATAAGGCAAAAAAGCGATGTCGATCGCCGCCTCGGACGACAGCTTGGTTATGAGCTTCGGCTAACGTCACGGGATAACCGTATCCTTTGTAAACCTGTCCTAACATCAAACTCAAGGCAGTGTCGAGAAGATCCGGATTGTTCGCCACCCAAGCGGGAAGGTCGATGCGGGCGATTTCACTTCCCACGTGAACGTAACAGAAATATACGGTCTGACGATCGCCGTACAGGTTCAAAATGGGATTGGAGGACTTCCACAAACAGCCCCGTTCTCCCGGTTGTAACTGCGTCGCCCAAAAGATGGTATCCCGCAACGGTTCGGCCACTTGACAGGGGGAGCGTTTCAACACCACTTCTCCTTCTTCTGGGGCGACGTAAGGACAGTTTGTCGAACAGTTGGGTACGTCGAACGGACAGGCTTGGAAGCGTAGAAAGTGCAGGGCTTCGCTACTGCGGGAGGCGCTGAGATACCCCAGTAAGGGAACTCCGGCTAACTGGAGGCGATTCCAGGCTTCCAACATCGGCGGTAGGATACGATCGATCGCCTCGTTGGGTAAATTTTCTAAAAACCAATAAATTAAAGACCCGTCCACCATCGCCAACATGGGGGGTTTGCGATTTTGCAACCGCACGCTAACGGCTAACTCCGCCAGTTCTGTGGCTTCAGCCACGGTGCGCCGATATCCCATCCATTCTTCGGTACGAATTCCCCACTGTCGGGAAACGTAGAGGTCTTCGGGACGGTAGAACACTTCGGGAATGCTATCGAGGAGGGGTTGGCGATTTTGGCCGTAGTGTAACGCCACCCGTCCGATGTTGAGGAGATAGCAATAGGCGATTTCGTGTTGGTTGGGGGCGATTTGGGAACCGTCGGTGGCGATGACGCTGTGGGCTTTCGGCGGTGCTTTCAGTAAAACGCGGGTGTCCAGGGGTTCGACGGGGGTGGCGGCGGAAAACCAGATGCGATCGCGCCATCGCTTTTGAGCTTTTACTAAGGCGTCTTGCTGCTGACAGGCTTGGAGAAATAAGGTTTCTGCCCGTTCCATGCGCTTGCGGGCGGCGGTGGCTTCTTCCCGCAGGTGGTCGATCGTTCCCGCTAACTGTTGACTGACTTTGTTGAGATCCAGCACGACGAACTCCCCTTTTGGTTGACGTTCGGTTCGGGAATTCGCCGCGATCGATAACACTTTCGATCGAGCGGCGATTTCCCGGTGCTGTCCAGCTTAACGCAGTCTTCTCCATGTATTGAGGACTTACGCAGAAACCCGGTTTTTAACGATATTTCGGTTTAACGGAAAGGTCAGAACGAAAAACCGAGTCGATCGACCGACCCGTGCTTAACTCCTGGTATTTTTGAAAACTTTTCGAGGAACGAGCTAGCCGTGGCGTCTGCTGGCTCAAAGATGGTTGAAACGCTTTATGGAATCCAGGGTGTGACAGGCTCGATCGGCAAGAG
>JBNGCR010000252.1:0-6399 GCA_050045915.1 Limnospira sp.
CTACCTGAAGGGGAGGGCACGAAGCCCCCGTGCTTCAGCCGGGGGTGCTGACGGACAAGCTCGGATAAGTGTTGGCGGCGAGAAGAGTTCTTGACATCCTCCCCAGCCTAAAGGCGTGGGGATTCCCAAAATGTCAAACATCCCCAAGATAATGATAGGATGATTAGTCCCACTTTCAGCAGAATTCCCCAGATTCGGTGGGGCGCGATCGCTTAACGGCGGGCGATGCCCTCCTGGCGGGCTGTGTGAGCCACCGCCGCGGCCACCGCCGTGGCGACTCTTTTATCGAACACAGACGGGATGATATGTTCGGGGGTCAACTCGTTTGGCGTCACCAGGGAGGCGATCGCGCTAGCCGCTTCGAGGTACATACTCATCGTCAGAGTCACAGCTCGACAGTCCAGGGCACCCCGGAAAATTCCCGGAAACGCCAGCACGTTGTTGATTTGATTGGCGTAATCGCTGCGTCCCGTCGCCATCACCGCCACGTCGTCCACGATCGATTCGGGCTGAATTTCGGGGATCGGGTTAGCCATCGCGAACACCACCGGATCTTTTGCCATCGATCGCACCATTTCGGGTGTCACCACCCCGGGGACGCTCACCCCCATGAACACGTCGGCGTCTTTCATTGCATCGGCCAGATTGCCCCCGGACTCCACCGCAAATTCCTGCTTCTGGGGGGTCAAGTCCGACCGCGCCGCCGAGAGAATCCCCCGGGAGTCGCACATGATGATCTCGGTGGCCCCGGCTTTTCTGAGCAGGCGGGCGATGGCGATCCCGGCGGCCCCCGCCCCGTTGAGGATAATTTTCACCTCCTCCATCGACTTATCGACCAGTTTCAGGGCGTTAATCAGAGCCGCCAGACTGACGATCGCCGTCCCGTGCTGGTCGTCGTGAAACACCGGGATGTCCAATTCTTCCCGCAACCGGGCTTCGATTTCAAAACAGCGGGGCGCGGCGATATCCTCCAAATTCACCCCGCCGAACACCGGGGCGATATGTTTGACCGTCGCCACAATTTCATCGGGATCTTGGGTGTCCAGACAGACCGGAAACGCATCGATATCGGCGAACTCCTTGAAGAGCATCGCTTTGCCCTCCATGACGGGCAGGGCACCGGCCGGACCCAAATTGCCCAGGCCCAAAACCGCGCTGCCGTCGGTGACGATCGCCACCGTGTTTTGTTTGATCGTCAGGCTGTAGGCCTGTTCGGGGTCGTCCGCGATCGCCCGACAGATGCGGCCCACCCCCGGCGTGTAAGCCATCGCCAAATCGCTCTGGGACTTGAGGGGAATTTTGCTCTGAATGCTGATTTTGCCGCACCGGTGCAGGTTGAAGGTGCGATCGTAAACCGTGAGCAACTTCAAACCGGGCAAGGTCTTCACCGACGCGATAATTTGCTCCGCGTGTTCCGTACTCGAGGCATCGACGGTGAACTCCCGAATGGTGGTGTGGCGGGTCTGTTCGATCAGGTCGATCGCCCCCATATTGCCCCCCGCCGCGGCGATCGCCTGCACGACACCGGCCAGTTGGCCGGCTCGGTTGGGCAGTTCCAGGCGGAGGGTAACGCTAAAACTCGGATTCGGTGTGAGATTGACCATGCTGCAAGAATCGTAGGAGTTAAACCGCTCTGAAAAACCGACTTAAACCCATACACAATTGCCTAAATCTTAGCAAAGTTGAATAGGTTCGATGTTTTCTTCCCGCTTCTTTCTGGAAGTGTCGGCACCGTCCAGTCCGCGGGCTAACACGGACGAGCTGCCCGCTTTATGTGGTGAAAAGAAAAATCTTTTCGCTGTGCGGAGCTTCTAACTTCCCGCTGTCTATGGAGCTTAAACATTGACGTGAAAACGCAATGTTGTATCCTCTGACGGCACTCGGCTATCTTTTAAACCGATTCAAGGTAATTATACCCAAAATTGAGCAGATTTGAGCAGATTTTTCGACGTCTGTTGAAGCCCTAGATTTGAGAAGGTTCGCCAGCAATTGTCATCAACTCTACATCTCTACGGAAGCTCCGGGAGAAGCCAGGAGGCTCCAGGAACCATGATTTCTCCCTCCGCTCCCTCCGCTTGACCGTTGCCCCATTTAACCGTCCCCATTAGGGCGGGATTTGGACAAATTCGGCTGATCTTTCATCTTCAGTTGCCCTTCCATCGCAGCCCGGTTATCCATCAAATCCACCAACGCTTCCGTCAGGTGGGAGGGGTCCATAAAGATGACCTTGGCATTGTCACTCTTGCTGATATCGAGATTGGCTTCCACATATTGTCTGGCGATCAAAAATTGTAAAAATTCCCGGCTGTTGGGGTCCATTTTCAAAACTTGAGCCAAAACCCGAATCGAAGCTGCATTTCCCTCCGCGTCGCTGATTTGCGCTTTCTTCTGACTCTCCGCCGCCCGCTGGGCTTCCATTGCCTGTTTCACTTTTTCGGGCGGTTCAATACTCTGCAAATCCACCTGCATCACCCGCACGCCCCAGTTGATCGTTTTCTCAGCCAGACTGTCTAGGAGGACTTTATTCATGTCTTTGATCTGCGAAAACATATCCTCCATATTCCGCAACCCCACTTCTGCCCGCAGGGTGGTCGTGACCAGATTGCCGATCGCCCCTTCCACGTCTTGAATATCGTAATAAGACCGCCGCAGATCTGTGATTTTCCAAAATACCACCGCATCGATGGTGAGGGGGACGTTATCATTCGTGATCGCTTCCTGTTTGGGAATGTCCAACATCCGCTCTCTGAGGGTGTCGTAGTAGACGATCTTTTCGATCACGGGGGCGATAAAATGCAACCCCGGTCTTAACGTCCGCCGGTATCTTCCCAACCGGGCGACCAACGCCTCATCTCCCTCGCTGACAATTCTGATCGAGGAATTCATGCCGAATCCGATCGCCAGAGAGATGAAAAGCGCGAGGATATATTGTGCCATAAAACCTCACAAAATGATGATAATTGATAATTGATAATTGATAATTGATGGCGCGACGTGCTTCTGAGTAGGGAATCGGGGATGGGGAATGGGGAATAAGAACCGGCAACCGTATAAGGTTGCCCCTACACCCTACACCCTACACCCTACACCCTACACCCTACACCCTACACCCTACACTACACCCTAGGCGATCGACCGCACCGTACCCGAATGGCCAGGGATCTCGCCGACGGGTTCGCAGCGTCCCCCCAAGTATTTGGCGAGAAAGTCTTCCGCGATCGCGTAGAAGTGGAGGCGGTTCTCCGGGCGGGCGAAGCCGTGGCCTTCGTCGGAATATAACACATATTCCACCGGTTTTTTCGCCGCTTTCATAGCCTCAACGATCTGTTCGCTTTCGGCCTGTTTGACGCGGGGATCGTTGGCACCCTGACCGATCAGCAGGGGTTTGGCGATGCGATCGACGAAAAATAGGGGCGATCGCGATTTCAGGAAATCCGGTTCCGTCTCCAAATTCCCCACCCGGTGATAGAAATTCGCCCGAATCGGTTCCCAGTAGGGGGGGATACTCTCCATCAGCGTGATCAAATTGCTCGGCCCGACAATATCCACGCCGCAGGCGAACACCTCGGGGGTGAACGTCAGCCCCGCCAAGGTCGCATAGCCGCCGTAAGATCCCCCCATGATGGCGATTTGATCCAGCGGGGCGATGTTATTTTCCGCCAGCCAATTCACCCCGTCGATCAGGTCGTCGTGCATCTTCGCCGCCCACTCCCGGTTTCCGGCATTCAAAAACGCCTTGCCGTAACCCGTCGAACCCCGGAAGTTGACCTGCAGGACCGCGTAACCCCGGTTGGCCAGCCATTGGGCTTCTGGATCATACCCCCACAGATCTCGCGCCCAGGGGCCGCCGTGGACGAGCATCACCGCCGGGACGGGGGTTTCGACGCCCACAGGTTTGGTGAGGTAGCCGTGGAGGGTGAGTCCGTCCCGGGCTTCGTAGGCGATCGCTTCCATCGGGGCGAGGGGCAGGCCTTCGAGTTTGGGCTGGTTGCTGAACAGGAACGTCACCGCCTTCGAGGCGCGATCGTAAATGTAATAGTAAACCGGGCCGTCGTCGGCGACGAAACTCACCAGCCACAGCTTGTCATCGAGGGTGCGCTTGATGCCAAATTCCCCGGGGCGGATAGCTGCGATCGCGTCGATATCTCCCCGGATGCCCTCATCCAGAATCTGCCATTCTTCCTTGTCTTTGTAGAAGGAAACGGCCTCAATTTCGTAGGTGGTGGGGTGGATCAACACCCCCCCTACATCGTACTGGGGATCTTCAGCCATCACCGTCTCTTCCCGGGTGGAGACATCCAAACGGATGAGTCGCCCGGCGTTGGCGTCGTGGTTGCCCACCATGTAGAGAGTGTTGCCGTCCCGGGAAAAGAAAGCCGGCCCCCCCTGTTCGTCGGGTCCCCAGTGGCGGAGGGTTTCCCAGGGGCGATCGGGGGTGTCCCGATACAATAAATCGAAACCGCCGTCCGGCGTCGAGGCGCTTGCGGCCCGCAGTTGATATTGGGTGTCTGCCGTCCACCCGACGATATTGCCGGGATTTTCAGTATGAAATTCTACCGCCCCGGTGTTGAGATCGATCTCGTAGACATCGAAGATCTGAGGATTGTTCAGGTTCATTCCCACCAGAATCCGGTCGGGAAAGGTGTGTTCGATTTGGATAACCTGTGCGAGTACCCCCTGAAACGGCGTCAGATCTCGGACGATTTGGGTTGGGATATCGACGAGATAGAGATGCCAGTTTTCGTCCCCGTCGGAGTCCTGGGCGTAAATGAGGCGATCGGGTTGATAAGTCCAGAAAAAGGCGCGGATTCCCCGCTTTTTGTCTTTTGTCAGTTGGCGATCGTCTGTTTCCCCCACCGTCCGCAGCCAAACTTGCAGGACGTTGTTCTCGTCGGGGGCGACGTAGGCGAGAAATTTGCCGTCCGGGGATAACTCCGGGCGGGAGCGTTCCGGGTTTCCGAATAAAATTTCCCGGGGAATGAGGGGGGGAAGCTGAGTCTCGATCATGGGTTCTCTGATTATTGACGGTTCTTATCTATTTTGGATGTTAACTTCCCCCCTGTCATCTCTCTCTCTGACCCGATCAGTTGAAAGAGAGGGCGATCGCGGCTATCCCAGTTGGCGATCAATGCCTTGAGGGGACAACTGCTGGAGATGGGGGAACGCGGCCGCGACAACCGAATCCGACACCGTCGATCCGAAGGCCCCTCGAATGTCGCCCTATTTTTACTGTGATACCGTCGAAAGGTCGCGATTTTGTCTTAGGATCGAGGAAAGTTTGACGCGCTAAAAAATGCTGGCATTTGAGTCCAATCCACTACCGATAACTGAATCCGAATCGGCGACTCGAACCGTCGATTCACTTCGCCCCATCGCCGATCGCGTCGCGGATACCGCAGCCGATACCGCAGAAACGGTTCGTCAGGCGATCGCGAATTTTTATTCTCAAATTTCCGGCAAAACTGAAGAAACAGCCGGTTCCATCTCTCGCTCCGTCGGGAATGGGTGGAATGCCACCCAAAACACCGCTCAAAGTGCCCTCGATCGCGCCTCGGAAATTAAGGAGACGGCGGTCGGTGGGCTGGATTTCGCCGGCGATCGCGCCGTCCGCCTCGCCCGCGCCATCCTCGCCACCCTCGCCGATCCCCTTTCGGACAACCTTCAAATTTGGTTCGACTCTCACCCCCTCTGGCAGTGGTTTTGGCACCACCCGTTCGTTTTTTTGTCCCTGGTTTTGCTGGGTTTATTCCTGTTGCTCGGACTGCTCCAGGCGATGGCGGATTTATCCAAAAAAATCGTTATTGGACTCCTGAAATTACCCGTCAAACTGCTGAGTTTCGGATTTCGACTGGCGACGCGATCGCGGTTGCCCTCCGCCGTGGATCTCCCGTTTTCATCCCCCGACAAACGCCTCGAAAAACTCGCCGACCGACTCGAAGTCCTTCGCGATGAAGAGCGGCAAATTTTGCGGGAAATTTCCGCAGAGCTAAAAGGTAGAAAAAATCAACATTTTTCGCTCGAAAACCGCCTGACCGTCGAGGACAGACGTCCCTGAATGTTCCGAAGGCGACCGTCACGATCGCTTCCCGGAATTTTGGGTGACTTTGTAGAGCAGAAATGAGGCGACGACGATCCCCACCAACTCAGCCGCGATCGCATTGACCGCCGCCTGCAATGCGATCATATCCATCGGAACGATAATCGGTCCGCTGCGATTTAAAATGGTCGGCCCCGTACCCGGGTTGTAAATCGTCGCCGCCCCGGGAGGCAAGGACAGCATCTTAAATAGGAGAACTCCCACTTTCCACAGCGCCACCACAATGGCGCAACTCATCCCAACGATGTTGGCCGACAACCCGATCCAAAGGGTGCGGGTGACGCTGGCTTTCGTCGGACGGC
>JBNGCR010000253.1:0-6390 GCA_050045915.1 Limnospira sp.
GAAAGATGTCACAAATTGGTAAGAAACGGCGCGATCGCACGCCGGCTTTGGTATATCTGGAAACAGACCCGCATCTATTCTTGTTGTAAGTTTTCAGAATAATTAATCATGACGACACCAAACGCTCAATATATCCTGGCGCTTGACCTGGGTACGACAGGCAATCGGGCGATTCTGTTTAATGCCGAAGGTTCGATTGCGGGTCAGGCTTACAAAGAACTCAAACAACATTACCCCAAACCGGGTTGGCTGGAACACGACCCCAACGAGATTTGGGAAGATCTCTACGAGATGATGCAGCGGGTGTTCCGGGATACGGGCATTTCCCCCACCCAGGTCCAGGCGATCGGGCTGACGGTGCAGCGGGAAACCTGTATGTTGTGGGACAAAACCACCGGGGAACCCCTCCACAACGCGATCGTCTGGCAGGACCGGCGCACAGCCCCCATGTGCCGGGAACTGGCCGGACAGGGAAAAGCCGAGATGATTCAGGAACGGACGGGACTGGTCCTCGACGCCTATTTTTCGGCGACGAAGTTGGCCTGGTTGATGGATTGGGTGAAGCGGGAAAAACCCGATGTCAACTGGGATAACGTTCTGGCGGGGACGGTGGACACTTGGACGCTGTGGAAGCTGACGGGGGGCAAGGTTCACGCCACGGACCACAGCAACGCCAGCCGCACCATGTTGATGAATTTGGATCGGGGGGACTGGAGCCCGGACTTGCTGAAACTGTTCGACATTCCGGCTTCCATGATGCCCGAAATCAAACCCAGCATGGGGCTGTTCGGGAAGACGGACCCGAATCTGTTCGGGGTGGGAATTCCCATCACCGCCATTTTTGGGGACCAGCAGGCGGCCCTGTTCGCCCACGGGTGCGCGGAACCGGGGATGCTCAAATGTACCTACGGGACGGGGTGTTTCCTAATCTCGCAGATGGGGGACCAACTGACGCGATCGCACAATCAACTCCTCTCGACGGTAGCCTGGACCCAGGACGGCAACGGCGGCCAAATGAAAGCCAACTACGCCCTCGAAGGCGCCATGTTCACCACGGGGGCCTGCATCCAGTGGTTGCGGGACGGCATTAAACTGATCGACTCGGCGGGGGAAACGGACGGGTTGTGCCGCCAGGTGCCGGACACCAACGGAGTCTATTTCGTCCCGGCCCTCAGCGGTTTGGGGGCGCCGCACTGGGACATGAGCGCCCGGGGTTCCTTCATGGGGATTACCGGCGGCGTGCGGCGGGAGCACATGGTGCGGGCTGTTTTGGAGTCCATCGCCTACCAGGTGCATGAGGTGGTTGAGGCGATGAATAAGGATTGTGATACGTCTATTTCCCTGCTGAAGGTGGACGGCGGCGCCTCCCGGAATAATTTCTTGTTGCAGTTCCAGGCGGACTTGCTGGGGATTCCGGTGGAACGTCCGGCAATTTTGGACGCGACGGCCCAGGGGGCGGCGTTCGGCGCGGGTTTGGCGATCGGGTTTTGGGACAGTTACGACGATTTGATCGGGCGGCGAAAGGTTGATCGCGTGTTTGAACCGGGAGAGGGGACACAACAGGCCCGGGATAATTTTGAAATGTGGCAAAAAGCGATCGCCCGGGCGAAAGATTGGGTGGATTGATGTATGGCAGGCAACAGGCAATAGGCAACAGGCAATTGTCTGAGTTTCAGAGTGGTTCGATGTCATATAGCGCTGCGCGCAGGGAATAGGCAACAGGCCAGTTAAATCGCCTTGAAATCAGGGTTTCAACAAGGGGATGGAGCCCCTTGTTGTCCCTCCCAGGAAACTGTAAACAGACGAGGGCGCACTGCTATAACTACCCTGGCGACTGCTATCAAATCCGGGATATCCGGTTAACCGAATAACGGTTCCCGACTCCCCCCACAAGCGGTTCCGAACCCGACCGATATCGTTTTTTAAGGTCGGTATCCCGAATTTAATCTCTCCCCCGACTCCCGATTCTCGACTCCCGACTCCCCCCACAAAAGTACGGTGTTTTGGATGGTTTGGTTCGCAAAACCGAACGGCGATCTTCTGGCGGAAAGCTTACACTTAAAACATGAAAGTTGAAGCTAATCAGGAGATGAGAGATATGTCTATCGTTCGTTGGCAACCCTTTAACGAAATCGATACGTTACAGCGGGAATTCAACCAGCTATTCGACCAATTTATCACCCCCACCGTCCGGGACAATAGCCGGGGGTTGGCGTTCGTTCCCCCCGCCGAATTGAGCGAAACAGAGGACGGCTACGAACTGCGGTTGGAAGTGCCCGGAATGGATGCAAAGGACATCGAGATTGAGGTGACTGCCGAGGCGATTTCCATCGGCGGCGATCGCAAATCGGAAACCAAAACGGAGGAGAACGGTAAAACTCGCACGGAGTTCCGTTACGGCCAATTCCGGCGCGTGATTCCCCTCCCCGGCCGCATCAATAACTCGGAAGTCAAAGCCGAATATAAGGACGGTATTCTGAATGTAATGCTTCCCAAAGCCGAGGAAGAAAAGAATAAGGTCGTCAAAGTTGAAATCGGCTAAATTGTGCGATCGTGCTGAGTTGGAAACCGGGTTTCTCAAAATCATCCGAGAAACCCGGTTTCTCAATTTGGGTTGACAGGACTGATTGACAGACAGGGATACGCGATCCGAGTATCCGCTTCATAAATTGTCGATAAAATCTTCAGCCGTTACTTGAGCCTGTTTGAGAACACCGCTGAGAGTCCCAATTTTTAATTCTTTATGCAGCGGTACGACACAAACAATCTCTCCATCGGGCAAAGTTTTTTTAAGAACGACATGACTGCCGGTTTGCCGAGACTCATAAAAACCCAAGCGCTTGAGAGTTCTGATAGCTTTTTTGCTCGATATTCTCGGCAGTCTAGGCATAATTAATTTCTATACTTGTCACTAATCTGGGGCTGGTTTCTTCCAAGGGGCATTCTTCAAGATAGAGCCGGGTCGCCTCTTTGAGATTGGCGATCGCTTCTTCTATGGTTTCCCCTTGATCGACCGTTCCGACTTCCGGACACTCCGCCACATACATATCATCTTCTTTATAAATGATGGCAGTCAATGTTTTGGTTTTCATTGTAAATTTGAGGTCGATTGTTAAATTGATTCGATTATAACATCAGGTGCCGATCAAATGGTGGTGTCAACAAAAGTCAATCCTAGCCATCGAACTTTTTGATAAAATCCCGACGTTTACAGGGTGTCCACCGGCTCACGAATCGGCTCCTCGTTGAGATTGATGTCGTCAATAATTGGCAGGGAGTGACCGAGTTTCAGCCCCAACAGAATCCAATCTTCTAGAGTCGATCGCAACTCATTTTCACACTGCCGAAGCGTGTTTTCAAATGCGATAACACCTTTGCAGGCAGGAATTTTTCCGACGAAAGTACCGTCCTCAAGTTTGTCGTAAGTGGCTTGAGACAGAGCCGCCTCTATATATTGGCTTAAAATATAATTGACGCTCATCAGCGAACCTCTTTATTGTTTAGACCGAATTTGGAATGTTCGACTAGCTAGTTATATCAGATCCATTTATTTGCCCGCAGAACCTTCCCAATCATCTGAAGATGATTTGCGCTATTAGCTTGGGAATTGATTCCCAAGCGGTGTGGATATCCGCCCGGCTTGTTCCGGGTATTTGATCGGATTTGATATTAATTTGAGCGATCGCAACCCTCCGAGTTATTCTATCATCGTTCATGTAGCATCTCCCGTGTCAACTGAGGAGCATCGGCGGGAATCGGATTTTTTTGCATCCTCTCAACCAGTCGCTTCAAAAAATTTTTTCGGGCATCAATATCGGCTATTTTGGGCGGAATGATTGAGGGCGATCGCACCCAAAGCTCAACTTCAGATCCTTCGGGCAAGTTGCAGGGATTTTGAAGGATAAATGTGCCATTACGATAAATAGCTTTTACGGCTCGATCCATAATCATACTCCATGCAGGGTTGAACTGGAGCCGTCGCATCAGCATGACGGCATTATTATTCTAGCATCGTTCACGCAACATCTCCCTTGTCAGATTGGCGAGAAAGTGGTTTTATACAATCAGACCGATCGCCCTCTATTAACCATCCGAACCATGTCCACCCCATCGCCCAGACAAATCTTAGAAACCCTGCTGCCCCCCTTGCGGGCCGCGGCGGCTTACGCCCGTTTCATCCAACCCAAAATTACTGCCCTCCCCGTCAAGGAAGGCGATAATTTTTTTGCCCAAGCCCTCAGCGATGCCGATTTATCAATTCAAAATATGGTGGAAGTGGTGCTGCTGGGCACATTTCCAGATATCCGTTTTTACGGAGAAGAACTCGATCGCTCTCCCAATACCAAATATTTTCGCAGCACCGAACTCGGCCCCCCCGGCGATTACCTCGTCACCCTCGACCCCATCGACGGGACAAAATTTTATCTGGACGGACACTCCAACTATCAGATTTTGTTGGGCGTTTTGAACGCGGACGAATTTGAAGCGGCTTTGGCGATTTCTCCCGGCGAGGATAGCTATTTTTACGCCTTCCGGGGAGAGGGCGTTTTTAAAGGTTCGCTGAATGTGAATTTCGACCAATGTACGCCCTTGAAAATTCAGCCTTTAAAGTCCGCCATCCTGTTGGGTGTCGGGATGAGTCACCTCAAGTCCCGTCTGGGCGATCGCTACACCGCCGTCGATGTGGAAATGGACTATTCCAGCGATCGCCAAATCCCCAATATAAACGGGATGTTCGGCGGCGACCTGTGCGGGGCGGCGATTCGGGCGGGTAAGTTTATCGACGGGGCATTATTGGCGTTTATGGCAAAAGAAGCCGGCTGCATCGTCACCACCTCGGACGGTTCGCCCCTCCCTCCCCTCCACGCCTGCGAGGATTACAGCCGGCCCGGATTGATCGTGGCGGCATCGGAAGCCATCCACCGGGATTTACTCGCCGCCTGTGGGGGTTAGATGCGGGATAATTTGAAATAAAATGCGATCGTTGCTGCACGAAATCCATTTTTCCTGCAAGATAAAAGAAACTCGACTCACGGAGGATTATGACCATACAACTGAAAGTTCCCTCGATGGTCTGTGACGCCTGCGCCAACAGCGTCACCAAAGCCATTCACAACGTTGACGGCAACGCCGATGTCAATGTGGATTTGAATACAAAATTGGTCAGCATTGACGGCAATGCTTCCGAGGAGGACATCCGCGCCGCGATCGCCAAAGCCGGACACACCACCGAATCTTAATTGGTGCGATCGCATTTTTTGAGGAAATGGGCAAGCGCAGAGGCTTGCCCCTACAGATTTTTTCTAAAGTTTGTTCGTGTCAACCAAGTGACAGGAAACCCAATGTTCGGGGGTGATTTCTCGAAATTGGGGTTCCTCGATTTTACAGCGTTCCTCCGCGAAGGGACAGCGGGTGTGAAACCGACAGCCGGACGGGGGAAATACGGGACTCGGAACGTCCCCGGTCAGGAAAATTCGCTCCCGTTTTGCCTCAATTTCTGGGTCGGGAATGGGCACCGCCGACAGTAGGGCTTTGGTGTAGGGGTGGAGGGGATTTTCGTAGATGGAATTGCGATCGCCGAGTTCGACAATTTGCCCCAAATACATCACCGCCACCCGCGTCGAAATATGGCGGACGACGCTCAAATCGTGGGCGATAAATAGGTAAGTCAAATTGAGGCGTTTTTGGAGCGATCGCATCAAGTTCACCACCTGGGCTTGAATGGAGACATCCAAGGATGCGATCGGTTCATCACAAACCAGAAAATCCGGGTTTACAGCTAAGGCTCGTGCGATCGCAATCCGTTGTCTCTGACCCCCGGAAAATTCGTGGGGATAGCGGTTGATAAACTTGGGATTCAATCCCACCAAATCCAACAATTCCCGAACTCGATTTTTCGCACTTCTTCCCCTCCCCAACCCGTGAACTTCCAGCGATTCCCCGACAATCTTTCCTACCGTCATCCGGGGATTGAGGGAAGCGTAGGGATCTTGAAATATCATCTGCATTTTGCGGCGCATTTTCCGCAGTTCTTCTCCTTCCAGATTTGTTAGATCCACGCCCTCAAAATAAACCCGCCCCCCCGTCGGCTTTTCCAATTTCAAAATCGCTCGCCCGGTGGTACTTTTTCCGCACCCCGACTCTCCCACCAAACTCAGCGTCTCCCCTCTCCGGATCTCGAAATTAAGCCCGTCCACCGCCCGCACTGCCCCCACTTGTCGCCGTCGGAACAGCCCCCCCGTCACCGGGAAATGTACCTGCAAATTCTCAATTGTTAACAGAGTGTCCGTTTGCGCTTCGGCGGGATTAGATATCGTTGTCACCATCGTTTTTTTTATATATAGCAGTGTGAAATGATTCGTGAAAATTCGATCCGGTGAAAGTCCCCAG
>JBNGCR010000254.1:0-6333 GCA_050045915.1 Limnospira sp.
CTTGCCTATTGCCTTTTCTCGACGGATTGTGTAAGTATTCAAACGGACTTGATATGACCTAGAATTGGGGAGGGTGAAGGAGGGGAAACCCGAAAAATTTAATTCATGATTAATGATTAATTATTCTGATTCGTAGAGGGTTTGGGGCAGTCGGAACGTGAACGCCGAACCCCGGCCGACCTCACTTTCAACCCACAAATCCCCGCCCATCATCTGGCACAATTTCCGGGTGATGGTCAGCCCCAACCCCGTCCCCCCGTATTTGCGGGTCGTACTTTCGTCGGCCTGGGTAAACGGATTGAAAACGGTGGCAACTTGCTCGGCACTCATGCCAATGCCGGTATCGAGCACTTGAAAAAAGATAAAATCCACCTCCGACCCCGCCGTGAGTGGAGATTTCTCGTCGGAGGCTTCCGAACTGCTTTTGGATTTGGGAACCGGCAAGTTGGGGGAGTGGGTGAGGGTGCCGGGTTCCCGCCAGACTCGCAAGATCACCTTTCCGTTATCGGTGAACTTGCAGGCGTTACTGAGCAAATTGAGCAAGGATTGCCGGACTTTGGTGACATCGGTGTGCATGGTGCCGATATCCTCGGCGACATCCAACGTCAATTGGTTGGAATTTTTTTCGGCCAGGGGCGCGATCGTGGTTTCCACTTCCCACAATAAAGTCGCAATTTTGCAGGTTTCCAGGTGAAAGCTCATGCGGCCCGCTTCGATTTTGGAGAAGTCGAGAATGTCGCTAATTAACGTGAGCAAATGCTGTCCGGCGACGTGGATATTTTTCAAATCCGCCACAAATTCATCCTGGCCGAGGTCTTGGGCATCTTCCTGCAGCAGTTCGCTGTAGCCGAGAATGGCGTTGAGGGGGGTGCGGAGTTCGTGACTCATGTTAGCCAAAAACAGACTTTTGGCGTGGTTGGCCTGTTCGGCGGCTTCCTTGGCGCTGCGGAGTTCTTCAGCCTGTTTGCGTTCGGTGATGTCGCTGGCGAGGGTGAGGAGGCAGGCCGTATCCCCCAGGAGTATGGGTTCGACCGCCAGCAGCCAGTCTCGGAGTTCGCCGGACTTTGTCCGCACCCGGACTTCCAAATTGCTGAGGCGCTCGTGAGCCTCTAAGAGTGTCAGGAGTTGGGTTCGCTGGTCAGGTTCCCACATCCCCAAATCCGCCGAGGTGCGATCGATGACTTCTTCCCGAGTCCAGCCCAATTGGTCGAGGAAACTCTCGTTCACGTCCAAAAACCGCCCTTCCGCGAAGGTGCTGATGCTGATCCCCACCGGGCTGGCGTTGAAGGCCCGGGAAAACCGCTCTTCGCTGGCTCTGAGGGCGAGTTCCGCCCGCTTGCGCTCTGTCACGTCCTGCACGGTGCTGGTGAGGTGGGTGGGGGTGACGATCGCTTGTTCGGTGACGATGCGCTCGGACTCGTCGGCGGTAACGATGCGATAGTCGATGCTGTAGGGGATCTGCTCCGAGATCCCGGCATCGATCGCCCGTTCGACCCGATCGCGATCGTCGGGGTGGACGCGGCTCAAATATTCCGCCAGACCGGGACTAACGGTTTTGGGGTTCGCCCCGAGAATGTTGTACAGCTCGTCCGACCAATAGCAAATGTGCCGCCGGATATCAAATTCCCAGTGGCCCAACTTGGCGATCCGCTGGGCGCTGGCTAAACTTGCCTCCTTGGAGCGCAGGGAGGCTTCCGCCTCCTGCCGCTCTTCCACGGAGGCGGCTAAAAATAACCCCGTCAGGGCGATCGCCAGAATGAAGGCTTGCAGGGAAAAAACCCGGGGTATTCCGGTGATGGTGTTGACGAACGGGCCGCTGTCCCGCACGACGCCCCAAATGGCGAATCCCGCGATCAGCAGGTTGGCCAGGGAGGTCCCCCGCTGGCCGAAACGCAGGGAAGCCCAGACCAGTAGCGGAAAGGGCAGGTATTCCAGGGGGTAGTCGATGGTCGCCGTCCGGGTTCTCGAACAGAAGACGAACCAGTTCAACGGCAGCAGCAGCGACAGCCAGATCCCGATTTCGAGGCAGTAGAGCAGTTGGGACAGCCAGAGCGATCGCCGGGACGGTTTGAAGACCTGCAATTCTTCCGGCAACAGCCAGTCCCAATTCTGCCGGCTCGGATCGCCGGAGTCCCGAGCCTGTCGATATTTGTCCTGCAACCGAGAGCCCCAGGACAGCAGTGCCGGGGCGATGATCAAAACTCCGATCGCGTCTCCGAGCCACCACGTCACCCAAATATCTGTGAACTGCTTGCCCTCCAATTCCCCCGCCAACAGCAGGCCCAGGGAGGTCAGGGTCGCATTGATCGATGTCGAGACTCCCGCCCCCAAAATGGTCAGTCCTAAGATGTCTTTCACGCGACGGAGGGCGGTGGAAAACCCGATCTGCCGCAGCATCCAGTAGCCGAAACTCGCCTGCCCGACGGCTCCGATCCCCCAGAGGATCGTCAGATAGAGGTTGCCCGGTAGCAGGGTGGTGGAGAAGAGGGCGCCGAGGGCAATTCCCGGCCAGCACCCCCACCCCCACCAGAGCAAAACGACCAACGACCACCCGGCGACTGGCCAAAAAATGGCTTCCGTCGTATTCAGCATCAGCTTGTTAACGGTAAACCACAGGATTGCCAGGTAGATGAGGACGGTCAGACCGTTGAAGGTGAAGTAGCGTCCGGTTTTGGATTTGAGGATGGTATGGAGCTGAAACATATTGGCGACCGGGTATCGTAAGTTTGGGTAGACCCCTTGATGGTGAATCGATCCGCTCAGTTGGCCGACCGTCAGGATCGTCTGGGAATTAAAGACGGCGATCGCGATGCGGGGGACAACTGGCCGGATCGATTTGAGGGGGAATGGCTGCCGGATCGGGATGGATAGACATCCGGTGAAATCCGGTGAGTCTCCCCGGGAGAATTGGTCATGACTTGACTCCCGAAGCGCGATCGAAGTGGGGTTTTCCCTGACTTGATCAGTCTATCAAAAAAAATGCTTCCAATCCTCTGATCGAAGGCGAGACAAGGAACCGGACGTACAAATCTCACCCCGGTCACTTGTCCGGTTCAAGAGGGCTGCGATCGCCCCGTTTTTTCCAAAAAAATTTCGTAAATTTTAAACTTTGGGTCGGCGTAGATTTCCCGAGTCCCTTCGCAGGCGATCGCATCCCCTAACTCGGTAATGACATGGGTGATCGAATGAGTTCCGGCAAGTTCTCGCAATGCCTGACAGCGGTTTTCGCGAAATTCCGGGGCGTAAAATCTCTGGGACATCATCATGCGATCGTGCCATTCCACCACGTCTTTATCTTTATAGGGGTGAGTTTTATAATTGACGAAAATCGGCACTCCGGTTTGCAATCGAAATGAAACAAAATTTCCGGATATGTGGGGGATCAAATATAAATGATCGGGTTTTCGATGGCGTCTGACAAACTCCATCATTGGCACATAATCCGGTTCTCGCTTCAGTTCTTTGATTTGGGCCTGAACCCCCACGACGACAAAGATTGAGATCGCCGTCAGCGTCACCCAATAGGTGAGATTTTTAAATCTTAAGAAAAAATTTTGATATTGGATAAAGGTTGCTGAAATAAAACGGGCAAGAATCAGGGCAGTTGACAGAGGAACTAGCCAAGCAGAAACTCGCCAGGGGGTCATAAATGCCAGGGTTTTATTTTGCGAAAAAACTTGCAAAAGGGTCGAAATCGATGCGACGGAAAAGGGGACAAACATGACCCAAAATAACGGATATTTTCGGACGGCGTAAATTCCTAAAACCACCCCCAAAATCTGCACCCAAGCCACCGAATTTAACCACAATTCCGGAAAGGAATGGTGGGGGATGCGGTTGACGATCAGGCTGCGGGCGAGTTCCGCCATTTCTGGAGAGGTGGGGCGAAATGCGATCGCCATGTAGAGGGTCACGGGAAGGATAGAAACGGCTGAAACAATCCCTAAATATAATATCAAAAATAATCTCTTTTTTTGTCGGTAAATAGCAGCCATATATCCCAGGGTGATAAGGGCGACGCTCGGCAGGTAGGCGGGGTGTACCGTCGCGGCGATCGCCAGGGGTAAAATTGACCCGAAATGATACCCCCGCAAAAATAAATAAATCGACAGCAGGATAAAAACTCCAAAATTACTCGTCTGAAAATAAGGCCCCAAAATATACTGTTCCGCCAAGCCATAGTGCAAGTGGACGTGGGTTTCAAACTCAAAAATATCGATTTCCAGACAGTGGACGGCGATAAAAAATAGGAAATAGACGCTTTTTTCTAATGGCGTATCGATTTTAAAAATAATCGATGCGATGCCAATTAAGCTGTAGGCATAAATCCCAAATAATATCAAATAGTAAACATAAAAAAATGCCGGATGTAGGTGGGAAACTGTGAACTCCACCAGGGCGGTAAAAACGGGGAGGGGATTCAGCGTGTTCGCCTGCCAATCATTTTGCAAATAGCCGTACCCCGCCCGCGCCATCCCGTGCAGAAATTTGGTATTCTGGTTGGAAGTGTAGAGGGGATCTTGGACGTAGGAAATGCCCAGAACGAACCCCAAAATCAAAATTTTAACAATTGGATCGAGCCAAGATCGGAGTTGTTTGACAGCGGCTTTCAAATGAGTCCACCTCACATAGAAGGGAGTCGGGAGTGGGGAGTCGGGAGTGGGGAGTGGGGAGAAACTCCTTGCTCATTCCCCGAGGGGAATCTAAAATCTAAAATTGTAAGAGACACTCAGCCGAAAGGACAACTGATCGCTCGGTTTCCAAGACGGAACACCCCCCCAGAGTGTCCGTGATCGCGGGTTGAATGCCCTGTTGATACAGCGATCGGATATCCTTGCCGTGGGAGTGATACCACTGTCGCAGCCAGCGGTTATCGAAAACGTAATCCAGGGTAAAAGAATCGCGATCGAGGAGAATATAATCGATGCCCTCCCCGGCGATCAACTCCTGCATCCGATCGCGATCGGGGGAATACAGCCCCTGAATCAGAGCGATCGCCCGTTCCTGTAGGGGAATATAATAACCCAAGTGGTAGGGAACCGCATATTCCCACCCCACCCAGATCGATCGCCGGGAAAACGTCGGGATATTGTCCGCTTCCGCAGCGATGGAGGCGATGACAATATCTTTGGGTTGCCGAGCGAAAAACTCATAGAGAGCCGGTTCCCTGCCCTTCACATAGCCCGTTTTCGGAAATTTCCCCACAAACCAAGTTCCCGACACGATCGCCAGTCCCAGCGAGCCCGCAACCGCGATCGCCACCAACCGCCGCCGGGGGCAATTTTTCCCCCACCGCCACACCGCATCGAAGATCACCCACAGGGAAATCCCCGCCGCCAGGGCGATTATCATGCGGAAACTGTGGAGGGTGTAGCGGTTGGGGAGGTGGAGGCGGAACAGCAGCAAGTGGGCGATCGCGAACAGTCCCACCGCCGACAGCAGCCACTCCCCCAAAATTGTAATCTGGGGGGAAATTTGGGCGATCGCCGGAAACCGTTTCGGAAACCGCAACAGCGGCGGCAAAGCCAACCCCATCCCCAGCAGCGGAGGGCGAAACGGATGTTCGGGAAACAAGCCGCTGCGGGGACTCGCCACGAAAAACCGCCAGGGATTGTTATCGAAAAACGCACTATTTCCCGCCCCGCCAAATTCGGAAAAGGTTTTCGCCTCCGTCGCCGAAATCACCGGCCCGAACTCTCCCGAACCGGAGGCATAATAGAGAATAACGATCGCACTCACCCCCAACCCGATGCCACACAGACGGCGATCGCGATCCGTCCCCGTCCACAATCGGAGAAACAGGATACCCGTCGCCACCAGGACATATTGAGGGTAGAACAGTCCCAAGAATGCGATCGCGAGTCCGCAAACTATCGGTTTTCGCCGCAACAGAAAATAGAGAAAAGCCAGAAACAGCGGATAGACAAACGCCCTCGGCGTCGCCGACACCAGATCCTCATTCAGCCAGATTTGCTGATTTAACAGAGTTGCCGCCATAAACCCGGCGGCGGGCACCGTTCGCAATTCCAGACACACCCCGAAACAGAAAACCGTCGTCACCCATCCCAAAATCAGGGGTAAAATTTTGCTGAGGATAACCGGATCGACGCCCAAAATCGCGAATACTCGATACAGCGTCGCGTAACCGGGGGGGGCGACGGATTGAAAATAGTCCGCGATCGCATCATTTGGGAACAGATCCGGATCGAGAAACCGCCGCATCCAGAAAACGTGCTGTCTGGCGTCATCCTGAATGATGTAGGGTTGACTGAACGCTTCCGCGATCGCCAGTCCGCCGTAAATCGTCGCGAAAACCAAACTGAGTCCCAGCCA
>JBNGCR010000255.1:0-6298 GCA_050045915.1 Limnospira sp.
AATTGTCTCGCCCCCAAACCCCCAATTCTGGGGGCTTTGAACGGGTCGAGTTTTTGCCCATCATTTCACACTGCTATTGTCTCGAACGGTTGGCGATCGCGAATCCCCCCACGACGAGCACCGCGCCGCCGCCGATCGCGGCTAAAATTCCCATCGGAAATCCGCCCGATTCCGGCGCCATTTCCTCGGGTTGCGCGGCGACGATTTCATCGGTTTCGGTAGTCTCTTCGAGGGCGACTTCCTGGGCCGTCACTTCCTCGACTGGTGCCTCGGCGGTTTCCGTTTCGGCTGTTTGGGTTTTGCGGGATTCGGCGTAAAGCGACAAACTCCCCTGGGTGACGAGTTCCTCCCCGACGGACAATCCTTCGGTAATTTCCATCAACTCGCCCTGGGTTTCTCCCATCGTCACTTCGACGGGTTCATAAAAATTTTCATACTTCACAAAAACCAATTGTTTGCCGTCTGCATCCACGATCGCAGTGACGGGCACCGTGACGGCAAAACTGCCATCTTCGGCGGGTTGGATGGGCTCGACGACGATCCCCAACATCGAATCCGTCTCGGGGTTGACCCGCACCCGGTCGATGCCTCCCGTGGCTTGGAATTCGTCTCCGTGTCCGACGTGGGACAGGGCGACGGTGGGCGCCCCGAAGGTCAAACCGAGGGTCAGAAGGCTCATGAGTGCGACGGATTTCATAGTATAACTCCTCACTGGAAACTGAACTGAACCGAAATTGTTAACAGTCTGCCACGGGGGAGATGAAATCGAGATGAAATGCGGTGGGTTTTGGTAGAATCGAGGTCGCGATCGCTTTTTGGGGGACGATGCGGATTCTGCTGGCGGAGGACGAAACGGATTTGGGGACGGCCATCAAACAGGTTTTGGTGGGCGAAAAATATGTGGTGGATTGGGTGACGGACGGGACTCGGGCCTGGGATTATTTGGAAAGTCAGTGGACGGATTACACCGTGGCGGTTTTGGATTGGCTGCTGCCGGGGCTCTCGGGGATCGAAATCTGTCGGCGGCTGCGATCGCGTCAAAATCCGTTGCCGGTGCTGATGCTGACGGCGTTGGGAGAACCGGAAAATCGCGTCGCCGGGTTGGATGCGGGGGCCGACGATTATCTGGTGAAACCGTTCGTAATGGCGGAATTGTTGGCGAGGTTGCGGGCACTCCAGCGGCGATCGCCCCAACTTCAACCCCAAACCCTCAGCGTCGGGTCGTTTGCCCTCGATTATGATAATAATGCCCTGCACGTCGGTACGGGAAAAACGTCTCAAATTATCCCTCTGACGGTGAAAGAATTTCAGATCCTCGCCTACCTGATGCAAAATCCCGATCGCATCCTTTCGGGCAGTAAAATTCGCCGTCAACTTTGGGATCTCGACGAAGAACCGATCAGCAATGTGGTGGCGGCACAGATGCGGTTGTTGCGTCGAAAATTGGCGAATTACAATTGCGACTGCCCCATCGAAACGGTTCCCGGCCAAGGTTATCGATTCAATAGGTTCCGATGAATACCCATCAAATGTTTCGCCGCAGCCGCATCCGTCTGGCCCTCTGGTACGCGATCGTTACCGGGGTGATTTTAAGTGTATCCGGATTGGGGATGTATCGATCGCTGGTTCGGTCGAATTGGGTGGCTTTGGAACGGGAAATAGAGTCCAACGCCGGGACGCTTCACGACAGTTTGGAACCCCTGCTTCCCCCCTCGGAAAATCCCACCCAAATTTTACAGAAAATCTTTCCGGATCTGTGTTCGGTTGGCAGAGATTGCGAGACTCGACCCTCTTTGATCGAACGGCACACCATCGGGATTAGCGATCGCGATCTGTACTACATCCGCCTGTTCGATCGCCGCGGCAGACTGCTGGCGTTTTCCCCCAATCAACCGCTGCCGTTACCGCAAAAAATTAACCCGGAATTGTGGCAAACGTTTCGCAGTTCCGAGGGGAATCGCTACCGCCAGTTTACCACAATTTTACACGGCAAAAGTAACTCCAATTCTTACTGGGGTTATCTGCAAATTGGGCGGACGTTAGAAGGCTTTGATGCCGAGGTGAGGCGAATTCAATTGATCCTGGCGATCGGATTTCCGATCGCCCTGAGTGTGGTGGCGATTTCGAGTTGGTGGCTGTCGGGATTGGCGATGCAACCGATTTACCGATCCTATCGGCAACAGCAGCAGTTCACCGCCGATGTCGCCCACGAATTGCGATCGCCGCCAGCCTTTTGGCGACGGTGGAAGCCATCCTGCGACTCCCACCTGGCGATCGCAAAAATGTCGATATGATGTTAAATACGGTGGAGCGGCAGGGGCGGCGGTTGAGCCACCTGATCGCCGATTTATTGTTACTCAGCAGTTTGGAAAAAAATGGCGTTTCGGAACCGTTTCAACCCTGCTGTCTCAACGATATTATTGCCGATTTGTCGGAAGAGTTTTTGGAACTAGCGATCGCGTCCAATATTCGGCTATCCGCCCAGATTCCCGAGGAACAAATTTACGTTTCGGGACACGAACAGCAACTCTATCGATTGGTTTCCAATTTGATAGCGAATGCCATTCAATACACCCCCGACGGGGGGACGGTTGGCGTCAGTTTGAAGCGACGCGAACGCACGGCGGTTGTCGCGATCGAAGATAGTGGAATTGGCATTCCGGCGGGCGAACAGAACCGCATTTTCGAGCGCTTTTACCGGGTGGATAGCCACCGCTCTCGCAAAGCCGGGGGAACGGGACTGGGATTGGCGATCGTGCGGGCGATCGCCCTCAAACATCAGGCTAATCTCAAAGTCGAAAGTCAGCCCGGATGTGGGAGTATTTTTACCCTAGAAATAGCCGTTTTATCCGAGCCTATAAAAGACAATAAAAACTCCATAATTAATATTTAAAAATAGGCGAAATTAAAAGAGTAGTTTTTAAATCCAATGTTTCAAGTCAGGGCGCAAGCCAAGGCCCCCTACAATTCCCGACTCGCGACTCCCGACTCCCGACTCCCTAAAAAAAATTAAACCCCTCATTTTTCCTAAATAATCCGAAAACGATCTAGGAGAAATGGGGGTGACTTGGAAACCAAGGAGAGCATGAGATCCCATTGGTGGTCAGTTTAAGGGTAGGAACGCCAATTTGGCTATCTACCTTAAGACAGACATCTAACTTTCCAGGGCATCTTTGGCATCTTCAGCCGCCCGTTTTGCCGAGGTTGTGGCATCTTCAGCGGTTCGCTTGGCAGATTTTGCCGTATCTTCGGCTGTTTCTTTTACCGTATTCGATGCATTTTCAGCCGTCCGCTTTGCAGATTTCGCCGCATCCGCAGTATTTTCCTTAAGGTTATTCACCTTGTTGGAGGTTTCCTTGGCGATACCTTGCCCTAAATCTTGAAATGATTCGCCGACATCTTCGGAAAGGTTTTTGACCCGTTCTCCCAAGGGTTTACCCTCTTGAAATTCCTCGGCGAAATCCTCGGGACTATTCACTTTGTCGATATTTTTTCTGGCATTTTCGGAGAGTTGGTTCGCCTTGGAAGCGGCGCGGCTGGCGTCCGCTCGGGCGGGCTGTTCCGAATTGGGATAGGCCCCCACTTCATTGCTGTCGAAACCTTTAGTTTCGGGGGTGCTACAGGCGGTGCTGATGACCAGCAGAGTTCCCGCCATAAACACGGTAACGAGATGTCGCAGTCGAAGGGATTTGAGATAATGATATAAGCGTTTCACTTAAGAATCTCCGCAAATTAACTTCTATTTTGATCGATGGAATCATTCCACCGCTACCAGCTTATAAAATCATCCAGCAACTTTCCTCTATCGGAAGTGTGAACTCAACTTTGACAACCTCATTTTGTGGGCGATGCGGGGGACCCGATCGCTTTTGTATTTTTGTCATCTATCCCAAGCATGATACCTCCGGATATTTTATTTTAAATGCCGGCTTAAGAGGATTGAGTAAACTCCCCGATCGCCCGAAACATATCCTGCAAATAGTCCGCCATTTCTTCGAGTTCCAAACTGACGATGCTGTAGTCCTGCAAAACTGGGTGAGTAGGGGTTCGTTCTTGGCGGACTGCGAACTCTTCGAGGCTGGTATTTTGCAGGGTTTTAAAGTAGGCTTGAAAGTCTTGAAGCGGGGTTTCTAATTCGGGAAAAGGAGGGAGAAAAGTTTTATTTTTTATGGCAATTTCTAGCTGTTCTAACGCACAATCAACGCGACCGACAAAAGTTTCGAGTTCGGGGTGGTGATCGGTTCCAGCGAAGTGATTTAACGGGTCGATCAAAACGGCGATCGCGCGACTGAAACGGGTCAAATTGAGCATCAACATCACACCCATTTCGATTTGATGTTGAGAGGTTTGGGGGTCGTCGAGCAGTTTTTGGAGCGAAACTTGGGCGTTAGATTGGGCAAGTCGGTTGTGATGGCGACACCGGGCGATCGCGTCCGGGTCAATTTCCCGATCGCCGAAATAAGAAGTCATCACCGTTTTGAAATAGTGGCGACTGGCCGCGATCGCCGTCGCCACAGCCGCCAAAAATCGCCTTTCTTCGCGATCGCGAAACATAAAAAAAGCGGCTGCAAATGCCAGCCCCGACCCGATCAAAGTAGCGACCACCCGGACTGTCGCCACCCGGACATCTTCCGCCGACCGCAATTGTTCCAAAATAACGGCGTAAACCGTAATAAAAAACACCGCCAAGCTGTAGTTGAACCGCAGCAAAGAAAAGGCGACAGAAATAGAAACGACGGCGATCGCTTCCAAAATGTAAGTTTGAGGTATCGCGATCGCCAATAGAGGAGTCAGCAACGCTCCCAAAATCGTCCCCAAAATCCGGTGAAAAAATCGCCGGTAGGTACTGCCAAAATCCGGCTGCAAAACCAGCAACACCGTCAGACTCATCCAAAATCCGTGGGGGATCGATTCCAGAGTCGCGATTGCCACCCCGGCGGACGTGGCGACGGCGAGGCGGACACCGTGGCGAAAATAGGCAGAATTGAAGGTAAAATTATCTCGCAGGGGTTCAAACCAGGGCGTTTTTGTGGGTTCGAGCAACACCGTTTCTCCCGGAGAAGGTTCGGGCTGTTCTCCGCCTGCCGTCGGTTTCATCTCCCGGAGGATGTGGGCACTGCGGTCCAACAGGCAGATCGTCCGATTCAAAATATTCACCAGGCGATCGACGGCGATCAAACCGGAATAGGCCTCGACGCGATCGCCGATCGTCCGTTGTTGCAGGTCTTTTTGTTGGTTCAAAGCCTCCGAAATTTGCCGCAGTCGGTTGCAGTCAATTCGGGCGGGTTGGTTGCGGGTGAGTTTCGCCAAATTTCGCAAATTCGAGGCAATTTTTTCCAGGGCATTATCGACCAAAATTCCCACCGTCATCTGTTGGGGACTATCTCGGTGGATCGCCGCCACTTCGATCAAAGCGGAAACCGACATCATCAACCGTTCCGCATCTTGAATTAGCATCACCGCCGCCTGTCCAATCGCCGAATTTCCCCGCCGTCCCCTGCGGTTCAGGATGTAGGCGTCCTTGGCAATTTGCAGGGTTTCTCGCCACTGGGCGACCCCCCGGAGTTCGTCGCCGGGGGAGTGATTGAGCACGAATTGAATGTAGTCCGCGATCGCTCCGTAACAGCGAGAAATCGCTTTTCTCAAGGGCAGATAGGGCCGCAGGGGCCACAAAATCAACCACAGGGCGATCGCCCAAATTCCCCCCGCAAACCCGACCGCCGACCGCTCCGCCGCCACCGCCAGATCGCCGGGGGGAAGGTGAATGGTAAATAAAAATAATATGCCGCTGACAATGCCCGCCATCACCCCCGGATGTCCGTAAATGGCGGCGTATCCCACCGCAAACATCCACAAAAAAGTGGCGAGTAATTTCACCGCCGCGATCGCCGAAACCAGGGTTCCCAAACCGATGGCAACAGTTCCGCCGACCAAAGTCGCGATCGCCGTTTTCGCCCGGGTTCCGTAAGGACCCCCCACCGCCCCCAGGATGAAAAATACCCCGGTCAAACCGATGTAAAATCCCGTTTCCGGATAGCCCACCGCCCGACCGACCAAGGTGGGCACAGTCAGGGCGACTCCCGTCCGGATGCCCCGGTAGGCTTCGATTTTGTTGCTAAATTGCCAGAGAAATTGAAACGGGCGATCGCGGTTTGTTTCCATGGGCAGTCCGGCTCGAATCTCCGAAAAGTTCAGATCAGTTCCAACTCAGTGTATAGCCGCACGCCCGATGTGGGGTTCCTGGAGGCAGAGGAGGCAGAGGGGGCAGAGGAGGCAGAGGGGGCAGAGGGGGCAGAGG
>JBNGCR010000256.1:0-6289 GCA_050045915.1 Limnospira sp.
ACCGTATCCATTATGGATCGAACTGAGATGTCCAAACCCAGTATATAGCTATTAGCAATCAGCTTTCAGCCGTCAGCTTTCGGTCAACTGCCCGCGACGGAGGGATCGTGGAATGTGGCGAGATCCCTCCCCTCCCGACCATCCCGGCAGTATCGTAGACCCCCCCAGCCTCCCCACCTTGATGAACCGGTGATTTCAGTTCCCTATTCCCTATTCCCTATTCTCCTGGATGGGGCGCTATAACCCGCCCAAAAAAAACCGGGAACGAAACAACTGTCCCCGGTTCGCCCTTCCCATTTCTCCCGGATTCAAGACTCGGGTTCCATTTCCTCCAGTTCCCGGATGCGATCGCGCGAATCCTGATAGGAATCTTCCCGTCCCAATTGTTCGTAAAGTTCCGCCGCCTTGCGAAAGTCAGCCAAAGCCGCCTCGAAATTGTCCCGGCGAATGTAAGCCAAGCCGCGATTGTAGTACGCATCCGCGTAACCCGGATTCAGTTCGATCGCCTTGGTGTAGTCCTCCACCGGATTCGGGCCGCGGGTAGGTTCGTCCAACACCAGCAGCGTCCGGGCCAACCCCAAATTAAAATAAGCCTCCGGCGAATCGGGATTCAACTCCAGCGATCGGTTAAAATCCGCGATCGCCTCCCACGCATACCCCCGATCCAGCAACGTCAACCCCCGAAAGTAAAACGCCCGGGCATCCTGGGGATCGTCCAAGGAAACGGAACTCGCCTCCGCCGGGGAGGGGTCGGCATCAATGTCGAGTTGTAAATCACTCGCGCTCAACTCCGTCCCCGTCAGCCGTTCGACAAACAAATTGATCGGAACCGCCGCATTGAACCCCGTCTTGATGGGAGTGACATCCCCGGAACTGGTTTGGGCAAATCCGAACTCCCCCTGGCCGTGCAGCCCCACCACGCGCCCTTCGGAGTCAAAAACGGGCCCCCCGCTCATCCCGCTCCACGTCACCGCCTGATACCGCAAATTGTAGCCCTCCGGGCGATTTCTGGGCCGGCTCGTCACCAGTCCGGGCGACAGTTCCGGCTCGCGATCGGCCCCCGTCAGGCCCCCGGTGGCCGGGTAAGCATAGACGTAGATCTGCACCCCGATCGCCACCCGTTCCGAATCCCCCAAAATAGCAGTGGGATAGTCCTGCCCACTCTCAAACTCCACCACGGCTAGATCCGGGTCCTCCGCCGCCGTCTGTAGTCGCGTGACGGTGGTAGCCCGGTAATTTTCCCCGTCGTGGGTGCGGACGCTGTAGGTGACATCGGGTTCTTCCACCACATGGTTGACTGTCAGCACCGTATAAATACTATCTTTTTTAGAAATAATCACCCCCGACCCGTCTCCGAGGGGGCTGTTAATTTGCACGGTAATCGGCGCGGCGATTTCGGCTACCTCCTGGGCGGTTTTGGCCGCGACTGTCATCTGAGAACTGACGACAACGGCCGTAACAGCCGCCATCCCCGTCAAAATGGGGGCGAAGGAGTCAAAGCGAGAAAAACCCAAGTTGAGCATGGTTCCATCCCTGAATTGTGAGTTGCGATCGAGGCTATGGCGTGCGGGAGTCGGGAATTTTAGATTTTAGATTTTAGATTTTAGATTGTCCCATTGTCGGCGTGCAGCACCGTATCTATTTTCCGACGTGAGCCGGGAAAATTTGTTCGGATCGGACAGTTACAATTCATTTTTAACCCAGGCCACGATCGCCTCGGTCAATCCCTCCAGGGTATATTCCCGGGCTTCCACATCCACCCGGCCCAGCAACTCCCGGCAGGTTTCCGAGGTTTGAGGTCCGATGGAAGCGATCGCCCCAGCCGCCATCAGATCGTCCAAAGACTCACCCGCAGCCCCTTCCAGAAGTTTACAGAAATTCCGCACCGTCTTGGAACTGGCGAAAGTGACAATATCAATTTGTCCGTTTTGGATGGCATCCAAGGCTTCCGGCGCGATCGCCTCGGGACAACCGGACTCGTAAGCCGGCACCTCCACCACCGTCGCCCCCGCCACCGTCAACTCCTGCACCAATACCTCTCGCCCCCCGCTTTCCACCCGGGGAAACAGCATCCGCCGTCCGGCGACGGGTTCGGGGAAATGTTCCACCAGGGAATCGGCGACAAAATCCGGGGGGATAAAATCCGGTTGCAGGCCCCACTCCCGCAGGCTGGCGGCGGTTTTTTTGCCCACCACGGCAATTTTCGTCCCCGCCAGGGCACGGCTATCCTTCCCGGCGGCCATCAGCCGTTCAAAAAAGTGGGACACCCCGTTGGCCGAAGTCAGCAGCAGCCAGTCGAAATCGAAATCGGCGATCGCGCGATCGAGGGGTTCCCAGGTGGAGGGTTCGCGGATCACCAGCGTCGGCATTTCCACCACATTCGCCCCCTGTCGTTCCAGGAGGGTGCGGAATTGGCCGGAGGAAGATTGCGATCGCGTCACCAAAACCGTCTGGCCCAACAGGGGCGCGATCGGTTGGGAATCGCCCTGGGGGGTGAGGTAGGATCGCAGTTCCACCACATCCCCGACGACAATCACGCTGGGGGACAAAGATTCTCCCGATGTCTGCCCCAAAATATCGTCCAACGTCCCGATCCAGACCTGCTGGTTGAGCCGTCCGCCGCGCCGGATAATGGCAACGGGAGTTTGGGGCGATCGGCCGTGGTGTTTGAGTTGGCGGACAACCGCCTCCAAATTTCGCGACCCCATCATCAAAACCAGGGTATCGAGTTCCGCCAGACTCGCCCAATTCAGGGCATCCGGGTCGTGGGCCGTCATCACCGCAAAACAGCGGCTCATCACCGGATCGGTGAGGGGAATTCCTGCCAGCAGGGGTGCGGCCAACGCCGAAGAAATCCCCGGGACGACTTCAAAATCGCACTCGGCCGCGATCAGGGCTTGAATTTCTGCAGTCGTGCGTCCGAAAATGAACGGATCGCCCCCTTTCAGCCGCAGCACTTGCCGTCCCTTTCGGCAATGTTCGACCAACAAATGATTGATTTTATCTTGGGGCGTGCTCGGCTGTCCCCCCCGCTTTCCAACGTGCAGTTTCAAGCAGTCGGGCGGCAGCAGCGGCAAAATGGATTCATCGACCAACGCATCGTAAACCAGCACGTCGGCATTCATGAGCAAGTGATAGGCTTTGACGCTCAAATAGGCGATATTGCCCAACCCCGCCCCCACCAAATAAACTTTTCCCGTCGGTTTGGTCATGCTCTCCCGCAGTTGTCGTTCACCCTACAATTCTAGATACGGGAAGATTACCATAAAAAGAGGAAATGGGGAATGGGAAAAATCGCCAACCGTCAATTTTACAATATTTTTTTAGATTCTATTTTGCTCTCGGTCGATTTTTAAACCGTCACAAACTCGAACGCGATCGCCATTATTTTTGCAGGTCGAATCTGGATTGTCATCGTTTGCGTTTGTCGGGTTTATGCCATCTCACGGACTGTCACAGCGATCGCAGTCCGGTGGCGATCGCCTTCCGATAATGGGGGCAATTCCGAATTGAGGAAAAATCGGTTATGAAATCGCCCATAAATTTCGCCTATTTTACCGCCGGACTGGTTCTCATTTTACTACTCACTTTTTCAATTCTCCAGTGGTTACACATTCCCTCCGGCAACTTTTTAGATTGGATTATCGGGGGGGTAACGTTCTGGTGGTTGCTGTTAATTGTGACGGTTCCTTGGAACGTCCACTTTGACGCCAAAGAAGTGATGGCAGAGGCGGAGGAGTCCGAGAAAAAAGGCATCCGAATTGATGAACAACAGCGGCAATATGTGAGCCAATTAGCCCGCCGTTCTCTGTGGGTTGCGATCGCCCTCCACCTCCTGTCCGCGATCGGTTTGTACGGATTATCAATAGCGGGAATAACCGTCGTCGGCTACGTCGGTTCGGCGGCGGCATTGTTGCTGACCATTTTACGTCCGGCTTTGCGCGGTTATCAATATTTAGTCGCCCGCCTGTCGATGGTTCGCCGCGAATTTTCCTATCCCCGGGAAGACGTTATGGAGTTGCGAGGACGGGTAAAAAAGCTCGAAGCGGCGGTCAAATTAATCGAACAAAGTATCGACCGCGACAATCCCAGTTCTTGGGCATCTCAACAGGAGAAAAAAGCCGTTTTCATCCAAAATGAACTCACCCGCCTATCCGCCGACATCCAAACCCTGAAAGCCGACAATAAATCGGAACACGATCGCCTGAGTCGAACCGCCGAAAACGCGATCGCCCAGATGCGGGAAGACGGACAAGTGCTCAACCACGTCCGCGAGATCATCCGATTTTTCAAAGAAGCCTGACAGTCGGGTGCGTTCCCTAAAATTACATCATTTGCTCAACCGATTGATGAATGGGAACGCACCTTTTTTAAGTTTTATATTATGTGAGCTAAATCATCACAACTTGTAAACGCAAACCCAGTGTTTGTAAAAGCTTAATAACTGTTGCCAAATCCGGATCTTCTTTGGCTGATAAAACTTGGTCAATAATTGCGCGATCGTGTCCTGTTTCACGGGCAATCTGTATCATCCCTTGCGATCGGACAATATCCTTAAGTGCCGCAACTAGCACCGCCGGATCGCCATCTTCAAGGGCAGCTTCCAGATAGGAAGCGATGTCTTCTTTCGTTTCCAGATGCTCCGCCGCATCCCAAGGGTAAGTTTCAATTTTTTTCATGATCTATTCAGATATAGCAGTGTGAAATGATTCGTGAAAAATCGATCGACTCAAAGCCCCCAGTATTGGGGGTTTGGGGGCCGGACAATTTTACAAATGGTTTCCGATTGCTATAGTAGTATGACATTCAGCCATCGCCGAAATTGCTGATTTCCACCAATGCTTCGCCAGCTTCCAAAAGTTCTAGTGCTCTGGGCAATGTCTGGCTCAGAATTTCGCGTAACCGAGCATTGGAGGTATTGCCACAAGTCAACCAAATAATTTGTGGTGGTGAACCCAGTCGCTCCACCAAATCCACGAAGTCACTATCTTTGGTCATGACAATAACTTCCAGTGCTTTTGCAGTCTCAAAAATTTCAGGATCTTCAGCATCTCTTAGTCCCAGATCTCGTAATGCTACTGCTTCAACTCCAAATGTGTCTGTAATCCAGTTTGCGATTGCGGGGGAGAGGTGTGCATCTACCCAAATCGTCATGGCACTAAGACCGGATGATTGAGTTTCCGGGAGGCATACAAAAGAGATGCCTTTAAATCATCTGCTTCGAGATCGGGCATTTCTTCTAAAATTTCTCCGGCACTCAAACCCGCCGCAAACAGATCCAATACATCCGATACCCGAATTCTCATCCCTCGGATGCAGGGGCGACCCCCGCACTGTTTGGGGTTAACTGTGATTCTGTTAAAAAGATCGGACATGAGCCAACTCCACTAATCTAGAAGTTATTATCCGTTACAATATTACTCCATTGTCAAAATGCGATCGCCAATGCGCGGCTTCAACCCGGACTTATGCACCAAGTCCACCTTGACCCCCAAATTATCGCTGAGATAATTCTCTAAATTGATGAACTTCAACAAGCTGGGTGTCTCGGAAAACTCGACCAACACATCTACATCGCTCGTTTCCGTCTGCTCTTGTCTGACATAAGAGCCGAAAATCCCCAATTCTCGAACGTGATAACGTTCCTGCAAAACCGACCGATGCAGCACCAGCCATTGCTGGATTTCCTCCAAAGTTTTCATACTCCCTGTTTCCCCAAATTCAATAGGTTTTGGCAAATCAGCAAACAATTGGCGAAATTGGGCAGTAGTCCGTGACTTCACAACGTCTCCGGGTCGAGTTCTTCGGTTTCACCGGCATGATATTCAGCCATCGCTGAAGCTGCGAGTTTTGCAAGAATATCTGGAGAACGGGAGAATGCTTCATCCCAGTGCCGTTCGTCCTCAATTTCGTCTAAGATCATTGAAGCGATCGCGTTTTGCTCCGTTTCTGGCAAAGTTTTCAATCTGGCAATTGCACGCTCAAATAACTCAGTCATCGCTACCCGTACTCCAACCGTTACAGTATTACTCTACCCATTATCGCCGATTCATTGATTTATCAGACAACCTGAAGTGTCTTTGGTTCGGGGATTATCTCCCCTTCTGCCTGCCAAGCTTCCAAGTACATTTCAATCACTTCTTCACCGTTACGAATGGCTTCTTCACGGGTTTTTCCGTGCGTACAAGGCATGACGACGCGATCGGCAAACTCTGGAACTGTGACCAGGAAAAGCCGATCTTCATCAGACCATTGAATCATCATGCTATAGCGATTCATAAATCTTCAC
>JBNGCR010000257.1:0-5912 GCA_050045915.1 Limnospira sp.
CCCAATTCTGGGGGCTTCCCCCAACCCCCAAACCCCCAATTCTGGGGGCTTTGAACGGACAAAAATTTTACGAATCATTTCACGCTGCTATAGTCTCCCTGTTGTTTTAATTGGAGTCTGGGAAAAAATTATCATCTGTCAATTCTTCCCAAGTATAGGGGCAAACTTCGGGAAAAATTTTGGCATCCATAAACGTTTCTTTGATCGCCCCCTTTCGTCCGTATTTATATCCCTTGGAAATTGCCTCGTCAAGGCGACTTTGCAAGCCGGGGTTGTCTTCGATAATGCGTTCGATCGCGATTCGCTGCTTGTCGATCGAATGTCGCCAACTGGGGGAGCGATAATCTCTCTGATATTGCCACTTCAGCAAATGCAAAGTAAGCTGTTCGATGGCGGATACAAAAGCTCTATATTCGCTGCGTCCCAAGGCTTCTATCTCCTCAATTACATTCTCCCAATCGACGCGATCGAATTGTTTTTCTCGCAGCAATTGAGCCTGTTGTAAAGACCAAGTATAAAAATCGTCTTCATACAATTGGTTATCATTCATATTGTTTCCATACCACCAGTATAGATGAAATCGTGTAGCACGGGCATCTTGCCTGTGTTATAATTTTAAGGTTGGGTGAGGCGATCGCTTTTTCACGCCGCCAATGTTTCTCATGGTAGCACAGGCATCGGTGCCAGTCCGAATCGAGAGTTTTGTCAATCTTATAGTAACATTATTTAACATTGGGATGCGATCGCCGGTCAAGGATGAGTCTGGGGAGAGGGTTCAAAACAAATGAAAAATTCGGTTAAAAATCAACTTCAAGAATTGTAAAAAACCGACGGTTATAGCAGTGCGTGATCGTATAGTTACAAAACCTATAAAAGGGAGTCGGTCGTAGAGAGATTGATCATTCCCGGCGTGTAACCACGCCAGCGCTCGTTGCTATATCTATCAACCCCCGAAAACTCCGAGCATCTGGAACATGACAAGCGTTGATGTTTCGCAAAGCCCGTTCCCAATTCCTTCAACTAACGTTACATTAAAAGCCCAAAATTCTCAGGAAAACTTCACAAAAAAACTGGCACTCAGAAGCCATAGCCCCTCCGCGCCAGTCCCCTTGTCCCCTGCCGATCGCCCCATCGGAAAACCGGAGAGGAAGTCCCCGGAATCGGTTCCTAGGGGGTCACGTCTGCCTCTTCGGCCGTACCCACCTGCGGTTGACCCTCGATCGCCCGCCGTTGCTTTTCCCGGAACTCGGCTGCCGCGTCGAGTATATTTTCATTCCGCTGAGTCTCGACCGATCCGTCGAAGTCGAACCCACCTTGTTGGGCACGGTGGAGGATGTCGAACAGCGTCCGCTGGTTCAGCGTCGCCGAAGACTCAGTGGTGCTGTTGCGGCTGTCGAAATCCTGGAGGGGATCGACGGTGGTTTGGGCGATCGCGCCGGATTGGACCCAAACGGCCCCACCCAAGCTCAAAGAGGCGATCGCGGCGATGGTTTTCAGAGATGCCAATTTCATAGCCATAGCTGTCAATTACGATTTAGAAGAACCTTATAACTCCATCATTATAGTCGCGACCACGGCCGCGAGAACCCCGGGGGCTATCCCAAACCACAGCAGACAGTGTAGAAAAAAACAAAAAACATCGCGGTCGGGCCGACTATAAAAGGGAGTCGGTCGTAGAGAAATTGATCATTCCCGGCGTGTAACCACGCCAGCGCTCGTTGCTATAAATACTCGGAGAAAAACCAATAAAACCGCGACTGACAACCTCCCCAGCCCATCGGGATTGGAGAGGAAGTTTGATCGCGGTTCTGTACGGGTATGAAGCGCTTTAGAACATCCGCTTCTTGCGGAAGGCGCGTCTCTGACGCTGATTGGCGATCGCCTTGCGCTTGCGTTTTTCTGGAGGGGTTTCAAAGTGACGCTTCTTGCGAACATCAGCCAGGATGCCAGCTTTGGACACTTCGCGCTTAAATCGACGCAGGGCGGATTCTAATTGTTCGTTTTCACCCAGAATAACTTGGGTCATGTTGTATCCTTCACCTCTCTAAAATTAATGACAATACGCCAAACATCGCCGTCTCATTTATAAAAATGAGATGTCGGAAAGATTCGATTCACAACACTGTGTTTCTACAAATCACGGCACCGCGACCGGAATCCAATGAATCCGTCGAACCGGCGCTGCGGTAGAGTCAAGGCAATGCTCCGCGTTGGGGCATTTATCATTGTACCGCGATCGCTCCGAATTCGTCTATCTTTCCGAAGGGAGAGTTCCCCGGCGACCTATCGAGCCACCCGAGACAGGACTCCCGTGGCGATCGCGAGTACCAATAGCAGCCAGATGACCGCTCCCGGCAAAAACGCCAGCACCGTCAGTCCCCGGAGAATCCAAGCCGCCAGGGTCAACCCAGCAAAAGCCCCAAACAAGAGGGAAAACAAGCGTTTATGAGAATTGGCAGGTTGGAACACGGACGCCCTCCATTCACTTGACCTCGGAGCGAGTCCCCCGCGGCCGGTCGCCGACCAAAACCGTGGGGGGTCGCCTCCCCCGATCTTAGATCGGGAACGCGGTGAAATCGCCGGCTGTGAGGGCATCGGCCTGAACTCCCTCCAAAACAGCCAACTGCTGGGCGTTGAGCGTGATGAGTGCAGAGGTCCCCACCTGGGTGATGGTGAGTTGCTCGAAGGTGATCCCACCGCCGAGGGCGATGAAATCCACCCCGGACAGGAAATCGGCGATGGTGTCCGTCCCGCCATCAGCAAAGAGGACGAAGCGATCGCTTCCCTGTCCGCCAACCAGGGAGTCATTGCCCTGATCTCCAAACAGCCAGTCGTCCCCGGCATCGCCCTTGAGGGTGTCGTTGTCCTTTCCGCCGTAGAGGGTATCATCATCCTCGCCGCCGCAGAGCTGATCCTGGCCCCCGTTGGCACTGAGCCAATCATTACCCGTCCCGCCGCTGAGGGTATCCGAGTTGAGCAGAGTTCCGGTGGGGGTGGGGATGTCGCGATCGCCGAAAATCGTGTCATCTCCCTCGCCGCCACAAAGGTGGTCGTCGCCCAAATCACCGAATAGCAAGTCATTACCGCTCAGGCCGTAAACGAGATCGTCTTCTTGGCCACCGTAGACCGTATCCTCTCCGTCGCCACCGATCAGGGTGTCATTATTGCGGTTTCCGCTGAGGAAATCGTTCCCCGCACCGCCCCACAGCAAGTCCGGACCTTCCGGAGAGATGGGGTCGGGCTGGTTGGTATCTCCGAAGACGGTATCATTCCCGTCGTCTCCGTAGAGGGTATCGGCACCCAAGTCGCCCCACATCCAATCATCATCCTTACCGCCGTAGGAGAAATCATCCCCCTTACCGCCGTAGATGCTATCGTTGCCCGGGCCGCCCTGAATCAGGTCGTTATCGCGATAGCCGTAGATGACATCCGCATCCTGCCCTTCCGGGACGGTGAGGTTGCCGGGGGTTCCGATAATGGTGTCGTTGCCATTATCTCCGTGCAGGGTGTCGTTCCCCAATTCGCCGTAAATTTCATCGTCACCCTTACCGCCGTAGGCGACATCATTTCCATCGCCGGCCTTGAGGATATCGTTGCCTTCGTTGGCGGAGAGGAAATCATTTCCGGCCCCCCCGTCGAGGGAATCCTGTCCGAAGAGATCCCGGGGCAACAGGGGATTATCTTGGCCGGCCAACAGGATGTCGTCGCCCGCGTCGCCGCGGAGGAAATCGTTGCCCAGGTTGCCCTGCAGGAAATCGTTCCCCCCGAAGCCGAGGATGGCTTCGTCGGCATTGCCGCCGATCAAAACTTCGTTCAAAGGCGTGCCGTTGATGAAAACCAAGGTGGGAGCGGGAATCAATTCCGGGGGGACGGGCAGGGGGGCGCCCGTCAGGTCGGGGAGGGGCGGGCAGCTACAGTCATCCGGGCTGTCCTGGCGGGGGATATCGGTGTCTTCGCCGGGGTCTTCCCGGGGGATATCGGTATCGGGTTCTTCGACATTGACTTCGACGGTGGCGGTGCTGGTGTTACCGTTTTCATCGGCGATGGTGTACTCGAAGGTGGCAGTACCAGTGAAACCGGGTTCGGGGATGAAGACGATCTCGCCGGTGTCGGGGTTGAAGGTGACGGTTCCGTTGTTGGGATTGCCCACATCGGTAATCTGCAGGGGGTCGCCGTCCGGGTCGCGATCGTTGCGGGTCAACTCGGAGCCGGGGATGGTCAGCGGCTCGTTTTCCGTCGTGGTTGCGGTGTCGGGTTCCGCCACGGGGGGGCGGTTGGGTTCGGTCGGCGGCTGCTCCGGCTCGGTCGGTTCCTCGGGAACCCGGGGGGGGAAGAAGGGGATTTGGGGGATGGGAGGTTCCACGAGTGGCTCCACCGTCACCGCGATTTCCGCCAGGTTGGAAGTGGTGCCGTCGTCATCTCGGACGGTGTAGGGGATCGTCACCGTACCGCTGAAGCCGGTGGCGGGGGTGAAGGTGAGGTTGCCTTGCTCATCCACCTCGAACTGACCTTGGCTGGCGATCGCGAAATTGCCGTCCGTCGCCGAGGTGCTGGGGTCGAGATCTACCGTCGCCGGCACGATTTGGCCGTCGGAGTCCGTGTCGTTGTCCGTGATGTTGAACGTGACCGGCGTATCGGCGGCAGTTCGGGCGCTGTCGTCAACGGCGGTCGGTGTCGCGTTGGCAATTTCGATCGTGATATCGGCGGGATTGGAGGTCGCCCCGTCGTCATCCCGCACCGTGTAGGGGGCGGTCACGGTTCCCCGGAAACCCAGGGCGGGGTTGAAGGTGACGCGGCCGTTGTCGTCGGCGATTAAGGTGCCGCGATCGGCCAGGGTGAGGGTTTTTTGCAATCCCGGTGTGTCGGGGTCGAGATCGACGGTGGCCGGGTCGATGTCTCCGTCCGGATCGGTATCGTTGGCGATGATATTGAGGGCGATCGGCCTGTTGGCCGGGGTTTCCCCGAAGTCGTCGAAGGCCGTCGGCGCCTGGTTGGGCGGCGGCAGCGGGATCAGGGTCGCCGTCGCAGCGACGGGAGAGGTGACTCCCTCGTTATCCGTGACGCTGTAGGTGAAGTCCCCGCCGTCGAAGTCGGCCGTGGCTTGGAATCGCAGCAGCATCCCTGCTTCCGGGGTGAGAACTTGACCGACCTGCACCGGTTCCCCGTCGAGGAACACGATGCCATCTTCCGGGTCGGGGAGGCTGTCGATAGTGAAACTGGCGATCGAGCCGTCGGGATCTTCGCCCATCAGGGGAACGGGGGCGGAATCGCCCGGTTGCAGGGAAATGTTGATGTTCTCGGCGATCGGGGGTTCGTTCACCGAAATCACGCCGACTGTCACCAAGGTGGGGTTGGACACTTCCCCGTCATTATCTTCGACGGTGTAGGTGAAGCTCTCGGTGCCGGTGAAACCGATGTCGGGGGTATAGGTAACAGCTCCCGTTTCTGGATCGACGGCAATTTCGCCGTTTTCGGGGGCTGTCGTCACCGTCACGCTGGCCGGATTGAGGGTTCCGTCCTCGTCGATATCGTTCCCCAGCACGTCGATGGTGACGGGCGTATCTTCCCGGGTCGTGACGCGATCGGTTTCGGCCGTGGGGGGTTGATTCTCCGGCGGTGTGACGGAGGACTCGACAGCCACCTCCACGGTGGTGGTGCTGGTGTTCCCCGACGGGTCGGTGATGGTGTATTCAAACGTGCCGATACCGGTAAAACCGGGGTCAGGAGTAAAAATAACGTTGCCGTCGGCGTCGAGTTCTACGTTGCCGTTGCTGGGGTTGCCCACCTCGGTGAGGGTCAGCGGGTCGCCTTCCGGGTCCGTATCGTTCCCCGTCAACTCTGCCACCGGAACGCTCAGGGGCGTATCTTCCCGGGTCGTGACGCGATCGGTTTCGGCCGTGGGGGGTTGATTC
>JBNGCR010000257.1:6012-6255 GCA_050045915.1 Limnospira sp.
GTTGCCCACCTCGGTGAGGGTCAGCGGGTCGCCTTCCGGGTCCGTATCGTTCCCCAACAGGGCTGACTGTGCCAGGGTCACGGCCGTGTCCTGTTGTGTTGTGGTTCTGTCGGGTTGGGCTTCGGGGGCTGTGTTGGGGGGTTCGGTTACGGTAACGGTGACGGTCGCTGTGTCGATGCCGCCGTTGCCGTCATTGATGGTGTACTCGAAGCTGGCAGTACCGGTGAAACCGGGGTCGGGGGT
>JBNGCR010000258.1:0-6237 GCA_050045915.1 Limnospira sp.
TTCCTCCCCGCGCTAAAGCGACGGGGATTCCAAGCTACCGAAAGTTTTACTTGAGCCAGCAGACGCCACGGCTAGCTCGTTCCTCGAAAAGTTTTCAAAAATACCAGGAGTTAAGCACGGGTCGGTCGATCGACTCGGTTTTTCGTTCTGACCTTTCCGTTAAACCGAAATATCGTTAAAAACCGGGTTTCTGCGTAAGTCCTCAATACATGGAGAAGACTGCGTTAAGCTGGACAGCACCGGGAAATCGCCGCTCGATCGAAAGTGTTATCGATCGCGGCGAATTCCCGAACCGAACGTCAACCAAAAGGGGAGTTCGTCGTGCTGGATCTCAACAAAGTCAGTCAACAGTTAGCGGGAACGATCGACCACCTGCGGGAAGAAGCCACCGCCGCCCGCAAGCGCATGGAACGGGCAGAAACCTTATTTCTCCAAGCCTGTCAGCAGCAAGACGCCTTAGTAAAAGCTCAAAAGCGATGGCGCGATCGCATCTGGTTTTCCGCCGCCACCCCCGTCGAACCCCTGGACACCCGCGTTTTACTGAAAGCACCGCCGAAAGCCCACAGCGTCATCGCCACCGACGGTTCCCAAATCGCCCCCAACCAACACGAAATCGCCTATTGCTATCTCCTCAACATCGGACGGGTGGCGTTACACTACGGCCAAAATCGCCAACCCCTCCTCGATAGCATTCCCGAAGTGTTCTACCGTCCCGAAGACCTCTACGTTTCCCGACAGTGGGGAATTCGTACCGAAGAATGGATGGGATATCGGCGCACCGTGGCTGAAGCCACAGAACTGGCGGAGTTAGCCGTTAGCGTGCGGTTGCAAAATCGCAAACCCCCCATGTTGGCGATGGTGGACGGGTCTTTAATTTATTGGTTTTTAGAAAATTTACCCAACGAGGCGATCGATCGTATCCTACCGCCGATGTTGGAAGCCTGGAATCGCCTCCAGTTAGCCGGAGTTCCCTTACTGGGGTATCTCAGCGCCTCCCGCAGTAGCGAAGCCCTGCACTTTCTACGCTTCCAAGCCTGTCCGTTCGACGTACCCAACTGTTCGACAAACTGTCCTTACGTCGCCCCAGAAGAAGGAGAAGTGGTGTTGAAACGCTCCCCCTGTCAAGTGGCCGAACCGTTGCGGGATACCATCTTTTGGGCGACGCAGTTACAACCGGGAGAACGGGGCTGTTTGTGGAAGTCCTCCAATCCCATTTTGAACCTGTACGGCGATCGTCAGACCGTATATTTCTGTTACGTTCACGTGGGAAGTGAAATCGCCCGCATCGACCTTCCCGCTTGGGTGGCGAACAATCCGGATCTTCTCGACACTGCCTTGAGTTTGATGTTAGGACAGGTTTACAAAGGATACGGTTATCCCGTGACGTTAGCCGAAGCTCATAACCAAGCTGTCGTCCGAGGCGGCGATCGACATCGCTTTTTTGCCTTATTAGAACGTCAGATGATCGAAGCTGGGTTGCAAAACGTGGGAACCTCTTACAAAGAAGCGCGAAAACGCCGCAGCATCGCTTAATAGATTGGATAAACCCGCTCAGATTTCAGCAATGAGTACATTAGATTTAGATCGGGAATTCACCTCAGATTTAGACCGAGCCTTAAAAAAATACGATCGCGCCCTCGAATATCTCGAAGACGGCGAAGGGTTCGATCGATCGCCCTCCCTCGACACCTGCTTAGACGTATTACTCCTACGGGACAAAATTCAACGCCTCGTCGCCCAAGAAAGTCCGCCCCCCACCCAAGCCTGTCTCAAACTCATTTCCCTAGACGAACGCCTAACCCAACAGGGAGGCGTCATCGCAAAAACCGTTCCGCTCGAGAAATTTCGAGAACTCGTCGAACCGCCCGAATCGGCGTGGTGGTGGTACTTCCAACCCCCTGAAGAAATTCACCCTTGGGATAAATTAGATTGGCTCTGGGAAATTTTAACCATTCCCGTTCTCACCTGTAACTTCGCTCTCGTGGCGGCGATTTCCTCCCGGTTCTTAGCCGGAGGCCCCGACGCCTTGGGTGCCTTTGCCACCATCGGACAGAGCGTCATAGCCATGTTAGCGGCCGGTGCGCCGCTCAGCAAAGCCGGCCAGCGAATTATCGAACGCTCCCTAACCGCCTTACATCTCCCGAAATATTTATGGCACGAAACCAAATTTGCCTTGGCCGTCTTGGTCTTTCTCGGATTGCTGGGATTTCAAGCCAGTTTACCCAGTATTTCAAGATATTACCTTCGACGGGGTATCGAGGCGCAAGATCGGTTTCAAACCACCGTCGCCCTCGCCAAGTACAAACGAGCAGTAGAACTCGAACCGAACAATATGGAAGCCCATTTCCGCTTGGGTAATATCTACGAAGACTTACTCGAATTCGATAAAGCCCAGGCAGAATATCGAGTCTCACTGCTCGGCGGCTGTATCGAAGCCTATAATAACCTCGCCCGTCTCTACATTGTGAATTCCCAGGACTACACCGCAGCGGCGGCGTTGCTGAAACAGGGACAGTTGAAGTTGGAAAATCGCGAAAACTTCGCTCTTCAATACTGTTCGGCTGCTAGCATTCCGGCGATCGAATATGTATTTTCCAAAAATATGGGCTGGGCGCGGTTGATGCAAGATCGCCCCCTCGAAGCTGAAAGCGAACTCAGAAACGCCATTGCCATTAACCCCCAAGGTGCAGGTCCGCACTGCTTGTTAGCTCAAGCCCTAGAACAGCAAAATAAAAATCCTGCGGCGGCGTTAGAACAATGGGAGCAGTGTTATGCCTTGGCTCGGGGACTCAACCCGGAAGAAGATGCTTGGCTCGATGCGGCTCGCAAGCGGTTGTTTCAAGCGGAGTCTGGGGAGTCGGAGAATTCTCCGGAAACGCCTCTTCCCTGAGACGGTTCGAGACGCTCCCCCTCAGTGGTGCAGAAAACTTTTCGAGATCGGGGATTGACAAAATTTATATTATATGTATTTAATTTGGGGCCAGATCCCCGGCATCCTGGAGATGCCGGGGATCTCCGGTAGCCATTTACCGATTTGAGATTTTTAGGCCAACCCTTTAATACGGCGATATCTTTTCTAACAAGGGTTTCAGGACTTTTCTGCACCACTAAGGACGCTCCCCTCTCAAACTGATGGATTGCCCTTAAAAATTACAGCCGGGCTGGGGACTTGTCCGGAAGGTTTAAGGAAATCTAATTTTCGCGAAAACTCCAGAAAGAAAATACAATCGTCCGGGATGAATCTGGGTTGAGTTTTTTTACAAAAACAGACTGTGCAGCGTTTTTTTTGAGGTATAAAAGGATAGGCATAGAGGTGAGACTGATAGAAATCGCAGTGTCTCACCCGAAACTGGGCATTTCCCAAAAATAGAGAGTTCGTTTGAGATTGCGGGTTTCTCAGTCTGTTGCCGCCCTGCCATAAATGCCCTTCCCGGCTCGATCGTTCTGTCTTGAAACCTTACAACCCAACTACCCATGAAATTCGATCGCTACCTATCTTTCGGCTCTACTTTACTAGCGCTGGCGCTTTCAATGCCCACCGCCGCCGGAGCCTCAGAATTCCTACTGGTGGACGTCAACGGCTCGGCTCAAATCCGACGCTCCGGACAATCTCAGTATCAGCCCGCTCGCGGGGGGATGCGCTTGAACACAGGGGATCTCGTGCAAACGGCAGGCGGCGCTCAAGTCCGCATCCGCTGCTCCGATTTAACTACCACTTGGACGATGAATTCCAATCTCGAGCGGGGGGTCGTCTGGGGCTGTCCTCCCGATGGCGGCTTCAGCTTGAGAGTGGGGCGACAAAGCGACAATACCCTCGGCGGGATAGACCCCAGCATTCCCTATGTCACCACGCCTCGCCGCACGTTTATTTCAAATTCTCAACCCATCATCCGTTGGAATCCCGTCGCGGGGGCCAGTCGCTACACGGTGCAAGTGCTGGGAGATGATGTGAATTGGGAAACGGAGGTCAGCGGGACGCAGGTGCAGTATCCTGGTACGCCGGCGTTGACGCCAGGGGTGGAATATCGGGTTATCGTGGAAGCGGATAACGGGGCGTCTTCTCAGCTCGATGTGGGGGCGGAAACGGCGACGTTCGAGCGGTTGTACCCGGAAGATTTGGAAATTGTGGAAACGGATATTGCTCAGATTCGAGAGCAGGAGTTTCCGGAAGAAACGGAAGCCCTTTCGATCGCTGATATTTATATTCGCGAAGATTTGTTAGCGGCGGCGATCGATACCCTCGAGCCGTTTGTGGCTTCGGGAACCGAGACCCTAGAAGTTTATCAAGTCTTGGGAGATATCTATCGTTACGTGGGTTTGAATTTGTTGGCTGAGGAACGATACGAACGGTCGATCGAAATTGCGACGGCCATCGAAGATATTCAAGGATTGGCAGACGCGCGATCGGGATTAGCGGAAGTGAAGGCGATGTTAGACCAACCCGAGGCGGCGATCAAACTGTTAACGCAAGCCCAAAGCGGTTACGAAACCCTCAACGATACCGAACGAATCGAAGAGTTACAAAAAAGAATTGACGACTTAACGTAATTACCTTAAAAAAAACCGGCAAAAAATGCCGGTTTTTTTTAACAAAAATAGTTTTTTTAATTACGTTTTGATTAGTTAATTTTAACAAAAAAATTCCGGCGTTGCCAACAGTTTTAGACTCTACAAAAATGGTCTTAAATGAGTGTAAAATATGCCGATCGTCTCAAATTAGAAGACCCGTAAAAACCGTACTAACTCCCTCAAACCTATTAACCCAAGAGCCAGAAGCCACATAACTCATGACCAGTTTTCAAGCTGCGGGCTGGGTTCGACTCGGGCTAGTCCTGTTGACCGCCAGCCTGGCGAGTTCCCCAGTTCGCGCCGCATCAGAAAGCCAAATTTTCCCACTCGCCCAAACCCTTTCAACCCCCTCAGACGAGGTTTTCCTCGCGCAAATCACACCGGACGCGACGCTCGGCACTGAAGCCTCCGTCGTCACTCCCAACGCCTCCGTCAACGGCAATCCCGCCACACTTATTGAAGGGGGGGCGACGCGGGGCGCGAACCTTTTCCACAGCTTTCAAGAATTCAACGTGAACAGCTTTGAAAGCGTTTATTTCAACAACCCCGCCAACATCCAGAACATTCTCAGTCGAGTGACGGGAAACAATATTTCCAACATCGATGGAGTGCTGGGCGTCAACGGTTCGGCGAACCTGTTTTTACTCAATCCCAACGGCATCCTTTTCGGTTCCGGAGCCAGTTTAGATATTAGTGGGTCGTTTTTCGCCAGTACCGCTGACAGCCTGGTGTTTGAAAACAACGCAGAATTTAGCGCGACGAATCCCGCATCCGCCCCTTTATTGACCGTCAGCGTTCCCGTCGGGGTGCAGTTGGGCAACAGTCCGGGGACGATTCGGGGAACCGAAGCCAGCTTGGAGATACGCCAACGCGAAACCCTGGCATTGTTAGGAGGAACGATCGATCTCGATGGCGTCCAAATCTCTGCACCAGGGGGGCGAGTCCTCCTAGGAGGAGTCGGCGGTACTGGAACCGTTGCGTTGCAGTTCAGTAATTCAGGGTCGAGAGTGTCTCTAACGGGATGGGAGTTACCCGAAAACCTGGATCGATCGCCGATTTCCTTGACGAACAGTGCCAGCATTACAGTTATCGATCGTATCGGCGGCGAAATCTCGATCGACGCCTCCGATATTACCGTTAGCAGCAGTTCCTTAGATGCTGGAATTGGGGAAGGATTGGGCGTTCCCGACGCCGACTCGGGCAATATCGAACTCAACGCCACAGGAGAACTCACCCTATCCGATAGTAGTTCGATCGCGAATCGCGTTAGAGAGAATTCGGCGGGAAATGCGGGCGATATTCGCGTCGTCGCCAATGTCGTAAACGTACTGGGTTCCGCTTACCTCGATTCAAACACCTCGGGTCAGGGAAATGCGGGTAACGTCAGTCTTACCGGCGACACCGTAAACGTGAGCGAGGGCGCTTTCCTCTTGTCAGAAACAGAAGGTCAGGGAAATGCGGGTAACGTCAGTCTTACCGGCGACACCGTAAACGTGAGCGAGGGCGCTTACCTCTCTTCGGGGACTGAGGGTCAGGGAAATGCGGGTAACGTCACTCTTACCGGCGAAACCGTAAACGTGAGCGAGGGCGCTTACCTTTCTTCAGAGAGTTCAGGTCAGGGAAATGCGGGTAACGTCACTCTTACCGGCGAAACCGTAAACGTGAGCG
>JBNGCR010000259.1:0-6229 GCA_050045915.1 Limnospira sp.
GAACCCGAACCCGAACCCGAACCCGAACCCGAACCCGAACCCGAACCCGAACCCGAACCCGAACCCGTCGAACCGACTCCAGACGATGGCACGGACGACGGCACGGACGACGGCACGGACGACGGCACGGACGACGGCACGGACCCCCCACCGGAAGTGCAAATTATTACCATACCAGGTGCTGGAATTGGCACGGAGGAAGCCGATACAATTCTAGGCAGTGATTTTGACAATGATATATCTGCTTTGGGTGGCGATGACATCGTTTTGGGTTTGGCGGGTAACGACATTCTCCGAGGTGATGATGGCAACGATTCAATCAATGGAAATTTGGGGAATGATGCCCTTCAAGGAGGAAGTGGAGATGATTGCCTGCGAGGGGGTCAAGGCGACGATTTGATTTTTGGCGATGGTGATAATGATCTGATATTTGGTGACAAGGATGCTGATACGCTGCTGGGCGGAACGGGTGCTGACTCCATGTATGGCGGTCAAGGTAATGACAGTTTGCGCGGGGGCGAAGGTGATGATTTAATATTTGGAGACAAGGGAAGCGATACGTTATTTGGGGATGCGGGAAATGATACGATAACCGGAGGTGACGGGGCAGATTTCTTGTTTGGAAATACGGGAAATGATTTGCTCAGTGGAGAAGTTGGCGACGACCAGCTTTTTGGCGGACAGGGGGATGATTGTCTGGCTGGGGGGTTGGATAATGATGTGCTATTTGGTGATGTCGGTAATGATAGTCTATTCGGAGGTGATGGAGACGATCAACTCTTTGGCAATACGGGCAGCGATTTCCTGAGTGGCGATATCGGCAATGACGAATTGTTTGGAGGTCAGGGCGATGATATCTTGCTGGGGGGACGGGGTGACGATCGCCTGCGGGGAGATGCCGGAAATGACCTGCTATCGGGCGATCGCGGTGTGGATACCCTCACGGGGGGGGACGGCAACGATATCTTCAGTGTGGGACTGGTCCTCAGCCAGTCCGAAGCCGGCGGCAGCGTCATCATCGGCACGACTGGGGGAACCTCTGTCGAGCTGGCGGATCTGATTACCGATTTTGATGTCGGTATCGACAAAATTGGACTGACGGGGGGCCTCACCTTCGCCGACCTGGATATTCGTCCCGGCGAGGGGGCGAGTGCCGGGGATACCGTTCTCATCGATCGCAATACGGGCGAATTTTTGGCTGTTCTGGTCAACGTGGACAGCGATCTGCTCGACGAAGCTGATTTTGTCATCGACCCGAATGCGCCTCTACCACCCGACCCGACAGATCCCACAGATCCGACGGACCCAACAGATCCAACAGATCCGACGGACCCGACAGATCCCACAGATCCAACAGATCCGACGGACCCGACAGATCCAACAGATCCAACGGACCCGACAGATCCCACAGATCCGACAGATCCAACAGATCCGACGGACCCGACAGATCCAACAGATCCGACGGACCCGACAGATCCAACAGATCCGACGGACCCGACAGATCCAACAGATCCGACGGATCCGACGGATCCGACAGATCCGACGGATCCGACAGATCCAACAGATCCAACAGATCCGATCACCCCACCCGTTCCGACACCTCCCCCACCTCCTACACCCATTCCGCCGGATGTGGAACCGCGAGCGGAAAGTGATAATTTTACTATCCGAGAAAACAGTACGCTGAGGATTGACGAGTCCACCCTGTTGGAGAATGACACTCCCGGCATAGCCGGAGATGTACTCGCCGTGTCCGACGTTCCCACGACCACCGATCGCGGGGGGAGTTTGGAGGATAATGGATCGTCTCTGATCTACACGCCACCCGCCGATTTTGTCGGGACGGACAGTTTTGTTTATACAGTCAGGGACAGTAACGCCCAAACCGGGACGGCGACCGTTTTAATTAATGTGGAGTCGGTGAACGATGCGCCGGTGGTGGATCTCAACGGGACGATGGCGGGGGGCGATGTCAGCACCACGTTTACCGAAGGGGGTTCGGCCGTGTCCATCGGGGCGATCGGTAGCCTCAGCATCACCGACGGAGACGGGGATGATATCGTTTCGGCCACGGTGACGTTGAGCAATACCGCCAACGGAACCGAAGAGGGGCTATCAATCAATGGTGCCCTGCCGAGCGGTATCACGGCGACGAGTTACGATCCAGATACGGGGGTCTTGCTGTTGAGCGGACGGGCGCCGGCGGCTTCCTATGAAGATGCGATCGCCCGGATCGAATACGACAACACTTCCATCGCGCCAGGGACGGGCGATCGCCAGATTACAATTGTCGCCAGCGACGGCATAGAAGACAGCGATCCGGCCACCGTCACCATCGACATGATTCCGGTCAACGATGCGCCCAGCAACGCCGTCCCGGATGCCCAAACCACCGACGGTGAGACTCCCGTGGTATTTAGTGAAGTGAATAATAACGCGATCGCCATTGCCGACCCGGACGCCGGAACCGAAGCCGTCGAAGTCATCCTAAGTGCCACCAGTGGCACCCTGACATCGGGAACAAATACAGAAGGGGTCGAAATCAGCGGAACGGCCACAGAAACCCTGATTCTAACTGGTGCGATCGGATCAATTAACCGCGCCTTGGACGGTTTGACATTCACCCCGACGGGGGGATTTAATACCCAGTCGGGTTTGTTAGAAATTACCACCAACGACCAAGGCAACACCGGGGAAGGAGGTCCATTGACGGCAACAGATGCGATCGCGATCGAAGCCCTCAACGAACCTCCCGTCGCCACTGCCGACACAATTGATGTGTTGCTGAATACTGCGGCAACCATCACTGCGGATGAGCTATTAAGTAATGATAGCGATCCCAACGAGGACGTTCTCACCTTGACTGAGGTGAATAATGCCATCAACGGCACCGTCGAACTAAATGGGGATGGCAATGTCGTATTTACCCCCGACATCGACTTTACCGGAGAAGCCAGTTTTGATTACACCGTCAGCGATGACGAGGGGGAAACGGACACGGCCACCGTCACCGTTTCCGTGACATCCCTCCCGGAGGCGGTAGACGACAGCAACAGCACCGCAGCGGATACGCCTCTGGATGTCAACGCCGCCTCGGGTGTCTTGAGCAATGATAGCGACGTGGATGGCGATAATTTGACAGTCGTCGCCTTCGAGAGTACCAGTTCCCTGGGAGCCAATGTCACCGTCGGTGAGGATGGCAGTTACACTTATGACCCGACGGGGGCAACGGATCTGATCGCCCTGACGGAAGGGGAAGTGGTCGTCGATACCTTCACTTACACCATTGAAGATGAGGGTTCAAATCAGGCCACTGCTACCGTCAGCGTCACGGTAACTGGGGTGAACGATCCTCCCGAAGCGGTGGATGATAGCAACAGCATCAATGCCGATACGGTATTAGCCGTCAATGCCGCCTCTGGAGTCCTCGCCAATGATAACGACCCGGAAGGGGCAACTCTGACGGTTACGGGTTTTCAGACACCCAGCACCCAGGGGGCTGCGGTGACGGTCAATGATGATGGTAGCTATACCTACGATCCGACGGGTGTGGCGGCTTTAGAGGCGCTGACCGCCGGGGAAGAGGTGACAGACACTTTCACTTATACGATCGCAGATGATAACGATGTCACGGCGACCGCCACCGTCAGCATTACCGTCGCCGGGGTGAACGACCCGCCGGAAGCCGCCGACGACAGCAACAGCACCGCAGCGGATACGCCTCTGGATGTCAACGCCGCCTCGGGTGTCTTGAGCAATGATAGCGACGTGGATGGCGATAATTTGACAGTCGTCGCCTTCGAGAGTACCAGTTCCCTGGGAGCCAATGTCACCGTCGGTGAGGATGGCAGTTACACTTATGACCCGACGGGGGCAACGGATCTGATCGCCCTGACGGAAGGGGAAGTGGTCGTCGATACCTTCACTTACACCATTGAAGATGAGGGTTCAAATCAGGCCACTGCTACCGTCAGCGTCACGGTAACTGGGGTGAACGATCCTCCCGAAGCGGTGGATGATAGCAACAGCATCAATGCCGATACGGTATTAACCGTCAATGCCGCCTCTGGAGTCCTCGCCAACGATCGCGATCCGGAAGGGGCAACTCTGACGGTGACGGGTTTTCAGCGTCCCAGCACCCGGGGGGCTGCGGTGACGGTCAATGATGATGGTAGCTATACCTATGACCCCACGGGTGTGGCGGCTTTTGAGGCTTTGACCGCCGGGGAAACGGTGACGGATACTTTCAATTACACGATCACAGATGATAACGATGTCAGGGTGAGGGCAACCGTCAGTATTACTGTAGCCGGGGTGAACAACCCGCCGGTGGTGGATCTCAACGGGGATGCGGCGGGACTCGATGCGAGTGCTACATTTACCGAAAATGGGGATGCCGTCGCGATCGCCGATGCCGCTCTAATTACGATTACCGATACAGATAATGCCAGCCTGACCGGGGCGAGTGTCACTATCACCAATCTCTCGGACGGAGAAGATGAGGTGCTCGCGGTCGATACGGGGGATAGCGGAATTGAAGCCAGCTACGACTCGGCGACCGGGGTGCTGACCCTGACCGGGGAAACGTCTCCCGATTTGTACGAACAGGTTTTGGGGACGGTGACGTACAGCAACAGTTCCGAGAATCCCGCCACCGGCGATCGCCTGATCGCAGTGACCGCCAGCGACGGGACGGACAGCAGCGATCCGGCGGCAATTAGTACCATCAGTATTGTGGCGGTGAATGATCCGCCACTGCTGGATCTCGATGCCGACAACAGCAGCGGCGCGGGTGGCAACAATTACCAAGCCACCTTCACCGAAGGGGATGCAAATCTCGCGGTGGCGGATGCCGGCGATATCTCGATCGCAGATCCGGACAACACCACCATTGCTTCGGCCACCATCACCCTGACCAATCCCTTCGACGAGGAAGAAAGTCTTTCGGTGAGTGGAGATCTCCCCGACGGGATTACGGCGAGTTCTTACGACCCGGATACGGGAATTTTGACTCTGACGGGGAGCGCGTCTCTGGCGGATTACCAAACCGCGATCGGCCAGGTGGTTTACAACAATAGTTCCATCAAACCGGATGAAACGGATCGTCGCATAGAAGTTGTCATTAATGATGGCACGGATGATAGCGATGTGGCGACCACAACAATTACTGTTATCTCTGTTAACGAGCCACCCATCGCCGTGGATGAGAGTCCCATCCGCGTCAACAATTCCTCTCAGTTCCCCATTAACCCCGTTGACAATGATAGCGATCCAGATGGGGATATTCTCACCCTCACAGACCTGAATACTGAGGGGACGAGTGGACTCATCACCCAGGCAGGCAACCAAGTTAATTACACCCGCCTTTCAAGCGATGCGGGGACTGATGAGTTTTCCTATACCATCACGGATGGTAATGGCGAGACGGCGACGGCGACCATTTCTGTGGAGTTGCTGTCTGAACCCACTGATGAGGCTGAAAGCATTGAGGGGGCCGATTTTGGTGATAATCTCCGGGGTCGGGGGGGAAATGATACCCTCGTCGGTTTCGGGGGTAACGATACCTTGCGAGGTGATGACGGTAACGATAGCATTGTCGGCGGTTTGGGTTCCGATTCGCTCGTCGGCGGAAATGACAACAATATCTTTCACTATGAAAGTGCCGACGACGGTGGCGGAACGGCGTTTAACGCCGATGCGACCACCAGTATTGATGCCCAAATTGGTGAGGGTTTCTATGATACGATCGCGGACTTTGAAGGTCTGGGTGTCGCCGATGGAGATGCGATCGCAATTTCCGGCAGTTTGGTCGCCACGACGGATAATATTCTCCTCCCCGTTCAAACTGATATTTCTTCCAATGTTTTGGGCGGAACGCAAAATCTGTTCGCCTACGATGACGGTAGCGATACTTACCTGATTTATGACGGCAACGGAGATAATACCGGCGGGGATGATTCCCAAATTCTGGCAAAACTCGAAGGTGTCACCGGGGTTACAAATTTGCTCGATGACGATTTTCTGATCTTCTAAAAAAGAGCGATCGGCGACTTCCTTTCAAATCCCCCTTTTCCAATGAGGGGGATTTTTGATTATCATATCAAATCCACTTAAAGCGCTGCTAGAGGGCAATAGGCAATAGGCAACAGGCAATAGGAAACTGAAATGACCTTTACATCGATGTTTCAAGGTTTCTAGCCCGATTGAAACTGTTGATACACGAGCGCTC
>JBNGCR010000260.1:0-6071 GCA_050045915.1 Limnospira sp.
ACCGAGCATCCATTTGATGAGATAATAATGATTTAAATTGCCATCCCATCACTCCGATTTGCCACGCTTCTATTTTTTTTGAACGAGTCTCCCGGTGCGATCGACCCATCGCCCCCCCCTATGGGTTGCCGAGTTGTCACGATGATCCGGGCGGGATCTCAACAGAATGTGCATCTAAAAACAGCCTCCCCGATAGTTCGATCAATATTTTCAAGGGGTAATTAAGCGATGCTGAAACAATTGTGGACACTGTTATCCTGGAAAGGAGGTAGCCTGCGACAACGAATTCTCAGAGGTTATTTCGTCCCCTTAATTTTGTTTTTGATCGTGGCGTTTCTGGTCTATTTTATGGGAGTGCAACCCGTCCGATACCAGATCCAAAATGTCGATAAAATTTACCACGAAATCGAAGAGGTCGATAACCTGGCATTCAGCATCGTCGCCATGCAGCGTGCCGCGCGGGAATACATCCTGGGGCGAGATCCGATCACCCTGAATGAATACGAGGAATGGGACACCCTATTTTATGAGAAATCGGAGCAGTTGCGGAGTCTCATTCAACAGGCGGAACAGCGAGAAAGTTTGGATCGGATCATCACCATCGGCGATCGCGTGAACGAGTTCGACCGGCGTTTAATTTCCTATGTAGAATTGGGGAAACCGGAAAAGGTGTCCGAGGTGTTGCGGCGGTCGGAATCTCAGGCGATTACCCGTCAGTTGGAAGAATTGGTGAACAATTTCGAGCAGATCAAACGGGAGCAGCTAACGGAACAGCAGGAGCGACAAATTCGACTGTTGGAATGGCTGACCATTTTAGTGTTCGGAAGTACCGCGATCTGCGGTTTTGCGGTGCTGACCCTGGGTTTCGGAATTTCCAATACCATCGATCGCGAAACCGCCCAAATTGCGACGTCCTCCTCGGAAATTGCCGCAGCTTTGGAGGAACAAGAACGCAATCTTTCGTTGCAGGCGAGTTCCGTCAATCAAACCACCACGACCGTTGACGAGTTAAATGGGACGGTGCGGAACTCCACAGAACAGGCGAAAGCGGCCACGGCGGAAGCTCGCCGGGCGCTGTCTCTGGCGGAAAAGGGGAGCGAAGCGGTTCAGCAGACGTTGGACCGCATGGAATTGTTGCGCCAAAAAGTCGTGGCGATCGCAGATCGCAGCCGGCAATTGAGCGAAAAATCCCTGCAAATCAACCGCATGGCCCACATCGTCAGCAACCTGGCTTACCAGACCAATTTACTGGCTTTAAATGCCTCCGTGGAGGCGGTGCGGGCGGGGGAACAGGGTCGGGGATTCGGGGTGGTGGCGGTCGAAATTCGCAAGCTGGCCGACCGCAGCAAACAGTCTGCCGCCGAAATTAATACCCTCGTCGTCGATATCCAAAAAGCCATCCAAATTACCGTCAGCGCCACGAAAGAAGGCAAAGAAACGGTCGTCGAAAGTGTCGGCAGCGCCGAAAATATGTCCGCCGCATTTGCCGGAGTATCCGAAGCCTTTCACCAAGTTTATATCAACAATCAAACCATTTCTAAAACATCGGAGCAACAATTGATCGCCCTGCAACAGGTAGGCGATTCGATGAACGACCTCAACCAGGCAGCCCGCCAAAATGCCGAAAGTATCGCCCTCCTGCGAAGCAATACCCAACGGCTCAATGAATCTTTGTTGAAGTTACGGTGAACCGATCATGAAGCCCCAGAATCTATCGCTCCTTTCCCTTTCAAAACCCGTAAAAATATGTCCGAATTGCGGGCGATCGCATCTCTCAAAATCTGGAACGATCAATTTATCAGCTGACGTTTCGGCGGCGGTGCGGTCGGTGGCGGGTTCGGTGAAACGCCGTCAATTTCTGACCGGTATCGCCGCCGCATCAACCGTGGGAATGTTGAGCAATTGTAGCCCGTCGCCCGACCCAGAATCCGGTGAAAATTTATCCGCAAAAAAATTAGAAAAAAATCGTTTAAAAATTGCCTTTTTACCCATCACCTGTGCCACACCGATTTTAATTTCTCAATCTTTGGGATTGTATCAAAAATATGGGTTGGATGTGGAATTGGTGCGGATGAATAGCTGGAACCAAGTGCAAGAAAGTGCGATCGTGGGGAATTTGGATGCCTACCATATGTTGTCCCCAATGCCGATCGCCATCAGTTTGGGATTGCAGGGTCGCCCCTTTCCGATCAAACTGGCTTGCATCGAAAATATTAACGGAAACGCCATTACCGTGGCGAACAAACACCGAGACAATGTCAAAGGCCCCGCAGATTTCAAAGGATTTCGCATCGCCATTCCCTTTATTTATTCGATGCACAATTTGCTGTTGCGGTACTATCTCGCCGCCGGAAAAGTCAACCCCGATCGCGACGTGGAACTCGTCGTCCTCCCCCCGCCGGACATGGTGAATAAATTGGGAACCGGGGAAATTGATGCCATGATCGTTGCCGAACCGTTCAACCAATTGGCGGTCGCTCGGGGGGTGGGATTCATCCATTTATTAACCCGAGAACTTTGGCCCGGTCATCCCTGCTGTTCCTTCGCCACCTCCCGGGATTGGATCGACCGCTACCCCAACACGTTTCGCGCCCTCAACAAAGTCATTATCGAAGGGTCAAGTTATGCCAGACTCGCTCAAAATCGGCGGGATGTGGCGCGGCGACTTTCGGAGTCAAAATATCTCAACGTTGGAGATGATATTCTCCAAGACATCATGATCGGAAACTTTGTCGATGGTGCGGGTCAAACTCAGGAGGTTCCCGACCGCATCGATTTCGATCCCTACCCCTGGAAAAGTTTTTCCTACTGGATAACCTCCCAATTTGAACGGTGGGGATATCTCCCCCTCGGACAGACCAACCACGAGGCGATCGCCGACGACATTTTTATGACGGGACTCGCCCGCCAAATGGCGAAACAGTTGGGACACCAACCCCCCACGATCATCCTCCGATACGAAGACTTAAAATTCGACCGATTCGACCCCAGCGAACCGGAAAACTACGCCCTCCAACAGATCGAAAAATACGGGTTTTAATATCAAATCCGGTTTGTATAGCAGTGCGCGCTCGTTGCTATAACTTGATCGAAGCCGTCGCGAAAACTCCCCAACCTCAATTGTCATGGGGTTTGAGTTCTCAAGGGCTCCCTAATACCGACTCCCGACTCCCTTTTTCTAACCCGAAATCACCCGCGATCGCCTCTTGGACTCGACAGGGGCGACATCAGTTTCGGCTAGGGGAATCGTAAAGTGGAACTGGGAACCCCGATCCTTTCCGGCGGAGTCCGCCCAAATTTTGCCGCCCCACCCGGTCACGATTTGTTTGCCGATCGCCAAACCCAAACCCGTCCCCCCCACCGTCCGGCGCAGGGAGCCTTCCTCCTGATAAAAGCGATCAAATACGGCCTCCAGGCGGTTCGGCTCGATGCCCCGCCCCGTGTCCGCCACCGTCACCTCCAACATCCGATCATCGCCGTTGCGTCGGGCGCGGATCGTCACCTTGCCCTCGGAACGGGTAAACTTGCAGGCGTTGTCCAACAGTTTAGTCAGCAATTCCACCAACCATTCCCCGTCAGCTCGCACCAGCGGCAAATCGGGGTCAATTTCCGTCTTGATCGCGGGGCGGCCGTTGGAGTGGCGGGTGCGGATGCCGCTGATCGCCAGATCGATACATTCTTCGAGGCGCAGGGATTCCGGATTCCAGTCCACGCGGCCGCTTTCGAGGTGAGAGAGGGTCAAAAAGTCCTGCACCAGCTTCCGCAGGCGTTCCGCGTCGGCCTGGGCCGTCTCCAACATCACCTGTCGCATTTCCACCGGCATATCCGGTTCCTGGCTGAGGGACTCCAGGCAAACTTGGATCGTCGATAGGGGGGTGCGGAGTTCGTGGCCCGTGATGGCGATCAGGTTGCTGCGGGTGCGTTCCAGGGCTTCGAGTTGCTGGTTGAGATCTTCGAGGTTCGCGTAGGTTTCCGCCTGGATGAGGGCCGCGGCGAGTTGGGTGGCGATCGCGTCCACCAAGGATAACTCGTCCTCCTGCCAGGCGGCATTGCCCGAGGCGCACTGGTGGAGTTCCACCATTCCCACCAATTGACCTTGGTACAAAATGGGAACCATCAACCATCCGCCGATCTCCCATTTCTGAGTCAGTTTTTCGAGGGTTGCCTGACGCTCCGCCGAGAGATCGTCCACATCTGCGACTTCCCGCATATAGATATGGTGCTGTTGTCGCAACACCTCCTGAAATAATGGATTGTCCCGAAGCGGCCACGTTTCCCCCCGCAACGATCGGGCCGGAGAGACTTCCGATGTTTCCGAACAGGGTTGCAGATACTCATGTTGGACGACCACCGTTTCATCCGCAGACTTACATCGGTAAATCAAGCACCGCTGGGCTCTCATGGCTTCCCCCAATTCCCGGGTGGCGATCTCAATCACCTCGTGGGGGTCGAGGGACTGGCGGATGGCGGCGGTGATGGAATTGACGAGCCGTTCTTTCCACTCTTGAACCGCCAGGGAACGGTAGACCCGCAGTAACTTGTGTTGCCCAGCTTGCAGGTACGTTACCAGGCGGTGGGCGAAGGGGTCGTTGAAGGAGGAACAGTCCGCCGGGATGGATTGTTCTTGAGTGCGGGGAGATTTCCGGGCGGTTTTTCGTTTCTTTTCGATCGCTTGGGGTAGGCTGTAAGTCTGGAACGCCTCCCGGATTTTGGCTTTGAGTTCCGGTCGGTAGTGTTCGATCCGTTCCAAGAGCAACCGGGCGACCTGGCCACAAATGCCACGGTCGGAAGTCCAGATTCCCTCGAAGGGGCGGGCCTGATCCATCGGCACTTGGCTTGACATCTCGGAATTGTCGGCTAAATCCTGCCGTTCGATGCAAACCAAACAGGTCGAATATTGTCGCCCCAAAACCACCAAATTCCACTCTTGGCTCAACGGGTCTTTGCCATCAAACGCGACGGTTTCGTAGTCCATCGAGGCATTTTTGAACTCCGTTTCCGGCGTGGCCATCACATAAACCTGAGAACTCAACACCGCAATTCGCCGGTAACGGTGGGCTTCCTGGCGATAAAAATGTTCCCGTTGGAATGTGGCGATGACCAGGGGAAAATCGGACCCGGCCAGCACTTGATCTTCCATCGCGTGGGAAAGCGCTGTCAGGGAGGATTTAAAGTAAATCTGGGGTCGGAGGTGGGGCTGTGCCTGCACCAATTCTCTTAGAACTGAGATAGAAATACTCATCTGATGGTTTCTTGTTCCCTCTATGAGCCTCAGACAAACAGCGCCTTTCGGGAGGTCTGACCTTTTCTTTTGGGTTGGACTGGGGGTCGATCGCGATGATTTGAGTCTTGATGAATAACGAATCGCACAATTGCATTACATATAGCAGTTTATCAGCTTCGCCCGACAATGCGTCCGGTTGATATTGGCCACGACTGCTATCAATTCAAAGGGTTTTGCCCCGCAGATCTTCGTCCCAGGGGATGGTGTAGAAGCGATCGCCGTAATGGTCGCAGGGGTAAATCGGGGGGATGTGGACGGATTCAGACCGAGATAAGACCAGCCAGTAGCCTTTTTCGGTGATATAGCCGATTTCCACGATGTAGTCGCGATCGCTCATCGGGATCGGGATGTGCCATTCCTGGGTCAATTCGTCGCACTCGTATTGTTTCATACTGTGGGGACGCTGTTGGTTCATATCAATCCAGGTGACATCGTAAACCCGCAGGGCGAGTTGTTTCCCCCCTTTTTGCCGCAGGGGTTCCCGATGTTCGTTGCCGATATCCCAGTAAGCATAGGCCCAATTGGGATCACGGGGCATCAACACGATACAGTTGCGATTGTAGCCGTCGGGCAGTTCCGCCAGTCCGCGATCGACATCGACGCCGAGGCTTTCGGTATCATCTTCCTGGCCGACGTTGAATTTTTGGGATTCGACATCTAATTGGCCGCGATCGTCCCCCGCACCGACGACCCATGCTTGACCCCCCGTGAGGGTGGTTGACTTTGAGATTTCCGAGAGTTCCTCTTCCGATGCTTCCGAAACCGCCGGAGAAGCGATCGCCTCCTC
>JBNGCR010000261.1:0-4634 GCA_050045915.1 Limnospira sp.
CCGCTCCCTCTGCTCCCCTTGCCATTTTTCTGGGGAGAATGAAACAGCCCTGCCCAGAATTGGGGGTTTGGGGGAGCCCCCAGAATTGGGGGTTTGGGGGAGCCCCCAGAATTGGGGGTTTGGGGGAGCCCCCAGAATTGGGGGTTTGGGGGCTAGAAATTGACTTTAATTCCCCCGCAACCGTCCGAGGGTGGTGATATAAATGACGGCTTCATCGGTGGGGATGCCCAAAACTTCGTTCACTAAATTGTCGAAAAATCCGCCGATGCCGCTGACGCCTAGCCGCAGGTAAATGGCGGCGAGGTTCAATCTCTGACCCAGATGACCCGCATCCATGTGCAGGTAGCGGTAGGCGCGATCGCCGTATTTCGCGATCGCCTTTTTCAGGTCTGCGGTGTGGAACAGGACGGCACCGGCATCCCGGCCGAGATCCTGTCCCAAACACAGATAGTGCAGTTCCCGCCGAAAGTTTTTGAACCGGATCTGTCGCAATTCTTGGGCTTTTGGCGCGTAATAATAGCAGCCTTCTTCCAGTCCGTTAACCCCGGAAACGGCGATAAATGACTCGATCAAACTCAGGTCGAAAAAGTCCGGCGAACTGTCCAAACCCTGGCCGAGATAGTGGTCGTGTTGGTAGGTAAAATCCAACAGCGCCAGCAATTCTTCTAAGTTCAAATTGCCCCCGCTGTAGCCTCGAGTGGAACGGCGGCGTTTGATGGTGCTTTCCAGTCCTTCGAGTTCTTTGCCCCAGTCGATGGGGGGGCTGAACGTGGAAACTTTCGTGCAAAATGGAAAGTTGTATTTATCCTCCCGTTCTTCATCCTCCGGGGACAATTTCCAGCCCTGGGAACCGGAGGTATCCGATTTCAATTGGGTGGCGAGGTGCAGGTGCGGAAGCAGTTCTCCGTCAGGAATGGTGGGGTAGTCTTTCTGGGTGTCGGAGGGGAGAGCGGTTCTCGCTTTGGGGAGGTTTTGATCGACTTCTAATAAATCCGCCAACGCCGCGATCGCGATCGTTCCTTCCGTTTCGGAGTTGAAATAAAACAGGTCGTTCACCGCTTCGTCGGCAAATCCACCGATCAAATGGGGGCGATAAGAACTCAGCGCTCCGGCGAGTTCCAAATTGCCGAGCAGATGTCCCGTATCGAGAAAAATGCGACGGTAGGCGCGATCCTGATACCGCCAAGCGGAACGGTAGAAAACGGCGGAAACGACCACCGCCAATTTGGTATTTTCTAACGCCGGATGCCAAAAACAGGCTGCCTGCAACTCCGGCCAAATTTGGGAGTCCCAAAACTGAACCAAAGAATGGTTGAGGCTTTGATAGTTGTAGAGTCCCGGCGGCAACTCGGGGGTCCCTCGGGAGACGAGATAGATTTCGGCGGGGTAGAGTCCCCCCGCAGAGGGGGCGGAACGGAGGTAGTGAAATCCGTTCGGGGTGGACATTTTGGCGGTCAGTCCGTAGGTGTGGAGTAAGAGGCGGGAGAGTCGCCACCCTTCGCCGTTCCCCGCATCGGCAGTTTCTCGGAGGTAGGGTTTGAGATCGAAGACGGTGCCGATTTTATATTCTTTGAAGGGGATCGGCTGTTTGCTCCAGTCCAACTGCTGACTTTTGGAAGCCAGGGTATCGGGATCGTATTTGGTTCGCTCGTGGTAGTATTGGGCGATCGATATGGGTGGTTCTGACATAGGACGCACGGTAGTGGAGGATGAACAGAGGTGCTGATAATGGGGAAGGGGATCGCTTCCTTACTCTTTCAGTCTAAACGGCATCTTCCAAGTTTGCAGTCATTCAATTTTCGCATTTGGGAACGCGATCGGCTCGTTTACCCGTCTCTGAAGCGAAGCTGGGGATGTGGGGTGTCGGACGCGGGGAAAGCCAGACCGGGCGAGATTTCAGGCTTTGGCACTCTCAAACACGGTTTTGCGTCATGCTTTTGAGTTTGATCGGCCTTAAAACCCGGCTCATTTCCATTGCAATGGGATGAATTTTTACCATCTGACCCCCAATATTGAGGATCGATTGGCGATCGCCCGATGTGGCAAAATAACGGTAAGCACGGGTTGCTCTCGCCGTCCGGGACGGATGAAATCCGCATATATACTTATTAACTAGACCGCCCATGAAACCGAATACCGATTTTATTGTAATCGATACAGAAGGACAACCCGTCCTCCGAGAAGTCGCGATCGTCGATCGTCAGGGCCAATTGATTTACGAAGCATTCGACGAAAAGCACCGCCAAAATCCCGCCATTCTCGACCAAACCAAACCCCTCAAAACCATCATGATCGAGTTCGCGGAATTGGCCGAATCCAAAACCATCATCTGTCACTACGCCCGCCACGATATCGAAGTGCTCCGCAACTCCTTTCGCGCCGCCGGCATCACCCCCCCTCACCTCACCTTTCAATGCAGCTTTGAACTCGCCCAGCGCTACCTCCCCAAACTTGAAAGCCACGCCCTAGAAACCATCAGCAAACAATTAAATCTGAGGAACAACGGCAAAACTGTCAAAAGCGATTCCGCCCACCGGGCAAAATACGACGCCCTTTTCACCTACCAACTTTACAGACGCATGACCAATGAACTGCTCAAAAGCAAACTCCAACATCACCCCAACCCCTTCGGGACGAGCCGGGTCGATACGCCCTTCCAAGATCACGTCGATTTTCGGGGCATTTTTGAAGCCGAATTCGGGCGATTAAAATCCATTTTATCCGACATTAAAAACGATGTCAACCACCAGAGTAAAGGAGCCGTCGTCATCGGGGAACCGGGTTCGGGAAAAACCCATTTGATGATGCGACTGGCAAAAGACCTGCTCGCCAAAAACCGGCTTTTATTCATCCGCCAACCCAACAATCCCGACACCGTCCTCTTCCACACCTACAGCCGGATTTTGGAATCCCTGATCCAAAAAGTCCCCGACAGCAACCACACCCAACTCGAACATTTACTCGCCAACAGTTTTGCCGAAATCATCAAAGATTCGGACTCCTATTCCACCCCGAAAACCCAAAAAGACGAGCGGTTAATCGAACTGATCGAAGATGACAATTTAAAACTGTTTACTGACCTCGGCAAGGACGACACCCGCCTCAAACGGGACTATTGGCAACACATCGAAAAACGGGCGTCCGACTGGTGGATTCGCCAATTTTCCTCCGCCGGATACGCCCCCAAAGTGCTGCGGGGAATTATTCGATTTTGCGGTTACACCGACTTCAAGCGTCGCCAAACCATCACCCAGTGGTTGGCGATGAACGATGTCTCCCAGGAAGAACTGGATAAAGTCGGTTTGGAAAGCTGGGGAGAGGATATGAGTCGGGAAGAAATTTCCCTGGCGGCGTTGGAGGTGTTCGGCAAACTGTCCCTGTTGGATGAGCCTTTAATTATTATTTTCGACCAGTTGGAGGGGTTGAGTCAAAAGCACAACGAACGGCTGCTGCAAAGTTTCGGAGAGGCGGTGAAGGAAATTTTCACCCACGTCCCCAACAGTTTGATTATTTTAAACTTATTTCCCGATCGCTGGGAACAGTTCCAACTCGTTTTCGACGGTTCCATTGTCGATCGCATCTCCCAATCTCAAATCCTCCTCAACAAGCCGTCCGACGAACAGTTGAAGCAATTGCTAAACTTGAAATCCGAAGTGCAGGATGTCACCATTGACGAGTTATTTGAACCCCAGGAAATTCGCGATATTTTGAGCGGGCCTTCCATCCGCTCGGTTTTGAACGTCGCCGCCGACTATTACCGCTACAAAATCGACGGCATTGCCCTGCCGAAGCGTCCAAGTAAATCCAACTCCCACGGGGTGCTGGCGACGATGGAAAAGCAGATCAACCAGTTGACGGAGGAGGTGTCCGACCTGAAAGAAATTGTCGCCAAGTTGGCGAATATGTTGAACTTGGCGGACGGGGAAAATATCGTCCGCGTCTTCCCCAGCGGCATGGCGGCGCGATCGCCGATCAAAACCTCGGTGCGGAGCGAATTCGAGGATTATTTGCGATCGCAGCGGGGGATGTTGGAAAGCAACTACGGCAAACCGGCGATCATTTCCGAGAGCGACGATTTCGGGAAATTGACGACCATCATCGAATCGTTGAAACTGGTGTTATCTCCCCTGGATGTGGAGATTTTGAGACTCGGAAAACGGGTGCTTCCGGAGCATTTGGTGATCCGAACCGCCACCCACTTATTCGCGATCGCATTTTTGCACCAAAGCGGCACCCGGTTTTATCACCGGATTCGGAATCTCAATGAACTGTTGAGCGATCGGCCGGACATCCACTTTCACCTGTGCCGGGATGCACGAGAAGACGGGGTTTCCGGAAAATCCAGTCAGGCGGAATTCGAGAAATTCTGCCACGCCAATAACGGCCACTTCCTGCTGTTGGATCGCGACAAACGCATCACCTTCGAGTTGATTTATCAGGCGATCGTCGATATCCAAAACCGCGATTTGGACGTGGATTTAGAGGAAGCGATCGATATCCTGCTGTTGGACTATCAGGACTATTGGCTATTCCAAAACCTCACCCAACTGACGTTGTAGCGATCGGGTATCAGGTATCAGCTATAGCAAATCGTCTGGCCCCCAAACCCCCAATTCTGGGGGCTTTGAACGGGT
>JBNGCR010000261.1:4734-6047 GCA_050045915.1 Limnospira sp.
AATTTTGATGAATTATTTCACGCTATATCAGCTCAAGTCCCCCTTATTAAGAGGTATTTATACGGTTATACAAAGTTGTAGAATCCCCCCCAATCCCCCTTGGTAAGGTGGGAGAATTGAACTCAAAGTCCCCCTTTTTAAGGGGGATTTAGGGGGATCGAACCGTATCGCAACAGAGCGATCGCTGATATTAAATTGTTATATCAGATCCGGTTATTTGACCACAGCAGTTTCTCAATCATCGACCGATGATTTTTGCTGGTAGAGGTCCCTGGCTTGCGCCCTCGGGGAATTGATTCCCAAGCGGTGTGGATATCCAACCGGCTTTTTCCGGGCATTTAATCGGATTTGATATTAAAATTTGCGGAAATGGGGAGACAATGAAAATATTTAATTGGTTCCCCATTCCCAGTTTGTCGTCTTCAAATGATGAGATGTGGCTTTAAGTTTTCAACTGTTTCGGATCTCAACAATAAGATGCAGGTTCCAGGACGAGATGGCCGGGGAGGGCGGCGGGTTCCAAATCCATGCCGCGACAGAATTCCTTTACCTGCGCCTGTTTGGCCTGCAAGCGAGTTTTTAACACCTCCGCCGCCTTGTCGGGTTCGCCGCGTCCGCAGAAAAATAAATCGGCGGCAAAATAGCCGTATTCCGGCCAGGTGTGGATGGCGATGTGGGATTCGGCCAGGGTGGCCGTGGCGGTGACGCCGTGGGGACTGAACTGGTGAACGCAGAGATCGATGAGGGTCGCGCTTCCGGCGGCGATCGCATCCAATAAGGCGTGACGGATGCGGTCCGGATCGTTCAATACCTCTGCGGGACATTGCCAAGCGTCCACGACGATATGGGTTCCGAGTTGTTTCATTTTTGGTGCTTCCACCCCCCAGTTTTGGGTTACAAAAGGACAGGTTTGGGCTCAAAATGGACCGTTCCTCCACCTCTCGACCCCGGGGGCGATCGCTCCACCGGGCCGGACTGTCCCTGGGACTATTTTTCCATTTTCAGCCGTCTCCATTTTAGCGCAGTTGCAAAAGTAACCCCGAACCGTTGTTCATCTTCCTTTAAATTACGGTTGCATGGCCCGTCACTTGGCCGGGTGAAGGATACTTCGCTTCGACTCAAACGGGGACTTTGAGTTCAATTCTCCCGCCTTGCAAAGGGAAAAATCCCCCTAAATCCCCCTTAATAAGGGGGACTTTGACGGCTCATTGGGACTCAACCGGCTGGGTTTAAAACCGCTTCGATTTCCTGCTGGACTTGTTTGAGGCTTTCCTGTTGGCGATCGAGCCATTCGATTTCGGCTTTCAGTTGTT
>JBNGCR010000262.1:0-1169 GCA_050045915.1 Limnospira sp.
GGGCGATCGTTTATTTGTGTCGCCGATTATGATATAATTCTTTTACCCTATTCTATGAAAAATAACGGTCAATGTCAAGACGGGTAAAATATTTGGAATATTTACGGCAAAAATTGACTCCTCCCAAACCCCATCCACATGGGCCGATCGCCCTCGATTTATTCGCGGGATGCGGCGGATTATCCTTGGGATTTGAAGCGGCGGGTTTTCAAACCGTCGGCTATGAAATGCTGCCCGATGCCGTCGCCACCTACCGCCGCAACCTGCACGGAGATTGCCACCGTCAGACCTTGGAAATCGGACAGAATTTGTGCGATCATGCCGATATCATCATCGGCGGTCCCCCCTGCCAACCCTTCAGCGTCGGCGGCCTGCAGTCGGGGCCGCGAGACTCCCGCGACGGCTTTCCGATTTTCCTGGATGCGATCGAACGATATCAACCCCAAATCGCACTCTTTGAAAACGTGCGGGGAATGCTTTACAAAAATCGGCAATATCTGGAGAAAATTGTCGGGGAACTTGAAATTCTCAATTATCGGGTCGAAGTCAAACTGTTGAATGCTGTCAATTATGGCGTACCACAAAAGCGAGAACGGCTGTTTGTCGTCGCCTATCGGACGGCTTGGCAGTGGCCGAAAGGGGAGACGGCGGGCCGTCCGTATACCGCCGGAGATGCGATCGCGGATACGGCACATACCATCCCGGAAAATCCCAAATTTTTAACCCAAAATATGCTAGAATATATCGCCCGCTACGAGGCGAAATCCCAGTGCGTCAAACCCAGAGATGTTCACCTCGACATCCCCTGCCGAACCGTCACCTGCCGCAACTTGGCCGGCGCCACCAGCGATATGTTGCGGGTGTTGTTGCCGGACGGCCGGAGGCGACGTCTCACCGTCCGCGAGGGGGCGAGGTTGCAAAGTTTTCCCGACTGGTTCGAGTTTTGCGGTTCGGAAAATTCCCAATTCAATCAGGTGGGAAATGCGGTGCCACCGCTGTTGGCACAAGCGATCGCAGAATCGGTTAAAATGGCGTTGGAGGGAGGAGAGGAGGGGAGAGGGAACCACAGAGGCACAGAGGACACAGAGAGGCGTTGTTTGTATTTGGATGTTAGTTCGTTGTGGCGCTTTAGCGCTTTTTAGACTGACCACTCAATTGACGCGATCGCA
>JBNGCR010000262.1:1269-5962 GCA_050045915.1 Limnospira sp.
TTCGTTGTGGCGCTTTAGCGCTTTTTAGACTGACCACTCAATTGACGCGATCGCATCTTTTATATTAGACTAGAAATTATGGGATTAAAATGGCGTTCGTTGGAGGGAGGAGAGGAGGGGAGAGGGAACCACAGAGGCACAGAGGACACAGAGAGGCGTTGTTTGTATTTGGATGTTAGTTCGTTGTGGCGCTTTAGCGCTTTTTAGACTGACCACTCAATTGACGCGATCGCACCTACTCTATTATACTAGAAATTATGCTATCCGTTCCCCCTGTAAAAGACCTGGTACTGATCGGCGGTGGCCACAGCCACGCGATCGCCGTCAAACAGTTGGCGATGAATCCCGTTCCGGGGTTGCGACTTACCCTGATCGCCGATGTTGTGCACACCCCCTATTCGGGGATGTTGCCGGGATATATTGCCGGCCTTTATAACTTCGATGACTGTCACATCGACCTGCGGCCGTTAGCCAATTTTGCCGAGGCGAGACTGTTCGTCGATCGCGCGATCGGACTCGACCTCGACGCCAACCGAGTCCGCTGTGAAAACCGCCCCCCGGTGCCCTTCGATTTTCTATCTATCGACATCGGCAGCACCCCCGCTACCCTCACCGTCCCCGGTGCGGAAGAACACGCGATCGCCGTCAAACCGATTTCAAAATTTCTCGCCATTTGGGATAAAATAGTCGCGGATGTCGTCAAAAATCCAGCCCAAAAAAGGCGGTTCGCGATCGTCGGCGGGGGCGCGGGGGGAGTGGAATTAATTCTGGCCGTCCAAAGCCATTTGCACCGAATTTTTCGGCAAAGCGGACAGCCGGAAGACAACCTGGAATTGCACCTCTTTCAACGGGGCGATCGCCTCCTCCCCGAACGCCATCTGGGAGTTAGCCGGCGGGTTCAAAAAGTTCTCAGTCGCCGGGGAATCCAGTTGCACCTGGGAGAAACGGTAACGAAAATTGAGGGGGAAAATCCCCACCGGGTCGAGTGCAATTCGGGGTTTTCGGTGGAATGCGATCGCGTTTTTTGGGTGACGCAAGCCTCCGCCGCCCCCTGGTTGAAAGCATCGGGACTCGCCGTTAGCGATCGCGGTTTTATCCTCGTCGGCGATACCCTGCAATCCGTCTCCCACCCCCACATTTTTGCGGCTGGAGATGTCGCTACAATGACCAATCATCCCCGTCCGAAAGCGGGGGTTTTTGCCGTCCGCCAGGGGAAACCCCTCACCGAAAATCTGCGCCGGTTCGCCCTCGGACAATCCTTGAAACCCTACCGGCCCCAGAAGCAATTTTTAATCTTGATCGGCACCGGAGACGAACAAGCGATCGCGTCGCGGGGGTGGTTTCGCCTCGGCCCCCATCCGCTGATTTGGAAGTGGAAAGACCGCATCGATCGCGAATTTATGGATCGCTTCGATCGGCTATCCCCGCAGATGGAAACAAAAACCCAAAATCGCCCCCGGTTATCTTCCCCACCCCCCATGCGCTGTGCCGGTTGCGGGTCGAAAGTGGGCGGTTCGATCTTGGAAAATACCCTCAAAAAAATTCAGGCGGAAACGGATTTTCCCAAAACAGATGGGATATTGATCGGACTCGATCGCGCCGACGACGCGGCCGTTTTGCAAGTTCCCGGCGAATCGGTTATGGTGCAGACGGTGGATTATTTTCGCGCCCCATTCGACGATCCATTTTTATTCGGAAAAATTGCCGCCAACCACAGCCTCAGCGACCTATTCGCGATGGGCGCATCCCCCCACAGCGCACTGGCGATCGCGACATTACCCTACGCGCCGCCGGAAAAAGTGCAAGACAGCCTCTATCAACTGCTTCTGGGGGCGGTGACGGTGTTGAACGAGGCGGGGGCCGTCCTCGTCGGCGGACACAGCACGGAGGGCGAAGAAATGGCGTTCGGGCTCACCTGCAACGGGTTGGCGCGACCCGAGGATCTCCTCCGCAAAGGGGGGACCGAACCTGGCCAGGTGTTGATTTTGACGAAGGCGTTGGGCACCGGAACCCTACTGGCGGCGGATATGCGGTTGCGGGCGAAGGGCAGGTGGGTCGAGGGTGCGATCGCGTCCATGCTGCGATCCAACGGGGCGGCGGTGGATGCGTTGCGGCGCCACGGTGTCACCGCCTGCACCGACATCACCGGCTTCGGATTACTCGGACATCTGATGGAAATGATACGCGGATCTGGGGTATCGGTGGAATTGAATTTATCCGCCCTGCCCATTTTGACCGGCGCCGAAGAAACCCTCGGTCAAAAAATCTACAGTTCGCTATTCCCAGAAAATCGACGTTGGGAAGGTGCGATCGCCAACCGAGAAGCCATCAATTCCCATCCTTATTATACCCTATTATTCGACCCGCAAACTTCGGGGGGATTATTGGCGGCAATCCCCGAAGATCGGGCCGGTTCCTGTCTCGCCGATCTCCGAGATCTGGGTTATTCCGATAGCGCGATCGTTGGTCGAGTCCGGCCCGGGGTGGCGGCGGTTTCTCCGATAACAATTGTTTGAAAATATAGCAATAAGCGAGGCCAGTGGTTACGTTTTAAATCGGGCAAGAAACCTGAAAACCTTTATGGAAAAGCAGTTTGAGTTACCGATTCCCGATTCCTGATTATATCATGTCCGCTCAAACCATTATAATTCCAGATTTTCCTTGTCCCTCCTGAAACCGCTTCAATTTTTCCACAAAAAAAGATGGGCGCGATCGCACCCATCCCTATCATTTATTTCTGCAACTTTTTCGATAACAATTGGTTCGTTAACTTCGGATCGGCCCGTCCTTGGGTTTTCTTCATCACCTGTCCGACAAAGAACCCTTTCAGCTTCGTTTTGCCACCGTGGAACTGTTCCACTTCCTGGGGATGACTCGCCAAAACCTCATCGAGGATCGCCTCCAATTCCCCGGTATCGGAAATCTGAATCAGGCCTTTTTTCTCCACCATTTTTTTCGGAGAACCGCCTTTGGAAAGCAGTTCCGGCAGAATATCCTTGGCAATTTTACCGCTGATCGTACTCTGGGAAATCAGATCGATCAATTCCGCCAAATCCGTCGGCTTTAAAGCGATATCCGCGATCGCCAATTTCTCGTTTTTCAAATAGGCGGTGATGTCCCCCATCACCCAGTTCGCAGCCTGTTTGGCATCAGCCCCCGCGGCAACCGCCGCCTCGAAATATTCCGCCACGGTGCGATCGTCCGTCAACACCCGGGTATCGTAGGCAGATAACCCTAACTCCGTCTCGTAGCGGTGGCGCTTTTGGGCGGGTAGTTCCGGCAGTTCCGACTCCCACTGTTTCAACTGTTCCGCCGCCACCTTAATAGGGGGCAAATCCGGTTCAGGAAAATAGCGGTAATCGCTCGATCCTTCCTTACTCCTCATGCTAATCGTGCGCTGGCTGCCCTCCTCCCAGAGGCGGGTTTCTTGAACTAGAATTTCCCCCGTTTCCAGGGCTGCGATCTGCCGTTCGATTTCGTAGTCGATCGCCCGCTGGATGGCGCTGAAGGAGTTCATATTTTTGATTTCGACTTTCGTGCCGAATTCCTCCTGTCCCACCGGACGCACGGAAATGTTGACGTCGCAACGCAGGGACCCTTCCTGCATATTCCCGTCACTCACCCCCAAATAGCGGACGATACGGCGCAATTCCTGGGCGTATTCCGCCGCCTCGAGTCCCGAGCGGATATCCGGTTCCGAGACGATTTCTACTAGGGGAATTCCGGCGCGGTTGAAGTCTACCAGCGAATGGGTGGAACCCGAGAGGCGATCGCTCCCCCCGTGCACCAGTTTTCCCGCATCTTCTTCCATGTGGAGGCGGGTGATGCCGATGCGTTTGCGGATGGGGTTGTTGTCCTCATCAACAATTTCGATTTCCAGCCAGCCACCGGTGGCGATGGGGAGATCGAATTGGGAAATTTGATAATTTTTGGGTAGGTCCGGATAAAAATACTGTTTGCGATCGAACTTGCTGTAGGGCGCGATCTGACAGTTGAGCGCCCGCGCCGCCTTCACCGCGTACTCTAACACCTTTTGATTCAAAACCGGAAGCACTCCCGGCAGTCCCATGCAGATGGGATCGATGTTGGTATTGGGATCGGCGCCGAATTCCGTCGAAGAATTGGAGAAAATTTTGGTTTGGGTGCTGAGTTGGCAGTGGGTTTCCAACCCGATCACCGCTTCGTACTCGGTTTTTGCAGGTGCGGCAGTGGACATAGGCAACAGGCTCTCGAGCGACAACAGCTTTATTGTACAATCTGGCGGCGAGATCGGGCGGTGGAAAGCCGTACACAAGGCAGGCGATCGCCCTCCAATCGGTTTCGCATTGGGATAAAAATCAACAGATTGCTGGTACTGAACTGTTAAATTTTTTCAAATTTCAAGGTATTTTAACCCGTTCCCAATTTCCAGGGGGAGACGGGGGACATCAAACATTCCCAAGAATGTCAATCGCCAAGGAAGCAACGGCGAAAAAAATCACGCCCACCAAGCAATTTCTGCCCCAAAACGTCCCGAAGGCGGCGATCTGTCGGGTGCGTCTGCGGAGGGCGACGTATATATGTAATGCCCCCATGATGAAAAATAGGGTGGCGAAGCGATCGAGGTTGTTCTGTGTAGTTTGCGCGACCATGCATCGTTCCTCTGTAGCAGGACTTTCAGCAGTTTAACAAATATATTAAGTTTTGTGTAGTT
>JBNGCR010000263.1:0-5938 GCA_050045915.1 Limnospira sp.
GGGGATTGTATCATGGCGTTTTTCGGCGCCCCGGAACCCCAAACCGACCACGCCGATCGCGCCGTGGCGGCAGCCCGGGGGATGCTCGAACGCCTGGAACAACTGAACGCCGCGGGGAAGTTGCCCGAACCGCTGCAGTTGCGAATTTCCATTAACAGTGGCCGGGCCGTGGTGGGGGACGTGGGCAGTTCCCAGCGGGTGGATTACACCGTGTTGGGGGGGACGATCAACCTCGCCGCCCGCATCGAGCCGATCTGCCCCCCCGGACAGTGTGCGATCGGGGAGGCCACCTATGCCTTATTGCGATCGCCCGAACCGTTTGAAATGCTGGGAGATTACACCTTCAAAGGCATCGATCGCCCGGTGAGAATCTATCAGTTGCGACGGCAATAATATAGCAACAGACTCCAGCGGTTAGGACATTGGGATGGTAGAAAGGGAGTCGGCAGTCGGGAGTCGGCAGTTGGTATTAGGGAACTCAAACTGCTTTTATAGCGCTGCTAGAGGGCAATAGGCAATAGGCAACAGGCAATAGGAAACTGAAATGACCTTTACATCGATGTTTCAAGGTTTCTAGCCCGATTGAAACTGTTGATACACGAGCGCGATACTTGCGATATATCAGATCCCAATAATTGTTAATTGTTAATTATTAATTCTATTGTCGCTTTGGCGATCGCGTCACTGCCATTTTTATCCAGGGGTTGCAACAGGTGGGGGGGATTTAACGGCTGTCGGAGAAAGTCCCAATCCCCCTCGAAAAAGTCCCCGGACGTGAGAATCTGGTGACGGGCATAGTTTTGTAACCCCTCCATCAACAGGGGGGCTTCCGCGAACCCTTCCCGCACCAAAGACACCAGGGGAACATCCAGACGCAACGCCTCGGAAAAGGTGCTGAACCCCGGTTTGGAAATCACCCGCCCGCACAGGGGCATCAAATCCACGGGGCGGATGCGGGAATAGTCGGCGGAAAATTGCTCGGAACGAATCCGGTTTCTGACCGGAATTAAATTGGGTAAATCCGGAGAATTACCCTCAAATGTGATGAATTGATAATCCGGAAATTGTCGCAAATTTTGATAGGGAATTTTTGCCAAACCCAGCCCCCCAAACGTGAGCATGACGGTTTTTTCCGGGGGAGTGTCGATGCCGAAGTCCGCCCGCAGTTGGGAGAGCTCGTAACGCGGATCGCCCCCGGTCAAACCCACATCCCGAATGTCTGGAAATGCGGACATCGGTTCGTGGAGGGGGAGGCGAAACAGGCGATCGCACTGTCCGAAACAATCGGCGATCCAATCGGCAATCTCCACAAATTCTCCCCCCCAATCCCCATAAATAAAATCCCAGCCAAAATTGCCCATCATGAAGCCGGGAATGCCCGCAAATCGGGCGATGGGGGCAGCCAGGGGGGGGATGTCGGCCAGCAGCAAACCGATCCGATTTTGGCGGATAAAATTCACTTCTCCGGCGACGATCGCCCGCTCCCGCCGGCGGATGTCCCGCAATTTTTCCAACGTCGCCCCCCGATCCATCGTGATGCTGTCCGACTGAATTACCCCCACATCTAACGCTCGGGGACGGACGACAAACGGTCCGGGAATATACGATTCCAATAACCACCGGGGTGCGGTCGTCACCAAAAACAATAAAATATCGGGGCAAAACTGTTGAATTTTAGCCGCGACGGAAGCCGCCCGGACGGCGTGGCCGAATCCGTGATTGGTGATGGCGATATAAATAGCGGGTCTGGACATGGGTTGCTTCCATCTCTCATCAGGAGTCTATTATATTCAGAATGAATTTCCGGGTTTCAACCGATCCCGCCCGGGAGAATGTCACAATAGACTTACCATCATCTCAAACTGGGGTTCTCAACTTCGGCTGTCCGACCGGAGGATGCACATTCGTATCAGATTCTCAACTTCTGAATTGCCATGCCCTATCCCCCGCAATCTATCCGACGTCGCCGGTTTCTCCTGTTGCTGGGAACGTCCCTCACCCTGTCGGTTTGGGCCTGCCGTCCGGCCTCCCAAACCCCCCCCGACATCACCATCGGTGTGATCGCCCCCCTGAGTGGAGAATTGGCGGCAACTGCCGGCCAAGCGACCCTCCGGGGGGCGGAACTGGCTGTTTCCGAAGTCAACGAAGCGGGGGGACTCGAAGTCGGCAATACCAGGCAAAAGGTGGCTTTGGCGATCGCCGACGACCGCGACAGCCCCGACGAAGCCGTAGCCGCCGCCACCCGCCTGATTAACGAAAAAAATGTCGTCGCCCTGGTGGGACTCCCCCTGAGCCGCATCGCCATCCCCGTCGCCGACCTCGCGGAACGAGCCGGGATTCCGACAGTCAGCTCCTGGTCCACCAATCCCCAAACCACCGCCGGAAAGGAATACATATTTCGAGTCGCCTTTACCGACGATTTTCAAGGCCAAGTGATCGCCCGCTTTGCCAGCGAAAATTTAGAGGCTACCACTGCCGCCGTCCTGTATGATATTGCCAGCGACTATAATCGGGGACTCGCCGAAATTTTCAAGCAGGAATTTGAAGGGTTCGGTGGTCAAGTCGTCGCCTTCGAGTCCTACACCACCGACCAACGGGACTTCGGCGTCCAACTTCGACAAATTCGCGACAGCGGTGCCGAAATTTTATTTCTCCCGAATTACGATAACGAAGTCCCCCGACAGGCCCGACAGGGACGCGAACTCGGCATCACAGCCCGACTGATGGGAAGCGACACCTGGGGGGGATTATCTTCCATCGAACATCCCGAATTGGAGGGGGCTTTTTTCACGGATCACTGGAATATCGCCGTGGAAAATTCTACAGCCCAATCCTTTATCGAAACCTATCAAAAAATCTACGGTTCTCCGCCCGAGTCGGCGGCGGCCCTCAGTTACGACGCCACCCGCTTGGTATTGACCGCCATCCGCAATCAAGGTCGGGCCGATCCGGAATCGATCCGCGATGGTTTGGCTAAGATAGAGAAGTATGAAGGTGTGACTGGAACGTTGCAATTTCAGGGGAACGGCGACCCGCTCAGAAGTGTCGTCGTGCTACAGTTCCAATCCGGGAAACCTGTCTTGTACGACCAGGTGAACCCGGAATTTCGGTCGGTTGACTGAGGGCAAATTCTGATGAAGTTCTGGACGCAAAGCCTGATGTCCAGGCTGGTTGTCTACTTTTTACTCCTGTCAATTCTTACTGTTTTCAGCGTGGGAGCGATCGCATTCTCTCAAGCCAGAGCTTCCATTGAGAGTCTCGTCCTTGAACGGCTGGAAGTGACCGCCACCCTCAAAGAAGAAGCCCTCGAACTCTGGGTCAAAAATCAGCTCGATGCGACCGTCTCCCTCGCCCAACTCCCCGGAATTCTCGCCCAAGCGCAAATTTTGCTGACTACAGACGACTCAGACCCTGCTTTTGTCCGAGCCCGCGAGCGGATGCAGGAGTACATGGCTTCGGCTTTGGCGGGGCGCCCCGATTTGCAGGAGGTGTTCGTCCTGACGCCGGTGGGGGGTAAAATCGTCTTTTCCACCGACCGCGATCGCGAGGGGGAATATCGCGTCAGAGATCGGTATTTTATCAAAGGAAAAAAAGGCACTTACATCCAAAACGTCTACCCCTCTTCCGCCACCGGCCGGCCCGCCATGACCGTCGCCACCCCCCTGGGAGACGGGAAGGGAAACACCGTCGGCGTCCTCGCCGCCCATTTAAACCTGCAAAAAATGGACCAGATCGTGTTCGACGACACGGGGTTGGGGAACAGCGGCGAAACCTACCTGGTGGACAATTTGCGGACCTTCGTTTCCGCCGAACAATTCGGCCGGGACGGCTTCCCCCGGGGGCTGCACAGCCCGGGCATCGACTGGGCGATCGCGGACCGAAAAAATGGCCGGGGGATCTATCGGAACTACGCCGGAATTCCCGTCCTCGGCGTCTACCGCTGGTTGCCGGAGGAAGAACTAGCCCTCCTCGTCGAGATGCATCGCAGCGAAGCCCTGGCCCCGGCCCGGAAGTTAGCCTGGATCATCTTCGCCGTGGGATTCAGTTGCAGCGCCCTCCTCACCTTGGGCGTGTACCTGTTGGCCCGCCAAATTTCCCGGCCGATTTTGGTGGTCGCCCGGGTGGCGACCCAAGTGGCCGACGGCGACCTCACCCCCGTTGCCCCCGTCATGACCCGGGACGAAGTGGGGACCCTGGCGATCGCTTTCAACCGCATGACGGCACAGTTGCGCCACCTCTACGCCGGGATGCAAGAAAAGGTCGCCCAACTCGAGAGCATCGAAATCGAACTGCAAAATAGCCTCAAACAGTTGCAGCTCGAAAAACAGACGGTCGAATCTCAGAAAAGTCAACTCAGTATCGCCAACCGGGAAATTACCCTCCTCAACGATCGCCTACAGACGGAAAATTTCGATCTGGCTCAGGAATTGCAGGTCAGCAACCAACGCCTGCAGCAGTTTTTGGAAGTGATGCCCCTGGGGGTGGTGGTGATGGAGGCCGGGGGCACCATCTACTACACCAACTGCGCCGCCCAAATCCTCTTCGGCCCCGGTGCCGTGCCGGACGCGGGGGACGATGAGGCGGCTATCATTTATCCCAGCTACGTCGCCGGGACAGACCGCCCTTACCCCGAGGAAGATCTGCCCCTGTTTCGGGCGCTGAAGGGGGAAAATGTGGTCGCCGACGATATCGAAGTCCACCGCCCGGACAATATCATTCCCCTGGAGGCCCGGGCGACGCCGATTTATAATTCGTCCGGAAACATTTCTTTCGCGATCGCCACGTTTCAAGATATCCGCGATCGTAAAAAAGCCGAGGCGGAGCGACAGAGTTTTATCGAGGAGATGTTTGAAGTCAACTGCAATTTGGAACTAGCCCTCGACGAAGAAGAAAAACTCACCGACGCGGCGGGACGGTTCGTCCCCAACCAGTTTTTGTCATTCCTTGGCTACGAAAGTATCGTCGAGGTGAAATCTGGGGACGCGGTGCAACAGGAAATGTCGATCCTCTTTTCTGACATCCGCAACTTCACCCAGCTCTCGGAAAATATGACTTTGGGGGATAATTTTCAGTTCATCAACGCCTATCTCTCCCGCATGGAACCCGCCATCACGGGTAACTACGGCTTCATCGACAAGTACATCGGGGACGCGATCATGGCCCTGTTTGGGGGGGCGGCGGACGATGCCGTGCGGGCCGGAATTACCATGCTCGAAGTCCTCCGGGAGTACAACCAAACCCGACAACGGCCCGGGCGCCCCTCTATCGAGATCGGCATCGGCATCAATTCCGGGGAGATGATGTTGGGCATCGTCGGCGGCCAGGACCGCATCGACACCACCGTGATCAGCGATGCCGTGAACCTGGCGTCTCGCCTGGAAGAATTGACCAAAAAATACCGCGTCCCGCTGTTGATTAGCCAACAGACTTTCCTGCGGCTTCAGAATCCCGACGGATACGCCTTCCGGATTATTGACAAAGTCGCCGTCAAGGGCAAGTCGGAAATGGTATCCGTCTTTGAAATCTTCGACGCGGACCCGCCGGAGATGCGGCGGGCCAAATTGGCGACCAAAACTCAATTTGAGAGGGCCCTGACACTGTACAATTTGGACGAATTTAAGGGGGCCGCGCGACTGTTGGAACGGTGCTTGTCCGAAAATGAAAATGATGCCGTTGCCCAAATTTACTGGAAACGGGTCGTCGATCGGATGTTGTCCTAGAGACATTTCCCCTTTCGGAGCCGGCGGGGGAGTTGAGGAACTGCCCGGATTGATGGTAGGGTTGAAGTTTGAGTGTACCGTTGCGATCGCCCCGGCGATCGAGATTCCCATCCCTCCTCCCCACTCACGGAAACCCCCCATGTATCACATTTGCCGGGGTTTGTTCTCAGAACCCTGGGCTTGACCGTCCGTAACCCGCTCCGAAGGATTGCAAGATA
>JBNGCR010000264.1:0-5822 GCA_050045915.1 Limnospira sp.
GTCAGCTACCTGAAGGGGGGCACGAAGCCCCCGTGCTTCAGCCGGGGGTGCTGACCACTCCTCAAAAAACCCACACAATTGTTATGGCGCTGCGCGTAGGGCAACGGGTGTAGGGTGTAGGGTGTAGGGTGTAGGGTGTAGGGGCAACCTTATACGGTTGCCGGTTCCCATCTCCCATTACCCATTACCCATTACCGACTCCCGACTCCCGACTCCCGACTCCCCATCTAAAATTGTCGCAGAAAGCGGAGGTCGCTGGCGTAAACCCGCCGAATATCATCCAACTGGTGCAACACCATCGCAAATCGTTCTACCCCGAACCCGGCGGCAAATCCGGTATATTTCTCCGGGTCATAACCCACCGCTTTCAAGACATTGGGATCGACCATGCCGCAGCCGAGTACCTCCAGCCATTTTCCCTGCCACTCCAAATCCACCTCGGCTGAAGGTTCAGTGAACGGAAAATAACTCGCCCGGAAGCGGATCGGCAGGTCCCCGAACATCTGCCGCAAAAATTCTTTGATCGTCCCTTTCAGGTCAGTGAAACGCAGGTTTTCCCCCACCGCCAACAGTTCCAGTTGGTGGAAAACCGCCGCGTGGGTGGCGTCCACCGTATCCCGGCGGTAGACGCGGCCGGGGGCGACGATGCGGATGGGGGGTTGGTGCTGTTCCATGTAGCGGATTTGCACGGAGGAGGTGTGGGTCCGCAGTAGGTTGCCGTCCGGGAGGTAGAAGGTGTCCTGCATATCCCGGGCTGGGTGGTCGGGGGGCGTATTCAACGCCTCGAAATTGTAGTAGTCGCTTTCCATCTCCGGCCCGGTGGCGACGGTGTAACCCATGCCGACGAAGATATCCAGGGCGCGATCGATGACGGCGTTGAGGGGGTGAATCCGGCCTTGGGGGCGGTAGACTCCCGGCATGGTAACATCCAGGGTTTCCGCCTGCAATTGGGCTTCGAGTTGGGCGGCTTCGAGGGCACTGCGGCGGCCGTCGAGGTCCCCTTGCAGGGCTTGTTTGACTTCGTTGGCCAGGGCGCCGATGCGGGGCCGATCGCCGGGGTCGAGTTTGCCCATCGCGCCGAGCACTTTGGAGAGTTTGCCCTTTTTGCCGAGGTAGTTGATCCGCAACTGTTCGAGTTGTTCGAGGGTTTCGCACGCGGCGATCGCACCCTCGGCTTCTTGGCGGACGTCTTCTATTTGAGTTTCTAAATCGCTGAGTTGGGTGGTCATAACTGAATCTTGGGCGTCGGCTGTGTGTGAGGCCAGCTTCGAGTGTACCACGCGGCAACAACTAACCGACTGCATCTCCCCGTTGTTGGGCTTTCGCCCCAGAGTCAAAGACGCTGGCATCGCAACAACTTGTAATAACCGTTTTTGGGATGAGAGTCCCCCAATGCGATCGAGTGCAGACCGTGGCTAGAGAAAGAAAATCATCTCTTATTCTTCCAAAAGCCGTTGCAGCAAACTCGGTGCGATCCAGAAACCAGCGGTTCTCAATTGTTCAAAGGATGCTGCCAAGTCGATTAAACCCGCTCTGGCGGCATCCTTCAAAATGCCCAGTAATCCAATAATTCTCAAACCCCGTGCCGAGGCTATCCGCCGAGCCGCTTTGTCATCGAGTATGACCCAATCTGCCCTGAGTTGTTCTGCCAGTAAAATTGCTTCTCGCTCCCCAGGATCGAGCGGTTCCAAAGCCGTATCCAAATCCACAGCAACGACACGAATTTCCAGCCATTCAGGAGGTTGCTTGATCCAGTCTTGGACGATTATAGGCGACCCGACAGCCTCCAGTTCATCACGGACTGTTTGAGGAATTATCACCGTCCCGTATAACTGTGGCAGTAAATCAATTTTGTCAATAAGTAACAGATAGCAAATTGGAGAAGTATCTGAAACAACACACGTCATATTTTCAACTCTCCCAGAGTCTCGATGTCCCGTTCCAGTTCCTCCTCGTCATAGTTTAAATAGACTCCCATCCGCTTTAAAAAGGCATGAGTTTCCAGTCTTGATGATAACTGGAGGATACGGCGAACTTCTGCGGTGCTGAGTATCCCACAGCGGTAAGCATCAGCTATAAATACCTCCAGCAACTTGCGCGGTAGGTTGCCCCCTTCTTCGCCCAATCTTCGCGCCACTTCGTCGGGAATTTCAATTGTCACTTGCATGATATTTGGAAAATACAAAATAAGTCATGAAAATGGATTTGCTATCAATTATAGCAAAAACTGCCATTTATTCAAAAGCGATCGCGCCCTTTTGTCTGCAATTATTATTTGCATTGTGACTCGATTTGTCATTCCGGAGGCGATCGCATCTCGCTCGGATGCACCGCCCTCACTTCACCGTATCGGGCAAAATCCCGGGTATTAAACGTCAAAATATCAGCCAATCCATGCACGATCATCGCCGCCACCAACCGGGCATCGTGAACGTTAACCCCCCTCACCCCATAAGTCGCCACCAACCGCTCCCACTCGGAATAAATTGTCGGCGTATCGGGTAAAAGTGAAAAAATCTCTTTTAACCGATTCACTTCCATCGCGGCTTCTGACGGCGTATGTCCCAATCCATTGGAACGGGTTGGGCGGGTGTAAACATTCCAAAACTCAATCAAATTTTGTGGAATGATACAAACATCTTCTTCCTGTTCGAGTAGAATATTGGTTGCCCTTACCGCATCGGTGTACATGGGATGGCTTGAGTCCGCACTCCGCAACAGAATATTGGTGTCGATCAAAAACGCCATCAACCCCTTTCCCCATAAATACTTTCTCGGCTAATCGCTTCATCAGATAGATGGGGCTGATTCGGCGGATGACTTTCGGCCCACTCCCGAAATGCTTTGGCTCGTTCTGCCGGGGTGGCGGTTTCGTGAAAAGGACGGGGCTTTTCTTCCGACACGGTATCCGGTAACGCTTGCAACTTTTCCTCCAAGAGCGATCGCTCCTCCGGCGTGAGAGAACCGACAATTCGCGCCAACGCTTCCACTAATTTAACGTTCATAATTCCTCCTTAATCTTCATGTTTGCTCTCCAACAGGCGATCGCGATGTTGTTGTGATTCGCCCCTGGTTCGCGTCACCCACTCCTGAGCATCTTCTCCCACCAGTGAATAGGGAGCATTTCCAGCAATATCCAGCCACTTGCGCCGGGGCTTTCCGTGGGTGGAAGTCTGGCGTTTGACCAGCTCCGTTGCATGGCTAATCACCTGCAATTGTTCTTCCGGGTTCAGTTGCTCGATTTCGCGTAACACTTGCGCCAATAACGGACTCATTGCCCCAACCTCCTTTTCCTGCTGCGTCCAGTTTAACACCGATCGCAACTGTTGCATTCGTAGCCTTGCGATTCCTTTCAAGAGGTGGGGATATCGCATTTTTCTTGCCTCGGGAATCGAATATTTGGTAGATTTGAGGTACGGAAATTTTAACCCTCCGAATCTCCGCCCCGATCGCCCCCCTCGATCGGGCTAATTCAACCGAACAATATTGGAGCCTTTCGACCGTGGTCAACCGCATCGATTTAGACAGTCCCATGCGGGCTGAATTCAACCTCCGCAAAGCCTTCGTCATCGACCCCTCGATCCAACTGTTGCCGACCTGGATCGAGGGGTATCAAGTCGGAGAGGGGGCGTTTCGCCTCGAACACCGGGAAATCGCCTTTCCCGGTCTGGAAATCGCCTATTTTTTCACCGAAAACACCTTCGCCGATCGCTATACTATCCCCGCCGGAGAAACCCATTTCGCCTTCCCCCTCTCTCCCCACCGTCCCACCCTATCTTGGGCTGGCCATGTCAACCCATCCATCCATGCGATCGCGGTTCACTGTAGTAACGTCGAATACATCTCAGTCCAGCCGCCGGGTTGGAGCGGTATATATATCTGTATGAATGACGAACTCGTTGCGGCCCTGGACTTGCTGCCGGAAACCTTTTGGGAGGACAGCCGCGATCCCAAACGGGCTGTGCTGCCCGTCGATCCGGGGCGGTTTTCGCAATTTCGGGAATTCGTGCGATCGTGGTTTCTCGGAGTCCAAAACATGGCCGATCGCGGGCCAATTTCTCCCCAAGTCGCCGCCACTTTGCGGGAACAATTCCTGCACCCATTCCGGGAACTGCTCGATCGCACCTTTATCGATCGCGGCGATCGCAAACTGTTCAAGCCCTCCCGGCGCTCCTGGATCGTAGAAAGTGTTTGTGCGATCGTCGAAGCCGATCTCGCGAGTACCCCCACCACCGAGGAACTCTGCCAACAACTCGGAGTCTCCCCCCGGGCGATGCAGTACGCCTTCAAGGAACTGATGGGAGTCGGCGTCGCCCAGTACATCCGGGCGCGGAAACTCAACGCCGTCCGGGAAGAACTGATCCGCCGCCGGGGCGAGAATGTCACCGTCTGGGCGATCGCGGCTTCCTACGGTTTTGGCCACGCCGGCCGCTTTTCCGAACAGTTCCGCCGTCAGTTCGGGGAATATCCGTCCGCCGTCCTGCGATCGGGCGATCGTCACTAAAAGCCGATTCCCACATGGCCACTATTTGACGATTAATTTCCGTATTTTTACGGAGGGAATGCCGTCCCACTGTTAGGGACTGAGAAACCCTCCGTATTTCTACGGAATTTTTTGAGCCGTTCAAAAAAAGTTGCGCGAATCGGATAGACATTCATCTGAAAAACAGACTATAGTTAGAAGAACAGCAAAATTCAGTCGTCAAAAAAGAGTGATATTTTCTCTGTTGGGTGCCGAACGAGTGACATTTTCCGACGAACTGATCTGTCAAACATAAGTTTTAAAACCGCGTCTCAAATTCATTTTTGGCGCGAAATATTTCCACATACCAGGGTGTCTATCTCCATCGCTTTATTGCATGGTCAACCCTCACAAGTAAGCGTGAAGAAATTGGATAGACACAATAGTAAACCTCAACTAACTGTAGAGTTTTGGCAACAATTTCAAGAGCATCAAAACTATCTCTACCGTTGCTGTCTGAAGCGAATGGGCAACCCCATAGAAGCCGAAGATGCCCTCGGTGCGGCACTGCTGAAAGCCCAAGAAAAACTGCAAAATCAAACCGAACCGATTCGGAATTGGAAGGGTTGGTTAGTTCAACTGACCTGGAATCACTGTACGGATCTCCTCAGACAGCGCGATCGCCACGCGGTGGCAGTTGAGGATGTAGATGCGATCGCCCCCCCGTCCGAATGGGCAAGTCCGGAACCCACGCCGGAACAGATCTGTGTCGGCTGGGAACTCGAAGAATTTTTGAATCGCGCCATCGAAGAATTGCCGCCGAAGCTGCGGGAAACCCTGATTCTTTACTTCAAAAAACAGCGGTCTTACCCGGAAATCGCCGCCGAACTCGACCTGGGCGCCGCCAACGTCCGCAAGCGCATTTCCCAAGCCCGGGCCATTTTGCGCGATCGCCTGGAGGCTTACCAAAGCGACGGCGACAGTCTGGCGAGGGAGTTCCGGAAGACGGCAAAACTGCGGGCCGTCCGTTTGGAACCGGAAACCGGCGCCGCCGGTAAACCCCGGAAAACGGCAACAAATGGGCGAGTTTCGGCTTCTCCCACCGCCACCGGGAAGCGGGGAGTTGAGATCCGGGCCTGAAACCGCCCCGGCTTCATCGGCTCAAAACCAGATCTGGAGAGGGATTGCATCTACCCGGGGAAATAAAAATTCACACATCACCCCCGCCAAACGTCTAATAAGTGAACCCGAAAAAACTTAACCAATCTTGGAGTTCAAGAATTATGATTCGTCGTTTAGTCGCCCTGACCGGCCTCGTCGTCCTGAGCAGCTTCGGAATCTCCGCCGCCGCCCGGGCCGG
>JBNGCR010000265.1:0-5757 GCA_050045915.1 Limnospira sp.
ATCGGACATATAGCGCTGCGCGCAGGTAATGGGGAATGGGGAATGGGGAATGGGGTAATGAAATCACCTGGATATAAGGGTTTCAAGGTTTGTCCCTCCCAGGAAACTGTAAACAGACGAGCGCGATACCTGCGATATATAGCAGTAAGCCATCAGCTTTGAGCAATCAGCTCGTGTCAAATTCCCACCTATCAGGGTTTTGGGAGTTCGGTTCTGTCCGAACCGACTCTCGTAGTGCTATAGCAACGATCGCTCGTCTGTTTACAGTTTGGGAAAGGGGGACAAACCTCGGAATCCTGATGACAAGGGAATTTCCCATCCCTACACCCTACACCCTACACCCTACACCCCAGCGCACAGCGCTATATTTTTCTCTCGGCTAGTGCTACGATAGTCAGGATGTTCTCTTGTCAACCATCCCAACGTAGATTTTTGACGCGAATCGAGTGCCCCAATTCCAGATTGAGACGGGATGTCACCAACACTAATCAGTCAACTCAATAGCGGCTTTACCCTGTTTCTCAGCTTGCTCGTGGAGGCGATGCCCTTCCTGCTGCTGGGAGTCATCTTTTCGAGCGTGCTGCTGTGGCTCGTGGATGAGCGGAAGCTGCTGTATTATATCCCCCAAAATCCATTTTTGGGGGCGCTATTCGGCAGTTTGGTGGGGTTCATGTTTCCCGTGTGCGAGTGCGGGAATGTCCCCGTCGCCCGCCGCCTGTTGACTCAGGGGGTGCCCGCGTCGGCGGCGATCGGATTTTTATTCGCCGCCCCGACGATCAACCCCATCGTGATCTGGTCCACCTGGGTGGCGTTTCGGGAGCAACCGGAAATGGTGGTGCTGCGGGTACTCTTTTCCCTGATTATCGCCATCACCTTGGGTTACGTTTTCAGCTTCCAAAAAGACCTGCGGCCGTTCCTGCAACCGGCCCTCGCCCGCCTCATCCCCCAATTTGAAGCCGAAAAAAAGCCCGCCCAAGCCGCCGCCGCGGGGTCTTCCCTGCTCCAGTCCGGAACCTACATCCTCGGCCAGTCGGACGGCCCGATGCGTCTGGAGTCCGTCCCGATGTGGAAGGCGGAGGGGAAAATGGCGGTGGAGACAAAAAAGGCTTCCGCCTCTAAAAAAGGGTTCGGGGTTTCGTTTCCGTCTATTTTTATCCGCCCTACCCGGGAACGGGTGAACATGATGTTGGAAACCGGGGTGCAGGAGTTTCGGGAACTGGGGGGAATGCTGGTGGTCGGAAGTGCGATCGCGGCGGTGATTCAAGTGGCCGTCCCCCGAGAAATTATCCTCAACCTCGGTTACGGCCCTATTTCTTCTATCCTCGCCATGCTTTTGTTGGCCGGGGTGGTGTCCATCTGTTCCACCGTCGATGCCTTTTTTGCCCTCTCCTTCGCCGCCACATTCACCACCGGATCGTTGTTGGCCTTTTTGGTCTTCGGCCCAATGATCGACATCAAAACCGTCGGCCTGATGCTGTCGATTTTCCGCACCCGGGCGGTCATTTACCTGATGATCCTCGCCGCCCAACTCACCTTTTTATTGACCCTTGCCGTCAACCTCAATCTCAGTTATTGATCGAGTCTGGAATTGGGCGGATCTGAAAAGTTGCCCGATCGCTATGAGTTGACGACAGGTTGGGGCTTTGGTTCTTTGTCAAAGTTAACGATCAGGGCTCTATCCTTCACGAACCAGTTGGCGGGAATCCCTTCAACTTTGGGTTCTCCGATATCCGTTTGTCCGACGGGAAGTCTTTGATAATACCGATTTTCTTCGTCGGAAGACATGAGATACAAGTAATCCTTGGTCAGTAGCAACCACGCTTTTTCAGGCATTGTCGTGTTTCCTTGACGTGATGTCAGCTCCAATCTGTCACGGCCGTTCGGCAACTGTCAAGGGCGGCCGAGTCCCGGATTGACAATTGGCCACTCCGCGATCGCCCCCTTGCGGGTGTTCCGCCATCAGTTTTCTCGCACTGCGGGAGTCCGTTCGGAATCGAAAATCCTGAAAGCAATGGGGGGTCGGGTTCGTCCGAACGCCGACCGCCCGGATCGGAAAACTTGCGGCGATATAATTGAGATTGAGACAGTTAAAAAAAATCCATATAGGTCAGACTCATGGGACGGCAATATCCCCTTGTTTTTCTCGGTGCGACATCTGTGGCGATCGCGGCTTGTCTCAGTTGGGGGGCGATCGGCGCGGCCCAACCCATCCAAGGCGGTGGGGGAGGTTTTTCCTACGGTTGCAGCGGCGAACTACAGAGCGGCGATCGCACTTTAGAATCCGACGGCAGTTTGTACGATATTTGCGAATTTGAAGGACGGGCCGGCCAGTCCATCTCCATCACTTTAGAAAGTTCGGATTTTGACACCGTTTTGGCCGTCATCGACCCCGAGGGCAACCTGGTGGCCTCGAACGATGATCGCAATGAGAATACCACCAATTCCGAACTGACCGTCACTTTGCCAATGGATGGAACCTATCAACTGGTCGTGAACGCTTACGACGATAGCGGTTCGGGATGGTACACGCTCTCTGCCACTTCCACCGGAGACTCCCCGCAACCCGTAGATGACGATAACGACATGGCGGTTTCCCAAGTCGGCACGGCGGCGGAATTCTACAACCGCTATCGGGGTAATCCCGGCGCCATTCCGATTCCCGATTGTGCCACCCGCACCTCCGATCTCACCCGCGACGAAATCCAGCAAATTTTGCTCGAACACAACCGCTCCCGCAAAGATGCCGATCGCCACGTCCCCGACGGATTGCCCCCATTGCCGGCGGTGACGTGGAATTGCGACGCCGCCGCGATCGCGCAACAGTGGGCCGACCAAACCCGGGGCGCTCAGGGCCACAGCGAAAACACCTGGCGGCAGCAACAATTCGGCAGTCGCACCGGCTTGCAAGGTGGGGCGGCAAAACTGGGGGAAAATTTGGGATGGTCGGGGGGAAGCGATCGCTCGGTGGTGTCTCCGGTGGTCAGCAGCGTCACCAGTTGGGACGACGAACGCGAGGATTACAACCACAGTACCCAAGCCTGTAGCGGTGTCTGCGGCCATTATACGCAAATGGTGTGGCGGGAAAGTACCGCGATCGGTTGCGGCGTTTATCGCGGTCCGGTCAGTTGGCCCGGAAGCGATCGCACCTGGCCCGAAGGTTATTTTTTGAGCTGCACCTATCACAACGCAGGCAACTTCAATAACGACCCCCCTTTGATCGACCATCCCGATTGGTATTACGATTAAAATACCCAACGGGTTGCGAAATGAGGTTCCCCCCCTCCCCACCGAGCACACCCCACCCCCCACACCCCAATTCAAATGAACCGCATCCGATCGCCCCTGACTTCCGTTTTATCTCGCCTGCAACTCTGGCTGGACTCGCCCTGGCTGGACGCTTTGGCGATCGCGGCCTGGGGCTTTTTATTGTTGAAATATTGGATCACCGGAAAACTCAACATCCTCATCCACCCCAACTACTTCGGCCTCACCATCTTCGGCGGCGTGGGTTTGCTCATTTTGGGGGGCTTCCGGGCTTGGGAACTGTGGCAAAATTCTCGGAAAAACCCCGAACTCGCGGCTCGGCAGTCCCTCGATCACATCACCCTGTTTCCCAAAGGCTGGAGTACCGCCCTATTATTGATCGTCGCCCTGATGGGTTTGCTCATCACCCCCCGCACCTTCGGCAGCCACACGGCTCTGCAGCGGGGCCTGACGGAATCCCTCCCCGTGACGCGGCTCGAACCCCAGGAATTCCGCACCGCCGCCAAACCGGAGGAGCGAGGACTCATCGAATGGGTGCGACTCCTCAACGTCAACCCCGAACCCGATACCTACAAAGGCCAAAAGGTGAACGTCACCGGCTTCGTCATCTACCCCCCCTCTCTCCCCAACAATTACATCTGGATCTCCCGATTCGTCATCACCTGCTGCGCCGCCGACGCCTATCCGGTGGGCCTCCCCGTCCTGCTTCCTGACAACAACCGGGTGCCTTACCCCCAAGACAGTTGGCTGCAAGTTGAAGGCGAAATGACCACCCAAGTCCTCAATGAGGAGCGCCGACTCACGATAAAAGCCCTCAGATTGACACCGATTCCGGAACCTCGCAACCCTTACGAGTATTGATATCGTCTCCGTTTTTCTTCGTTCTAGACCATCTCCTCCTAGAGGGGGATGAGTTTCGGATGGAAAGTTTATTAAGATTTGTAACAAGGTTGGAAAAAGTCATCGGAATGAATCGTGATTTTAAATTTCCAACTTTGACGCAACAAAAGGAGAAATCTTTATGACTTTTGCCCAGTTAAAAGACAATCAAGAGAAAGTATTGTCCACATTTAGAGGATTGAGCGTAGATACTCAATTGGCGCTGCTGTGGTACATCTATGAGAAGATGGGCCAATCGATCACACCCGCGGCACCGGGGGCGGCGGAACCGCCGATCGCGGAAGGGTTATATGATCAGGTGAAAGAACTTTCCCACGAAGAACAACTAGAAGTTCAGCGGAACATTCTCCGCCAAGCCGACACGAAAATTGGTCGCGAATACGGCTCCTTGAGCGACAATACCCGACTGCTGTTTTGGTATCGTCTGGCCCAGGGAATGGAAGAAGGGGCGATCGTCCCCATGCCGGAAAATTATCAGTTGCCGGAAAATGCCAGAACCCTGCTGGCGGCGGTGGAAAGCCTGAGTTTTGACCAACAGATCACGTTTCTGCGGAATGCCGTCTCCGCCGGCGGTGCCGCCCCCAAACCCGGTGCCGAGATCTAAGCCGAAAGAACGACCGCAGCGGGCATCTCGCCCGTTCCGCCTCCTGCAGGGGGGGGTTTTTTGTGGAAATCGTCAATTGTTCATGAATTTCTCAGGCAAAAATCATTTTAAATCGGCATTTCTTGCTTAAACTGTAGGAAACTGTTCCCCCGTGGAGGTGCCGATGAAATTTATGGATTGGATGGGTCTGATTCATCCGTTTCTGGCTGTCGTTGTCGTTTTTCCCATTATCGGGATTGTCACCAGTATGGCTTGGCAAACCCGCCAGCGCCGGGTGCAGACGGCCGAACGCGGGAGCAAGAGTAAAATCCCCCCGATGGTGGGACCCGAACACCTGAAGATGGGCCGCTGGCTGACGGGGTGGGTGGTCGGCATCACCCTGGTCGCCCTGGCTTATTCCGTCGCGTTCAAGGGAGTGTTTAAAGAGTTCTCCCCCGAAAAAATGCCGGAGGCGATTTTCGTCATTTTGATGTTTGTCGCCACGATCGCCTCTCTGGTCTTTCTCTACAGGGCGAAACCGAATCAACGCCTGTGGCGGGGAGTTTTTGCCACGCTGACGGGGGCGGGGTTGGTGATTTTGGGGATGCAAGATGGGGTGTTTCGCCGGGGTTACGAGTGGTATGTTTCCCATTATTATTACGGCATTTTGGCGGCGCTGTTGATGGTGTTTTCGTTGGCGATCGTCCCCGATATTTACAAATCTAAAAAATGGCGCATCGCCCACACCGCCCTCAACTGCGTCGCCCTGCTGCTATTCGTGGGGCAGGGGTTCACCGGTTCCCGGGATTTGCTCGAAATTCCCCTGAGTTGGCAGAGCGACCACCTCGGAAAGTGCGACTGGGCCAACCAAACCTGTCCGGACGGGTCGGAGTCGAATCTGCCCCGGGCGCCGGAGATGGCGATCGGTTCCCAATCCACCCCGAAATATAGCGCCGCGCGCAGGGAATAGGGAATAGGGAATAGGGAATAGGGAATAGGGAATAGGGAAT
>JBNGCR010000266.1:0-5628 GCA_050045915.1 Limnospira sp.
AGTCAATATGTTCGTCCACGGGAATAATATCAGTCAAAAAGAAAACCATCGAACCCAATATAGAAAAGTTTGAATCGTGGTTTCTTGATATATAGCAATGAGCGCTCGTGTATCAACAGTTTCAATCGGGCTAGAAACCTTGAAACATCGATGTAAAGGTCATTTCAGTTTCCTATTGCCTGTTGCCTATTGCCTATTGCCCTCTAGCAGCGCTTTAATTTCACATCTCGTTGAATATCCAAACCGCTGGGAATCAATTCCCGAGGGCGCAAGCCTTGCGCCCCTACAAGCGAAAATCATCTTAAGATGATTGGGGAATTGGTAAGGTTACAAAACCGGAGCGGATGATCCCCCTAAATCCCCCTTTTCAAGGGGGACTTTGAATTTCGAGTAAAGCTGAAGCATCCAATACCGCAACGAGATTTTGACTCACCATTCGCCTTCCCGCCTTGCTTCCTCCCGCCGTTCTCGGATCAGTTCGTCGGCGAGGCTGACACCGGGGGCAATATCTTTAAAAATACCTCGGAGTTTTTGGATTTGCTGACGCAAGCTGACGAGCCGCAGACTGCCATCTTTTTCAATCGTTAAGGTGAGTTGATCGCCCGGTTGCAGGTTCAGTTGTTGTCGCACCGGTTCGGGAATCATTAATTCGCCGGTTTCTTCCAAGTTAACGGTGTATTCTTTGGGAAAATTAGACATGGGTATATAATCCGAATAAGATACTGTTAAATTTCCATTATTGGCGACGGTCGCAATTCAATATAAAAATTGTAGCAATATTGAAGCCAATTTTGATTTTCTTGATGAATTATTTTGCGTTCGCTTCGCCTTGCAGTTATTCCAAAAATATGATAGAATCATAAATGTCTTCTTGACGATCTAGGGGATTCAGCCCAAAAGTCATAAATTTTAAAGAGAATCACTTTAAATAATTGAACTTTAATTCAGTTAAAACTATGAAAATAATCCAAACAAAAGCGACCCTAAAAAACGGAGAATTGTTTCTCAATAAAGCCATTGATGACCTCCCGCAAGATGAGCGTGAGGTTGAAGTTGTGATTCTTTTTAAAGAACCGCACGAAGAAGCTGATTTTGACCGAGTGAGGGCGGAAATGCAAGCCGGGTTTAAAGAAGCGGGCATCGAAACTCGCGAACAAGTTTTGGAACTCATCCAAGATGTCAAGAAAGAAATGTTTCGAGAACGGCAGGTTGGACATCAAGACCGCTTGGGAATCAATTCCCAAGCTAATAGCAAAAATCCTCGCTTCGTGGATTGGGGAATTGGTGCGACTCAATAACCGGATCTGATATTAGGACACTATTACTCCAACCGAGTCCACGCTTAGTGGACTTTTGCTATGAGCCTTGAAATTTATTTCAAGGCGGGTCTAAAATTGGCAGATCTGTCCGAACCGATCTGCAGTTGCTATAGCAACGATCGCCGACGGATTTACAGGGTTAAATTGTCGGTGCGTTCCCCCACATTATTGGCTGATTCTAACGATGATGAATCATCGGGGAACGCACCCTACAAGACTTAATTTCTGCTAAACCTGAACGTCCTCCAAGGCGCCCTGCATTGTATCCAGCCATTCAATTAAAGATTCGAGCTGTCTTGCCGCCGTCGAAATCCCCAAGCCGCGCACTCTCACTTTACCCCGGCCGTACACGAAGCGCGATCGCAAATGTTCCGGTAAATTTTGTTCCAATAACTTCCACGCCGGTTCCTCCATTGGCGTCTCCAAAGCGATATCGCGATCGCCCTCTGGTTTGATACGAGAAAAGCCCAACTTTTTGGCGATCTGTTTCAACTCCATCACCCGAATTAACTGCTTGGCGGGGGTAGGAATTGGGCCGTAGCGATCGCCCCAATCTTCCTCGATCCGACTCAATTCTTCGCGATCGTGACAGGACGCCACCGACCGATAGGCGCTCATTTTCTGATCCAAATCGGGGATATAATCCGAGGGGATAAACGCCGTCAACCGCAGGTCGATTTGGGTGTCGTCCACCTGGGGAATCTCCTGTCCGCGAACCTCCCGGATCGCCTCTTCCAGCATTTCCGTATACAGATCGAAACCGATCGCCTCCATCTGACCCGACTGCTGCGCCCCCAGGATATCACCCGCCCCGCGAATTTCCAAATCCCGCATCGCCAACTGATAACCCGAACCCAACTGGGTGAACTCCTGCAGAGCCCGCAGCCGCTTTCTGGCATCCTCCGTCAGAGCCGCCCTCCCGTCCGCCGTCATGGGGTAAAATAGCCATGCGTGGGCCTGTACCCCCGCCCGTCCGACGCGGCCCCGCAGTTGGTACAATTGTGCTAAACCGAACTTTTGGGCATCTTCAATTAAAATCGTATTCACCCTCGGAATATCCAGTCCCGATTCGATAATTGTGGTACAAACTAATATATCCGCTTCCCCGGCGCCGAATGTCAGCATGATGGATTCCAATTCTCCGGCGTCCATCTGTCCGTGGGCGATCGCCAATCTCGCACTCGGAACCATCTCCCGAATTAGGGCCGATTTCTCCTCGATTCCCTCGATGCGGGGCACCACATAAAACACCTGCCCCCCCCGATCTAACTCCTGACGAATAGCCGTGCGGATGGTTTCGGGATTGTAGGGAGATAAATGGGTTTGGATGGGACGGCGGGAGGGTGGCGGAGTCGTAATTAAGCTCATTTCCCTAATTCCAGACAGTGCCATATATAGCGTTCTGGGAATGGGTGTCGCAGTCAATGTTAACACATCTAAATGAGTTTTTAACGCCTTAATTTTCTCTTTTTGATTTACTCCAAATCGCTGTTCTTCATCAACGACCAATAATCCCAAATTTTTGAATTGGACAGTTTTTCCGAGGAGAGAATGGGTCCCGACGATGATATCAATTTCCCCAGTTGCCAGTCGTTGTTGAATGTCTTTCCGTTCCGACGCAGAACGGAAGCGGTTGAGGAGTCCGATTTCGATGGGGTAGGGGGCGAAGCGCTCTTTTAAGGTGTGGTAATGTTGCTGGGTGAGGATGGTCGTCGGGGCGAGAAATGCCACCTGTTTTCCAGCGGTGACGGCTTTGAAAATTGCCCGGATTGCGACTTCGGTTTTCCCGAATCCCACATCACCACAAACGAGACGATCCATCGGCCGATCGCTCTCCATGTCCCGTTTCACATCCTGGGTGCACTTCAACTGGTCCGGCGTGGGTTTGTAGGGGAAGGAATCTTCCATCTCCTGCTGCCAGGGCATATCGGGGGGGTAGCTGAATCCGGTCTGCTGCGATCGCTGGGCGTACAGTTTCAGCAAATCCACCGCCAATTTCTTAATAGATTTCCGGACTCTTTCCCTTGTTTTATCCCAGGTTTTTCCAGTTAATTTATTGAGGCGGGGAACCTTGCCGCCGGTACTGCGAAATCGCGATAACGTACCCACCTGGTCGGCGGCGACTCGCAGGGTGCCGTCGGCGTATTGTAAAACGAGATAATCCCGGGTTTCTTGGTTGATGGTGAGGCTTTCGAGTTTCACAAATTTGCCGATGCCGTGCTGCCGGTGGACGACGTAATCTCCCGGTTGCAGCTTGTTGGGATCGACCTGTTTGGATGCCGCGCGGCGACGTTTGCGGATGTAGCTGGGGGTGGCGAGGGCGTGTTGGCCGAAAAATTCGCGATCGGTGACGATCGCCAACCGGAATGTCGGCAGGACGAAGCCTTCGAGTTCGGCGAGCCCGGTGTATTTGAGGGCGACGGGGGTGTTGCGGCTCAGGGATTCGATCGCCGGGTAATCTCGCGGGTTGGGGACGAATTTGGAGGGGCAGTCGTGTTCTGATAATAGGGCGACGGAGCGGCTGGGTTGGGCGGATATCAGAAAAATGGTGAACTGGCGTTTGCGTTCTTCGCGGATCAGGTCGGCCAGTTTCCCGAACTGGTGGGGGGTGACGGGGAGGGGGCGGCTGGCAAGGTTCAGCGACGCAGAATCGGCCGGGACGGTGGGGGATTTGTAGTCGGCGAGTTCGCTGAGGTAAAGGCGATCGAAGCGGCGTTCCAGGGCCGCCAAGGACTCGGAGAATGGACGGTGGAGTTGGGGTAGGTGTAGGTCGAGTCCGTCCCCCAGGGGCCACCGGCTTTGTCCACTTTGCCACTGTTCGTGGATGTGCTCGAACCAGCGATCGCCGTGTCCCGCACATTGATCGGGTTCGTCGATAGCGACTAAAGTCAATTCCGGCAAATAATCCAAAAGGGAGGCGGGATTTTCAAAAGCTAACCCTAATAGGTGGGAAATGCCGGCCTGGGTGAGTTGGTCGGAAATGCGATCGCTTTTGAGGGTTTCTAAGGTTTCTTCGGATAGGGTTAAATTCGCCTCGATGATGGGGTCGAAATTGGTGGGGGTGAGGGTGAGGCTCTCGATGCGATCGAGCGATCGCTGGGTGACGGGATCGAATTCCCGCAGGCGTTCGAGTTCGTCCCCGAACCACTCCAGGCGGACGGGTAATTCCGACGCCACGGGGAAGACATCCACGATGTCCCCCCGGCGACTCCACTGGCCCTCAGTTTCCACCAGGGCCACCCGTTCGTATCCCAACCGGGCGAATTTCTCGTCGATGGTTTTGGAGTTCCAGGACAACCCCGGCGTCAGGGTGAGGCAGTAGGGGCGGAAATGCTCCACGGGGGGGAGATGGGGCTGCAGCGATCGCTCCGTGGCCACCACCGCGACGGGGGCGGCATCTCCCCCGCGGCGTTCCACCAGGTCAGCCAAAACCTGCATTTTTCCCCAGGTCATCTCCTCGGAGTAGGCGGGTTCGTAGGGGGACGCCTCGGAGGTGGGGTAAAAGTGGACGGCCTCCCATCCCATCGTCTCCAACTGGGCTCCCCAGCGGCCGGCCTCTTCCAGGGTTGCCGTCACCACCAACAGGCTCAACCGGGCTTCCTGAGCCAACGCCGAGGCGACCAGTCCTTTGGGGAGGCGGGGGACGCCGTTCAGGTACAGGGATTGCCGTTTGTTCAGTTTGGTCAGCAACTCGGCCGTCAGAGGCGATCGCCCCAACGCCCGAACGACAGCGGAAAAGGTCATAGGTGGCTCGGGATCTGACAAGGACTGATATACCATTCTAGCGGTTCGGGGGACGGCGTTTGTCAAGGTGGTGCGATCGGTGTAGCACAGGCATCCTGCCTGTGAGAGGTAGCAATGGGTTTCTGGGAGATATCGGTGAGAAGTAGAAACCGGGTTTCTAGGAAACAATTCGGTGAGGACAGAAACACTCTGATAGAAACCCGGTTTCTTGGCAATCTGAGGTGGGAACGGACGGCGGAGGAAAACTAAGATGACGAACAGACTTAAGTATCAAATGGTCATTCAATGGTCAGACGAGGATGATTGTTTTTTGATTGGGTTTCCCGACTTTCCAGGACAGCAGTGGCGCACCCACGGCGAAACCTATGAGGAAGCCGTAACCCAAGGCATCGGAGTTCTTGAGTCATTGGTTATAGCCTACGAAGCCTCTGGAGAACCTTTGCCCGAACCCAGCACAGTGGATTCGCCCCCCTAGCCCCCCAATTCTGGGGGGAACTCAAGCCCCCCTAGCCCCCCAATTCTGGGGGGAACCGGAAGCTTGGCTCCCCTCGCCCAGAATTGGGAG
>JBNGCR010000267.1:0-5568 GCA_050045915.1 Limnospira sp.
AGGCGACATCTTATATCAGATTCGTACAACCTCCCCAATCATCTTTAGATGATTTTTGCTATTAGCTTGGGAATTGATTCCCAAGCGGTCCAGATATTCTACCCGCTCACCTCCGCTCCCTCCGCTCCCTCCGCTCCCTCCGCTCCCTCCGCTCCCTCCGCTCCCTTCGCTCCCTCCGCTCCCCCTGCTCCCCCTGCTCCCCCTGCTCCCTCCGCTTACCGAAGCTTACCGAAGCTTACCGAAGCTTACCGAAGCTTACCGAAGCTTACCGAAGCTCCCAGACCTAACTCCCCCCAACGGAAAAGGCCCGATCGCAGGTTTCGAGATATGGCTCCAAGACGCTAGGGGGTACAGGCCGGGAGAATAAATAGCCCTGCACCCGTTTGTAATTGAGGGCCTGCAGTTGTCGGAGTTGTTCCGGGGTTTCGATGCCTTCGGCGACGAGATCGATATCCAAAGACTGGGCCATGAGGGCAATGGTGCGGGCAATTTCGACACTTTTGCGGTCCCAGTCGAGGCGATTGACAAAGGAGCGATCGACTTTCAGGGTATCGAAGGGGAAATTGTGGAGGTAGCTTAAGGAGGAGTAGCCGGTGCCGAAATCGTCGATACAGAGGCGGAGGTGGCGGGACTTCAACTCTTCTAGAATGCCGGAAACGTATTTGGCGTTGTTCATGACGGCGGTTTCTGTGATTTCCAGTTTGATGGTTTCGGGCGGAAGTTCGGTTTCCTTCAAGATGGCATCGATCTCCCGGATCAAGCCCGGTTGCATCAGTTGCACAACGGAGAGGTTGACGCTCACAAATAGGGGTGCGATCGCGGGATATTGCGATCGCCACTGTCGGAATTGCCCGCAGGCTTGACGGAAAACCCACAGTCCCAGGGGGATGATGAACCCCGTCTCTTCCGCGAGGGGGATAAATTCGCCGGGGGAAACCATTTCCGAACCGTTCCGCCAGCGAATCAAGGCTTCCAAGCCGACCAATTTTAAGGTTTCCGTGCAGACGATCGGTTGGTAATAAAGCTCGAAGGCCCCGGCCTCAAAATCCCGTCGCATGGCGGTGTCGAGTTGAAGCTGGCGGTCGGCGTGCACTTTAAATTCCGGGCTGAAGATGGCATAACTGGTATTTTGAGACTTGCCGGACTGGTGGATGGCCAGATCGGCGGCTTGCAACAGTTCCTCGGGACTTCCGGGGCAGTCCGAACTCAACGCCAAACCGATTCTCGCCCGCCGGAAGACTTTGTGAGTGTCCAAATCGAAGGGTTCGGCAAAAACGTTGCCGAGTTGGCGGACAAATTGGATGGCGGCATCCCGATTTTCGACTCGTTCGAGTAAAATCACGAACTCGTCGGCCACCCCCACCCGGGCCAGCATAGCTGAGGGAGGGAGGCAGGATTTGAGGCGGTCGGCGATCGCGACCAACAACTTTTCAGCCAGTTCGTAGCCGAGGGTATATTTGATAGATTTAAACCGCACCAAATCCAAGTGAGCGATCGCGAATAATGGCGGATCTTCTCCGGCATTTTGCACTAATTTTTCTAACCGCTCCAGCAATAATTGCCGGAGGGGGAGTTGGGTGAGGGCGTCGTAGTAGGCATATTTCTGAAGTTGCTCCTCCGTCTCCATCCGTTCCGTCACATCCTGCACCATCGACATCAATGCGATCGCCTGACCGTCTGGTTTCGTGAGGGGAGTATTGTACCATTCACAGGTGATCGTCCGTCCGTCTTTGGTGATATTTTCGTTAATGCTGTGGGCATTCATATCCCCCGCAGCCAGTCGCCTCAGAATCTCTTCGACATCAGATCGTAAGGACTCCGGCACGATCAAATCGCAGGGGTGACGGCCCACAACTTCCGCTTTAGAATAGCCAAAAATCTTCTCGGCTGCCGGATTAAAATTGGTGAAATATCCATCTCGATTGTGGATGATACAGCCGATCGGCATCCGTTCAAACTGGAGTTGCAGCAAAGTGGTTAATTGCTGCGTCCGTTCAAACAGTTGGGCATTCAAAATCGCCACCGCACAGCGTTCGGCGGTAATTTCGAGCAGGTGCATTTCGGATTCCGTGCAGGTGTGGGCATCGTGCCATTCCACGTGCAGGACTCCGGCTAACTGATTGCTGCGTTTGAGAGGAATGCCCAAAACGCGATATTCGAGGGGAGAACGGTCGCCATTTACCCCTTTAAAATTGAGCAGTTGGGTGGTGGCACCGGTCGTGATCGCCACCTGGTTGGCGATCGCCATCTGGTAGGTTTCATCGGTTTGCAATATTCCCCTTTTGCTGCCCACTTCCAGGCGGTTATTTTGGTTCAAAAATATCAACCCGGCATCGGCATCGATGACATCCACGATGCGGTCGAGAAGGACATCTAGTAGGCGGTTTAATTCTAAGCTGCTGATGGCGTTGGCTGTGACTTTGTTGAGGGCATCCAATTCTTTGTTTTTCTGCTGAATTTCTCGGATGAGGATTTCTCGTTCTTCCTCATATTGCTTTTTCTCCGTGATGTCTCGGGCGATGCCGATATGTCCTCGGATGCGGCCGCGAAGGTCTCGCCAGGGATATTTATTCGACCAAAAGATTCGAGTTTCGCCCCCTCCGGGAACCCGTTCTTCCAGGCTGCGGGAAACGCCAACCTCCACCACGGAGCGATCGATGGATTGAAATTGGGCGGCGACTTCGGGGGCGAAGAAATCGAAATCATTTTGGCCGACAATTGCCCGGGCAGACCGCCCCAAAATCTGGGCAGCGCTGCTGTTGACCAAAACGTAACGCCCCCGCGAATCTTTGACAAAAATGGCATCCGTCGTCCCTTCGATAATTTCTTTGAGGAGGTTGTGACTCTCCCGAAGCGATCGCTCGCTTTGCCTGAGAAGTCCGTACAATATCCCACCCGTCACGACTACGAATAACCAACCTTTTAAAATGGATAAATAGGCGAATTGTTCCGGATATTCGATCAGGGATTCCAGGATGCGATCGGACACCAAAATCCAAACGCCACTCAAAAGGGCATAAGCGATCGTGACCTGGCGGGCCAGGTTTCGTCTCAGGCGATTGAGATTCATGAAATCGGTCGCGGACGGGGTGAGCATTCGGCGGGGCGCTCAAGGGTTTTCGGAAAACCTCGGGCGGTTGAAGACATTGTATCTGAGAATTCCGAAACTCTCCATCACGTCCGACGGGACGGGCACGAACCCTTCGCCGCCGCCTGAATTGCCGTAATCGCCACCGTATTGACAATATCCGTCACCGTACAACCACGACTCAAATCGTTCACCGGTTTTTTCAACCCCTGAAGGATCGGTCCGATCGCCACCGCATTTGCCGATCGCTGTACGGCTTTGTACGTATTGTTGCCGGTATTCAAATCCGGAAAAATGAAAACCGTGGCGTGGCCGGCTACGGGGCTGTCCGGAAGTTTCGTTTTCGCCACGCTCTCATCGATCGCCGCATCATACTGGATCGGCCCCTCAATTTTCAAGTCGGGGCGCAGTTCCCGGGCGATCCGGGTGGCCTCCTTGACCCGATCCACATCTTCGCCCCGGCCCGATTCCCCGGTGGAGTAGGACAGCATCGCCACCCGCGGCTCGATGCCAAACATCTCGGCCGTCGCCGCCGAACTGACGGCGATATCCGCCAGTTGTTGGGGGTTCGGGTTGGGATTCACCGCGCAGTCCCCGTACACCAGCACCCGGTCTTCCAACCCCATCAAAAACACGCTGGAGACGATGGACGTGCCCGGCACGGTGCGGACGAACTCCAGGGCCGGACGGATCGTGTGGCCGGTGGTGTGGATCGCCCCAGATACCATGCCGTCGGCGGCTCCCTTGTAAACCATCATGGTGCCGAAGTAGCTGACATCGTGCATCACGTCCCGGGCGGTGTCTTTGGTGATGCCCTTGTGCTGGCGCAGGTTAAAATAAGTTTCGACATAATCCTCATACCACTCCGAAGTCGCCGGATCGACGATCTGGGCTGCGGAGAGGTTCAGGCCCAACGCCGCGATCCGCCCCCGGATTTCCGACTCCGACCCCAACAGGGTCAGATCCGCCACGCCTCGCCGCAGCAGGATGTCGGCGGCTTGAAGGATGCGGTCTTCCCGCCCCTCCGGCAAAACAATGTGCTGGCGGTCAGCCTTCGCCCGTTCGATGAGTTGGTACTCGAACATGATCGGGGTGGTCCGGGACGGGTGGGAGACGGCGATCCGTTCTTCAATTTTAGAGATATCGACGTACCGTTCAAACCACCCCAAAGCGGAGGCAATTTTGCGATCGTTGTCAGGGGTGATTTCCCCTTCCACGCGATTGACGTTCATCGCCGTTTCGTAGGTATCTGTTTCCACCGTGATAATGGGGACGGTCCAACTTTGAAATCCATCGATCAGGGTTTGAATGGTGGGGGCGAGTTCGAGTCCGCCGCTGAGGACGATGCCGGCGATATTGGGATAGTTGTCCGAGACGGCGGTAGCCAAACAAGCGAGGAGGATATCGGGGCGATCGCCGGGGGTGATGATCAAACTGCCTTCCCGGATGTATTTGAGGAAATTCGGCACCTGCATGGCCGCGACCTTGAGATCAAGGACTTCTTGGTTGAGGCGGGTGCTGCTGCCGTGGATCTGCTGGCCCGCGATCGCCCGGGTGATTTCGGCGACGGTGGGTTTGGCGAGGGTCGGTTCTTCGGGGATAATGAATAGGGGATCGTCGAACTGCCAGAGGGGTTTCAATTGCTCGGTAATTTCGGCGACGTCCGAGGGTTGAACCCGGTTGACGACCGTGGCGGCGATGGTGCATCCCTCCTCCACGAAGGCTTCCCGTTCGGCGAGGACCGCACCGATGGTGTCGTCGGGGCTTTTGCCACAGCCGTTGGCGACGATCAGGATCGGACAGCCGAGGTGGTTGGCAAATCGGACGTTGAAATCGAATTCAAAGGCGGAGGCGATGTCGGTAAAGTCGGTTCCCTCGCAGACGACAAAATCGCACTGCTGTTCGAGGGCTTTGTATTTTTCGATCACCCGCTTGATCGCCTCTTCGTACTGACCCTCCGCGATCAGGGTGCGGGCTTCTTCGTGGGTGAGGGCGTAGTAGGAATCCTCGGAAAACTGAAGGTGGTAGCGAGAGCGGATCAATTCGATATCGTTGTCGCGATCGCGCCGAGAGTGAATCACGGGGCGAAAAAAACCCAGCTTGCGGATGCGCTTGGAGAGCAAGTCCATAATCCCCAGCAATACCAGGGATTTGCCGCTTCCCGGTTCGATCGTCGCAATGTACAAGTTCCCAGCCATGAGAGTGGACTCCAGTTTCAGAACTTCACCGATACCGGCGATCGAGATCTATTGAGCACATATTCTCAGCTTACCGGGAACGGCGATCGACCCCGCCGAATTTAAGGTTTTATCTAAATTTTGTAAGGGTAGGGGGCAGGGGGGTGGAGGAGGCAGGGGAGGCAGGGGAGGCAGGGGAGGCAGGGGAGGCAGGGGAGGCAGGGGAGGCAGAGGAGACAGGGGAGGCGGAGGAGGCAGAGGAGGCGGAGGAGGCAGAGGAGGCAGAGGAGGCAGAGGAGGCAG
>JBNGCR010000268.1:0-5568 GCA_050045915.1 Limnospira sp.
ATGGGGAATAGGCAATAGGCAATAGGCAATAGGCAATAGGGAATGGGGGATGGGGGATGGGGGATGGGGAATTATCAATTATTAATTGTTAATTGTTAATTATTAATTATTAATTATGTTCCGACCCTATCCTAAAACGGCTCTGCTGTTGGCTAATCCCCACGCCCGCCAGACCCAGCAGAAATTGCCGAAGGCGTTGCTTCAGTTGCAAATTTTGGGTTTGGAGATTATCCAGGAGTCGGTGCAAGATCCCGAGGAATTTCCGCCCCTGATTCGCCGATATCGCGATCGCGTGGACCTGGTGATCGTCGGGGGCGGGGACGGCACCCTGAATCGGGTGGTGGACGGGTTGGTGGGGATGGACCTGCCGCTGGGGATTTTGCCCTTGGGGACGGCGAACGATCTAGCCCGGACTTTGGGGATTCCGCTTTCGCTTCCGGAGGCTTGCCGAACCATCGCGGTGGGACACCGCCACCGGATCGATTTGGGGTGGGTGAATGGGAAGCATTTTTTTAATGTGGCAAGTTTGGGGTTGAGTGTCAATATCACTCGCAAGTTGACCCGGGATACCAAACGTCGGTGGGGTATTTTTGCCTATGCCATCACGGCGGTTAAAGTGATTTTGACGAAGCGGCCCTTTCGGGCTGAAATCGGATTTGACGGCCGGTGGAAGCGGGTGAAAACGTTACAAATTGCGATCGGAAATGGCCGGTTTTACGGGGGCGGGATGCGGATCGCCGACGACGCCACCATCGACGATCGCCGCCTGGATCTCTACAGTTTGGAAATTCGGTACTGGTGGCAAATTTTTACGGTTTTTCTGGCCCTGTGGACCGGACGCCACCGCCTCGAGTTGGGAAGCCGGACATTATCGGGGACCGCATTTGAAGTGGTGACGGGCAAGCCCTATCCCATCAATACGGATGGCGAAATTACCGCCCACACCCCCGCCCAGTTCAAGGTGATTCCGAAGGCGATCGAGGTGATTGTGCCGCCACGAAAAGAGTCTACCAGAAAGAAGAGATAATTGTGTATCGAGATTTACACTTTATGAGTTTTGTCAAGTTATGCTTCGCTTGATTAAGAAATTGATAACTCATGTGACATCTTGTGCGATCGGGTGTTTGATGGGGCGAATTTCGGTTATGGTTGAAAGTATAAAGAAAAAATAAAAGCAGCCTATCCATCCTGGACAATCCAGAAATGGCTGCGTAGTAAGAAGCTCGTGGACTCCCAGCTTTTGGGGGCGATCATTAACCGATAAGGAGGTCTTATGACTCCCACAATGCTCCGCCAACTTTGGTCTTTAGTTGAGACAACGCAACCCTCGCAGTTGGTCAGCCTGGACGACGACAGCCTCGTGCAATGTTTGCTGAGGCGGTTGAAAACCGAATCCAGCATCAACGGCCAGGAGGTCGATCTGTTGAACGACTATATTAGTTCCCGACTGTCTCTGATTCGCGATCTGGCTGAAGCTCGTCTGACGGGGGAATCGATGGCTTGAAGCATGAAAATTGAGGGAGGGGAAGTCGGCCGAAAATCAATTCCACCGGTCTGGACTCGCTTCCTTTTTGTCCGCCAGACGAATCGCAGTTATTCTGATGGAAGGGTTTCCTGGTGCGATCGCCCCCATCATTCCCTGCCGATCTTTGGCGGATAGAGCGATCGCATCTTACACCGATCCATATCACAATTGAATTGTCATCCATTCTCAATCCGTTTCCTTGTCAAATGACCAGGTTGAGGTAAGCTTAGTAACATTTGAGGCTCCCAAAGTTTATACTTGGGTTGCTTGTCGTTCTTGACCAACCGATTGAAAGACAATTCACAAATTATGCGTAAATGGGGTTTTATTTTACTGACGGGTTTGCTGTCAGTTGTATCACTCACCGCCTGCGAATCGGGTGATACGGGTTCCGATAACAGAGGGGCGAGTACGGGGGGGGCGAATCAAAGTCGTCTCGATGTCGTCAAAGAGCGGGGAACACTCGTTTGTGGTGTCGATGGCGGCATCCCGGGTTTCAGCTTCGTGGACGAGACGGGCGAATATTCCGGCTTGGATGTCGATATCTGCAAGGCGGTGGCAGCAGCCCTATTCGACGATCCCAACGCCGTGGAGTACCGAAACTTGGACTCTACCGAACGCTTTGAAGCCCTAAAAGCCGGGGAAGTGGATATGCTCTCCCGCAACACCACCTGGACGCTCAGTCGCGACACATCGGTGGGGATGGAATTTGCCCCCACCACATTTTACGACGGCCAGGGCATGATGGTGCGGGCCGACAGCGGCATCACCAGTTTGGAAGATTTTCAGGGTCGGGCCGTCTGCGTGGAAGCAGGGACCACCACCGAACTCAATCTGACCGACAATATGCGGAAACGGGGCGTGGACTTTGAAACCGTCACCTTCCAACAGGCGGACCCCGCCTATGCTGCCTACGCCGAAGGCCGCTGCGAGGGCATGACCTCCGACAAATCCCAACTGATTGCCCGCCGCAGCACCCTCCCCAACCCAGACGAACACATCCTGTTGGATGTCACCATGTCGAAAGAACCCCTCGGACCGGTGACGATCAACAATGACTCGGCTTGGTTCGATACCGTCAAGTGGGTGACATTCGGCTTGATTGAAGCAGAAGAATTAGACATCAACCAAGGTAACGTCGAAGAACTCGCCCAAACCAGCGAAGATCCCACCATCCGCCGCTTTTTGGGCGTCGAAGGGGATTTGGGCGAAAGTATGGGATTGAGCAACGATTTTGTCGCCCGGGTCATCAAGCACGTCGGCAATTACGGCGAAGTTTATGAACGCAATTTAGGGCAAGAGTCGCAATTCCGACTAGATCGCGGTCAAAATGCTCTCTGGACGGATGGTGGTTTATTGTATTCGCCACCGTTCCGTTAATGGCAACGAGACGGAAGGTGGGAGGTTGAGTCCTCGAATGGTTGCCTTCCGTCCATCACTTCACCCCGGCTTTGACATCCTCCCCGCCCTAAAGGGATGTGTATCCCACACCTCACGATATGACAACGGACACCCATCAGCATAAAATTCCCCTCTGGCGAGACGATCGCTTCTGGAAAATTGCCCTTCAGGTCGTCGTCGTTGCGATCATCATTGCCATTTTTGTGTTTTGCGGGATCAATCTCGCCCGCAACTTGCAACGGACCGGCAGCGAGTTTGGCTTTCGATTCCTCAACAGTACCGCCGGATTCAGTATCGGGGAAAGTTTGATTCCCTACACCCCCACCGACCCCTACGCCAGAGTTTTGCTGGCGGGGTTGGTCAACTCCCTGCGGGTGATGTTTTTCGGGATTATCCTGACCACGATTGTGGGAATTATCGCCGGGGTTTCTTATTTTTCCAATAACTGGCTGGTGCGTCAGATCGGAATGGTCTATGTGGAATTGGTGCGAAATACGCCCCTATTACTGCAACTGCTGTTTTGGTACGGCATTTTCCTGCAACTTCCCCAGGTTGAAAATCGCATCGGCGTCCTCAACTCCATTTTTCTGACCCAGCGGGGAATTTACATTCCCTGGCCGGCGAGTCCGGCGATTGGGTTTTGGCTGGCATTTTTGGTGGTTGAGGCGATCGCGGCGTTCTTCATTTGGAGGTGGCGAACCCAAATCCGGGTCGAACGGGGACAATCCGGAAAACCCCAACTCGTCGCCCTCGGCGTCCTGGCGGCGGTGGCGGCGGCGATTATTCTATTCGCCTTCGGCTGGCAACAACCCGCCGTGGAAGGCCCCGAAAATAACCTCAGCTTGCAAGGCGGTTTGCGACTGACCATCGAATTTAGTACCCTCCTCGTTGGCCTGGTCATCTACACTGGTGCCTACATCGCCGAAATCGTCCGGGCCGGCATCCAATCCGTCCCCAAAGGGCAGTGGGAAGCTGCCCGGTCCCTGGGCTTGAAATCCGGGCTGGTGATGCGGCTGGTGGTGTTCCCCCAGGCGATGCGGGTGATCATCCCCCCTCTCAACAGCCAATATCTGAATTTGGCGAAAAACTCCAGTCTGGCGATCGCCGTCGCCTACGCAGACCTTTACAATGTCGCCAACACCACCTTCAACCAAAGCGGACGGGCCGTCGAGGTGATGCTGATTATCATGGCGACCTACCTCACCATCGACCTGTTGATTTCCCTGGCTATGAACTTCCTCAACCGCAGCGTTCAACTGCGGGAAAGATAAATGGGGAGTCGGGAGTCGGTATTAGGGAGTCGGGAAAGCGAATCGATTTTGTAATTCATAAAAATAACCATCACCGATGACCACAACTAATCCGCAACCGTCCAACTTCACCCGCGAACCTCCCGACGAATCGGGAGGCTTTATCGAATGGCTGCGTAAGAATTTATTCAATACCTGGTACAACGGCGTGGTCACGATCGCGATCGTGAGTTTTCTACTTTGGATAGCCGCCGGTTTCATCATCTGGGCGAGAATGGAAGCCCAATGGAACGTCATCCCCGCCAACTTGCCCCTCTTTCTGGTCGGCCGTTTCCCCAAGGATCAATATTGGCGGTTGTGGGTATTACTCGCCCTGATTGCCCTCCTTTCTGGCATGACCTGGGGATTCCTAGTCCGACGCACCACCACCCTCTTCACTCAGCCGATCATCATCGGCATCAGCGTCGTCGCCATGTTGGTCTTGGTAATTCCGACGCCGACAGTTTATCGTCTGATGGCGATCGCACTGCTCGCCCTGCACGTTTTCAGCGCCTGGGGGGGACGGCAAATCGGCACGATCAAACCCCTGCTGGGGCGGTGGCTGCCCTTTTCCTGGTTTTTATCATTGATTGTCGCCGTCTGGCTGATCGGCGGTGGCTTGGGCTTGAAAGCCGTTTCCACCAACCTCTGGGGCGGCTTGATGCTCACCCTGCTGATGTCGGTGATCAGCATTTTACTCTGTTTCCCCCTCGGGGTTTTATTGGCTTTGGGGCGCCAGAGTCCCCTCCCCGTGATTCGCTGGCTGTCCGTCGCCTATATCGAACTGATCCGGGGACTGCCGCTGATTACAATTCTGTTTATGGGGCAGATTTTGCTGCCACTATTTCTGCCGGAAGGAATGCGCCCCGATCGCGTCCTACGGGCGATCGTCGGTCTAACTCTGTTCAGTTCCGCATACCTGGCGGAAAACGTCCGCGGCGGCTTGCAGGCTATTCCCCGAGGTCAATTTGATGCGGCGAAGGCGGTGGGACTCAATGCCCCGTTGACGCTGGGGTTAATCGTTTTGCCCCAGGCGTTGAAAATCTCGATTCCCTCTATCGTCGGACAGTTTATCAGCCTGTTTCAAGATACGACTTTGTTGGCGATCGTCGGATTGGTTGAACTGTTGGGCATCAGCCGCTCGATTTTGGCGAATCCCAAGTTTCTGGGGCGCTATTCGGAGGTTTACCTGTTTATCGGGATTCTCTATTGGGTGTTCTGCTACTCGATGTCCCTGGCGAGTCGCAAGTTGGAAGAACAACTGAATACGGAGCATAAATAAACGGAACAACTCCGCGATCGCCCCCGCACCCAGGGCCGTTTCATTCTCCCCAGAAAAATGGCAAGGGGAGC
>JBNGCR010000269.1:0-5564 GCA_050045915.1 Limnospira sp.
GGCTCCCCTCTCCCAGGATTGGGAGAGGGGTTGGGGGAGAGGGCGAGACTAATTCTGAGGCGCCGCCGCCTTCGGATCGAAGGTGGGGAATGGCGCCGGTCCGCCCTGGTACATGGGGAGGACGCCGTTCCATTTTTCGATCATTTGCTGCTGCAATTCGAGCTCCCGCAGGCGAATGGTCATCGGGGTGACGGTGGAGGCGCCGATTTTTGCCGCTTCCGCGTCCGCCCGGGCTTCGGCGAGTTTGCGTTCGGCTTCGGCTTGGGCGACTTGCAGTTGGGCTTTGGCTGCGATCGCCTGCTGTTCGGCTTGGAAACGGGCGGTCATTTGGGCTTCAATTGTACTGTCAAAACGGGGTTTGCTGACGAATCCCACGGAGTCGAATTCCACGCCGACGCTTTCAAATTTGTCGTTCAAACAGTCTTGCACGGAAGTCAACAATTCTCCCTGTTTGTTGCCGACGATATCTTCCGGTTTGAGTCCCGCCGCTTTCTGGTTGAAACAGTTGCGGGTTTCGCTGCGGACTAATGTGGCTTTGAATTCCCGGGGATCTTTGAGATATTTTCCGTAGAAATCTTTGATTTTTTCGGTGTTAAAAAAGTAGGAGAGGGAAACGTCCGCGTTGACGCTGGTTCCGCCGACGCCGAAGGTGATACTTTCGTCGATGGGGGACCCTTCATCTTCTGGAAAGGTGGCTTTGAGTTGTCGTTGTTGCACTTTGGCGCGATGAATTTTTCGGGTGACGTAGTAAATGGAGGAACCGGGAATGATCACCAGCCCGCTTAAGTAACCGAAAACGCCAAACCAAACTTTGAGGGTACTCGGGGCGCTGACCAAATTGGCGGAGGTTCCGAGAATCCAAAAACATAAAATCAGTTCGCAAAAACCGACAACCAGCCATTTAAGAATGGTTTTCATGGGTTTTAATCGGGTGCGATCGCGGGAGGTTCTCGACCGTTTTTCCGGCGATTCACCCCTCGTAGGTCTGCATTACTTTCATTATGCCCGATCGCCCTTACACAAGGGGCTATTGTGAAGAAAGATTCACAACTTGAGGGGAAATTCACAACTGTGTATGATCGAAGGTGTGCTTCAGGGGGAGGAGTGGGGGGATGAACCGCAGCCAGTTTGCCGACGCATTTGACGGGTTGACTCCCCGACGCCGACAGGTGTTATAGCGCTGCGCGCGGTCCTCGGCAGTCGGTATTAGGGAGTCGGAAACTGAAACGGCTTTTCTATAAGGGTTTGAAAATTTCTGACCCCATTTCAACTGTAACCACGTGAGCGCTCGTTGCTATAAAACTGATGTTATCGGGTTTGGGCGATCGCGACATCGCCGAACGCCTCCACATCACGACTGCGACGGTGAGAAAACATATCGAAAATATTGGCCTGTCCTTCGGATTGAAAAATCAGTTTCCCGACGAACGCCGGTCGAAGCGTTCGGATTTGATCGCGTTATTTTATCAGTATAAACCGGAGTGGGTTACCATTAATTGGGGTCAAACAGAATCGGATTTAAAACTGTCCGAACACGATCATATAGAAAAAGCGATGGATTGGGATTATGCTTCGATTTGCGATCGCGACGTTTTTATCTTAATTGACCGCAGCGGTTCGATGGTGAGGCGGGACGAGGACACCGCCACCCAAACTCGATACGAATATTTGGCGGAAGTGGTGGAGGGGCAGATCGCGGCGATTCTTTCCCACCGCTGCGGGGAACGAAATATCTGCGATCGCGCCATCCCGAATTGGTGCAACGGATTTTGAACCGGCACCGGAATTCCTAATACAAAGGTATTTTTAACCGGAAAATCTCCCTCTTCTCCCGGTCGCTTCCTCTGCTTCCTGGAGCTCCCGGTCGCCATTTTTCTGGGAGAATGAAATAGCCCTGCTTACAAAGGGAGGCTGGGGGGGATGGGGACGGGGGCGGATTTTCTACCGCTTAAACCCCCATTAATAAACGGCAAGTTCCGGCAAATGACCCGATTCAAAAGATATATGTTTCTGAATTTTTGCCAATGCAGAATTGAGTTGTTGTTGCTCGATCGGAAGCAAGTCTAGCACTTCCAAAACTCGCTGCAAGCCGAAGGTAATTTCTGCCCGCAAGTGAACCGATTGAAATCCCGCCAACAGATCCTGTGCCCCCTGTTTTGTCGCCCACAATCGTTCGGCTTTCGAGACTTGATCGGCAGTTCCGTGGGTCAAAATAATTTGGATTTCCGGATAGTTCAAATGACACCACCGACAAAATTCGTAGGGACTCTGTTTTTGGCGAATAAAGTGCATGATATCGATCAAACACAGATCCGGTATTTGACCTTTAAGCGCCCCTTCCCCAACGGCAGATTTTAACTCGATGTTCGGGGGATGAATGAACACGGATAGGCTTTGAGATGCCAATATCAGATTCCAAATCATCTCCTGTCGTCGAGAAAGTTGAGTGACCCAAACTGTTTTGTAATCGTTGGCGATCATAAAGGTGACTCTCAATAGTATCATCAAAATGCACGGGCCTTTCGGCTGTTGTAGAGACACCCAATTCTGAATCAAAGTCGCCCAATTGCCGGCCGGCAGCTTGGGAATATTAAAAAGTCGGAGTTGGACTTACTTAAATTTCAACTCAATGTTACCATCCATAAATGATAGGTTCCGTTCCGGAAGGATATGTAATTTTTTGAGCCTTTTGGAGTTGATGGGAACCTCGGATCATCCACACCCGTTACTGTTAATGCGTCAATTTCCCGAATCACTACAATTCCCATCCCTTTCTCGAAGACAAGTCCTCAAAATTTTAGGAGTCGGTGCAGTGGGTGGACTGTTGGGCTATTCCCGATTCAAAAAACCGCAGCCCACGATCGCCCAACGAGATCCCCTCGACCTCCCCTACCACTCCAACGGCCGCAAGCGCGTCGTCGTCGTCGGGGCGGGTTTGGCGGGGTTAGCCTGCGCCTATGAACTCAGCCGGCGGGGGTTCGCCGTCACCCTGTTGGAGCGATCGCCCCAACTCGGCGGCAAAATCGCCAGTTGGCCGGTGCGGGTGGGGAACGAGACGTTCATGATGGAACACGGGTTCCACGGTTTTTTTCCCCAATATTATAACCTCAACCGCATCGTTCAAGAATTGAACATCGGCGATCATTTTCTATCCCTTAAATTTTACTCCGTCGTCCTCCGAGATGCCACCTACGATCCAGAAGTGTTTCGACCCAACCACTCCGCTTTCCCCTGGAACGTGGTGGATCTGGCGATCGCCTCCCCCAACCGATTTCGCTGGGGCATCAACCTCGCCCAACCCCAACACTGGCAAGTCTTCCGGGAGATCGGCGGTTTCGCCATCCCCGACAGTTTTGAACGCCTTGACGGCCTCTCAGTCAGTGAGTGGGTGGCCGGAGAATTTCCCCGGGGCCTTTACGATCTCTATTTTCTCCCCTTCGCCAAATCCAGTTTAAACGCCCCCGATCGCCTCAGCGCGGGAGAATTGATGCAATTTTTCCACTTTTACTTCTTCGGAAATCCAGAGGGGCTCGCCTTCAACGGAACCCGCCAAGATATGGGAACCGGCCTGGTCAAACCCATCGCCGACGCCATTACCGCCAACGGGGGCGAAATCCGCACCGGCGTCACAGTCTCCGAGGTTCAATGGCGGGACGGACGCATCGATTCTTTAACTTATACCACGGGAAACCCCCGCGGCTCGGCGCCCTTCTGGGTCGATCGCAACCTGGCGTTAAAAGCGGAGGGCGAATATTTCGGGGCGACAGACGACGTTTACATCCTCAATACCCAAAAAACCGAGGCCACTTCCCTCACCTGCACCCACCAAGGCTGCACCGTCAACCGCCAACCCGACGGCGGCTTTCGCTGTCCCTGTCACGGGGCAGTTTATGACCGCCAAGGCCGGGTCATTTCCGGTCCGGCGCGAGAAAATTTGCCCCGATTTCGCGTCCTCCAATCGGGAGAAAATCGGGTGCAGTTAGCTGCCCAAATAAGCAAACCCTCCGAAAATCGGAGGGCTGACAGGGAGCTAAAACAGGAGGTAAGTTTCACTTACTCTAAACCGGACTTTCCCACCCTGTCCGTTACATCGGCTACACAATCGCCGATCGCTTTGCAGGCGGATTATTATGTTTTCGCGGCAGATGTTCCCGGCGTGCGATCGCTCTTTTCCCGGTCAACGGGGGCGGTTAATGGGGCCTTGCGAGAACGGATCGAAAAATTGGCGATCGCCGATCCCTTCGCCGTTTGCCGCTTTTGGTTCGACCGGGATTTCCCCTGGGCACACAGCGATTTCACCTCCCTTTCCGGCTACCAATTAACCGACAGCATCACCCTCTACCACCGCATCCAAGATCCCTATATCGAATGGCACAAAAAAACGGGAGGCAGCGTCGTCGAACTCCACGCCTACTGTTATAAAGAAGCCGATTTTCCCACCCAAGAATCCCTGTTAACAACCTTTGAATCGGAACTGTATGAAATCGTACCGGAACTGAAAACGGCGGCGCTGTTACACCGGGAATTAGTGAACCAAAAGAACTTCTCCGGCTACCCCCCCGGCAGTTATCGCGATCGCCCGGAAACGGATTCCGGAGTCTCTAATTTACTCTTCGCCGGAGACTGGGTGAAAATGCCCTTCCCCTGCGGCTTGATGGAGCGGGCCGTCAGCAGCGGTTTACTGGCTGCCAACGAGATATTAAACCGGGAAGGACTCCAGAGGCGATCGCTCTTTTCCGTCAATCCAAAAGGGATATTTACGATTTAATTAGATCCCCCCCAGCCCCCCTTAAAAAGGGGGGAGCCATTCGATCCCCCCCAGCCCCCCTTAATAAGCAGGGCTGTTTCATTCTCCCCGAAAAATTGCAGAGGGAGCAGAGGGAGCAGAGGGAGCAGAGGGAGATTTTTCGGAATGAAAAGGTATTTTTAACTAAAAAAACCCTTTCTCCTGGCTCCCATTAACGGTTTTCCTCATCATCCTCGACAATTGATAACCGAGAATGAAACGGCCGCGCCGTAATAAGGGGGGAGCCATTCGATCCCCCCCAGCCCCCCTTAATAAGGGGGGAGAAAACCGCAAAAATTCTCTCTCTGTGTTCTCTGTGTCTCTGTGGTTCCAGCCATTTTTTATACTGGTTTACATTTCAAGTCCCCCTTGTCAAGGGGGATTGAGGGGGATCGAACCGTATCGCAGCAGATCGGCAACTGCCATAAATAAAGCCCAGTTTTCATCAAAAAGCTGGGCGATTTTTTCGACAATTTAGATTTGAGAAAATGGGGTCTATTTAGTAAATAAAAATCCCCCCGGTGGACTGAACGTTGACCGTGCGAAGACCGGCTTGAGCGCCACTGGGCAGCACTGTAACCGTCACCAAATTGTTATCCACATCGACATCGTAATCGAGGCTCAAACCGGCATTAATGGGATTGATTAACAAATAAGAATCGAGGGGAAGATTAGGGTAATTAATGCTGTTACCTGTCGCCAAACTTGCCGTTCCGCCGGTGGTCAAACCGTACTCCAAAACGACGCCGGACTCGTTCACAAGTGTCAGGCCCACGGG
>JBNGCR010000270.1:0-5539 GCA_050045915.1 Limnospira sp.
TCCTCCCTGCTCTAAAGAGACAGAGCTTCCAAACGTATCGGAGATTTTACGTGATCCCGGCGGCATTGCGGCAGTCGTTGGGATTTGCGGAGGGCGATCGGATGATTGCCAGAGAAGAGGCTGGACGGTTGATATTGGAAAAGCGGGAAGCGATCGCGCGACGGTTGAAAGCTCGTTTTTCCCATGGGAACCCACACCGGAGTTTGGCGGATGAATTGATTGCAGAGCGCCGGGAGGCTGCAAAAGAGGAGAGCGTCGAATGACAGTCGTTTTGGATGCTTCGGCATTGCAGGTCATTCGGTGATCAGTCGCGAGCGATTGGAGGAAAGAAGCGTATCTGTAGGGGCGAATGGCATTCGCCCCCCCCGCAGTGAATTGAACAGCCGGGGTCAGAACCGTCGGGACTTCTTCTTCCTATTGCCTCTTACCTATTGCCTGTTGCCTCCTATCTAAACTCGAAAATAGGGCGCAAGGCTAAAGGGCGAAAACCTGGCGCCCCCACGGGGATTTGATAGATTGAACAGCCGGGGTCAGAACCGTCGGGACTTCTTCTTCCTATTGCCTGTTGCCTATTGCCTGTTGCCTCTTGCCTATTGCCTGTTGCCTCCTATCTTACCGCCAATTGCCCGATCGCAACACACTAACCACCAGCCACAATCCCAGCAAAGAAGCCGCCGCAAATAGGATATTACTCACCAAAGAGAGTTGGGACGTTTGAGCTCCCGTGGAGATGATCGCCGCCCCCATAATTAAGGAACCCACCACCACGCTAAACGACAGGCGGTTCGCCGCGTCGTCCAGGCGATTTTGCAGGCTGTTCAATTCGGGGATGGTGATGTTCCATTTCAGGGTTTCCGAGGTGACGCGATCGAGGAGGAGATCCACCTGGCGGGGCGATCGCAATGACAAACTCTTCACGTCCAACGCCGTCCGCAGAAAGGTTTGTAAAGGATTGTCGCCCAACAATTGACGGCGAAACAGATCCGTCATCAGCGGTTTGATCTCGTTTAACAGGTTCACTTCCGGGTTGAAACTGCGAGCGACTCCCTCCATATTTGCCAAAGTTTTGGCGTACAATCCCATATTGCTGGGGAGGCGAACTTTATTATTTCGAGAAATCTGCAAAATCTCGTAAAATACCTCGCTGAAATTGATTTCGGAAAGGCTGAGATTATAATAGCGCCTCAACATACTGTCGTAATCACTTTCCAGCCGATCCAGCCGCACGGGTTGCCCGGATTCGGCCAATTCCAAAGTCAGTTGGGTGCAGCGTTGCGCGTCGATATCGACGATCGCCAACAGCATTTCCGTCAAAATTTGCTGGGTGCGCGGGTCGATTCGCCCCACCATCCCGCAGTCCAAAATTGCCACCCGTCCGTCTCGGAGATAAAAGATATTTCCGGGGTGGGGATCGGCATGGAAAAAACCATCCAAATAAATTTGTTGAAAAAAGGCGCGAAATAGCAACGTCGTGATTTCGGTTCGCCGGGGATCTTCGCGATCGGACTGGGTTTTCGAGGGTTCGGATAACAACAGCGGCACCCCATCCAACCATTCCAAAACCAACAAATTCGGCGTCGTCAATTCCCAGTAAACCTTGGGAATCACCAATTTTTCCGTATCAAACCAGCGGCTTTCGGATAAGTTTTTCCGCAGTTGGTCGGTATATTGCGCTTCTGTGGTAAAATCTAACTCGGCTTTGAGGGCTTTGGTAAATTCGTCCGCGATCGCCACGATATCGTAATCCTCGCCGATATCCGTCCCCGACACCAAATCGGCCAGTCCGGTAATTAATTCGATATCGCGATCGACGATGGTTTCAATTCCCGGACGCTGTATTTTCAACGCCACTTCCTCACCATTTTTTAAGGTCGCCCGATGAATTTGGGCGATGGAAGCCGCCGCCACCGATTCCGTTTCGACGCGGCTGAAAATCTCCTCCATCGGCCGAGAAAATTGCAGCCGCAGTTGGGTTTCGATCTGCCCCCAATCCACCGGCGGGACGTTCGCCTGCAAGTCCGTCAAAGCGTCCACATACCTCCCCGGCAACAAGTCGGGGCGGGTGGACAAAAGCTGTCCCAACTTCACATAAACCGGACCCAATTCGATCAGAATTTTGCGGAGGACGTCCGGAGATGGCAGCCTGGGTTCTCCCGACTTGCCCCCCGTCAACAGACCCCGCATATAGTCCCAGCCGTTGCGGAAGACGACTTCTAAAATTTCTCGCTGTCTCGACGTTTTTTGAGTAAGGGAAAACATATTTTTGGTTCGCTTGGGGTTTGGAAGACATCAATTAATTTTACAATTTTTGTGTGAAATCAATATCTGTACGAGCGACACGGTTTGTTGTCGGCCTCAAATCCTAGAGGCGATCAAGGATTGACCCGAGTAAAATTTTCGATATTTTTATCAGCTTACCATTTTAATTGATAGGAGACAAGGATCAATCTATCTTTCGGGGGACGACATCGAAGTATATGCATGGTAGGTTATACGCTTTACGGTTCAATCATATCGCTTTTTCCGGCATCTCAACTCTAAGTTTTATAATAGATTTAATCAATTTAAAATAGGAGTCATCCGATCATGAATCCCCAGCCAGAACAACGCCTCGATCCCAAAGTGACGCCCGATGCGTCCGAAATTCAACACGCGGTGGACGAGGACAAATTCGCCCGCCCCCAACCCACCGACGAACAGCACGACATCGACAGTATGGCGAAACCGGCGGGGGTGGAAATGCCCGATCGCGAACCGCTGCACATCAAGGATAAAATGGACGAACGGGACAGCGATCGCTGGCAACTAGACCCGGACTCCAAATTCGAGCGTTAACCCCACCATGTCCGACCCCCCTCCCCAACTTCCGCCGGAATTCACCCTCCGAAAAGCCACCCCAGAAGATATCTGGCCGATCCGCCGCCTGGTATTCGGCGCCAAACTCGACCCCACCCAGATCCGCTGGCGACAGTTTTGGGCGATCGAACGGCAGGGGAAGGTCATCGCCTGCGGACAACTGCGAGAATTTGAGAATTGCCGGGAATTGGGGAGTTTGGTGGTCGCTTCCCCCTGGCGAAATCGGGGGTTGGGAACGATTTTGACGCGACATTTGATCGCCGAGTCCCCCGAACCGCTGTATTTGGAGTGCGTGGGACGGGGGTTGATGGAATATTATCGCCGCCTGGGATTTGCCGCGATCGCCGGTCAGGATTTACCCCGCCCCCTCAAGGTCAAATTCGCCCTCTCCCACCTGGCAAACCGGCTGTTAAAGTTGCCGATTTTTATTATGAAATATGATAATTTAACCACAGAGGCACAGAGGACACGGAGAGGGGATTTGTCCGAACAAAATTCATAAAAAAAGAGGGAGCGAGATGCTCCCATTCCCGACAATTGATCATTATCAATTATCAATTATTAATGGTGGTGATGGCTGTGGCCGTGGTCGTGATGATGATGATGGTCGTGGTCGTGGCTGTGGCTGTGAGAGGCTTGCGCCTGTTCCGCCGCCAGGGAGGGATTCACCGCCAATGCCGTTTCATTCAACAGCCCTTCGATTTGCGGGTTCGCCCACTCCGCCGCCATCTGCAAGAATTGGGGATGGTCGTTGACGCAGGCCATTTGGACGTAGGTGACATCGGGACGACGACGCCGCAACGCCTCGATGATGTGTTCGACGTCCAACAGGGTTTCGTGGTTTTCCGTCGCGAATCCGATCGGCATGAAGACGATCGCCGTGGCGCCCAATTCCATTAGATTTTGAGCCGCCAACTGGGCGTTGGGTTGCGTCCACTCGATTAAAGGAGTGTCGTGGTTCAGCCAACCCACGGAAATTAGGGCGTAGCGGTTGATCAGCTTTTCGCGCACCCGTTCGTAAAGCGCCTGACTCTCGTCGATACCCGAGGTGAAGCCCTTGGCCTTGTGGGGGCAACCGTGGTTCATCAGGACGATTCCCGTCTGGGAGGGCAGGTGGGCGACAGCTAATTCCGCCTCGATTTTTTCCTCCACCAACCGCGCCGTCAGGTCGATGTAGGCGGGTTCGTTGTAGAAAGAGGGGATGTAGCGCTGGCCGGTGATCCAGTGGCTCTTGTCGTCCGCCAGTTGCGCCAGGGCGTTGTTGACCTGTTCCACGGCGATACCGCTGGTAAAGATTGAGTCTACCACCAGCAGGGGATAAATGAGGAGCTTGTCGAAGCCTTCGGTTTTGATTTGGGTCAAAACCTGTTCCGGGAGGAAGGGGGCGCAGAAGTTGAACGCCTTGAAGACTTTGACGCGATCGCCCCATCTTTGCTGGAGATTTTCTTCGATTCCCGCCCGCTGCCGCTCGAAGATGGCATTGTGGGGGGAGATGAAGTTGCCGTGATCGTGTTTCCACTCGTGCAGGTCAAAAACGGCCAGCAGCTTGGCCAGGGGCGGATAGATCCAGGTGGGGACGGGGGCGAATTTCGCCGTCAGCAGGTTCAAAGCCTGTTCGTTATAATTGGCAAAATCTTCGTAACTTTCCACCTCGCCGTAACCCATCAGCAAAACCGCCACCCGATCTTCGGCGGCGCGATCGCCGGACTGGGCGTCCGGATTCTGAATTTTTTCGGGAGTTGCTACCACGTCTTCGTCCTCTTGTCTGAGCAATGAACCGGAGTGGCGATCGTATGAATGCCACCCTGGTCTATACCTTAACATCCCCAGGGGGGGGATGGGGGAAGGGGGGGAGTCGGGAGTCGGGAGTCGGGAGTCGGGGAGGCAACAGGCAAACGTTATCGATGCGATCGCGTCGGGAATTGTAGGGGCGAAGGGCCTTCGCCCTCAAATCAATTGTCTGAAACAACCGGATTTAGTATCAAATTGTAGATTCCCGTCTCTATTCCCGCCCTCTACCATTCCTCCGATTTTTCCCATATCCTTATGGTTACAGTGATTTGTCCCGGTTTCCACGATCGCACCCTCACCGACGAGTTTTTGGCGGGGTTGGATGCGGACTGGCGGGAATCTCCGTTAGTGTTTCCGGCGGAACGATCGTCTCCGGTATCGGCGATCGCACTTTGGCAGTTTTTGGAGGCGAACATCTCCGATCGCCGTGGGATACCATTGGTATGGATCGGCTTCAGTGCCGGTGTCGTCGCCGCGATCGCCGTTTCTGTGTTGTGGCGGCAGTCGGGGGGACGGGTGAAGGGTGCGATCGCCGTGGATGGTTGGGGAGTCCCCCTGGGGGGGGATTTTCCCGCCTACCGCGTCAGCCACGATCGCTTTACCCACGACAGTTCCCGGCTTTTGGGAGGGGGAAATGAGAGTTTCTACGCCGATCCAGGGGTGGAACATCTGGACCTGTGGCGATCGCCCCAGACGGCTTCGGGGTGGTGGCTGCGGGAAACTGAAACCGGCTTGAAAACGGCAATTCCTACTACTGCAGATCGGGCGATCGTCGAGATGTTGAAACAATTCGGCGAATTGAATGATTGAAAATTGGAGGAGATCCCCCTAAATCCCCCTTAAAAAGGGGGACTTTGAAATCCCCCTAAATCCCCCTTAAAAAGGGGGACTT
>JBNGCR010000271.1:0-5501 GCA_050045915.1 Limnospira sp.
GTAAGATTCCATCACCTTGCGGGTGACTCCCCAATTCGGCAGGAGAATCATCAACCCCCAAAAGGGGAAGACAAACAAATTGGCGATCTTAAAAATTTGGTCAGCGGGTAACATCATCATTGCCGTATCAATACCATAACTAAAGATTTCCAACAATCAACATTCAGGATAACAAATTTACAGCACCGCTGGCCGAAAATCAAAAATCTGTGTAATCTGCGTCATCTGCGGAAGAAAAATATGTCGAAAAAAATTTTCCAATTTTCTCGGAAACTCTAGCTATTTTCTTTTTTTTATGATATACTTCGTACATAATGGGAATCTGTGTAAAAATTTTATCGGCGCAACCACTCCCATTATGGAGGATGATGTCAATATCTTATCAGAAGTTGCCGCACCCCGTCAACCCTTTTTGGGGCAATTTTTTATCTTAATATTAAGCAAACAAACTGTGGTGATGGATGGTCAAAATTGTCACCGGATTGAGGGGGGAAAAACGGGTCAGGTCGGCGATCGCAGTAGACCGAGACAACTGCACCTGCAACAGCCGATAACTCCAACTTTTCTCCAATTTAACACGCTCCTTGACCCACTCCAACGCCACATTCAGATGTTCCAACGTCGCCAGGGCTAAAACCATCGTGCCGCCGGGGGCGAGACGGATGCTGCAAGTTCCCAAAATCTCCGCCAGATTGCCACCGCTGCCGCCGATAAAGATGCGGTCGGGCGATCGCAAATGGTTGAGAATCGCCGGGGCTTCCCCGTGGATGGAGATAACATTATTGACCTGAAAGTGGCGGCAATTCTGCTCGATCAGAGACGTTCCTGCCGCCGTTTTTTCGATCGCGTAAACCGTCGAAGTGGGGCACATCCTGGCGATTTCCACCGACACCGAACCCGTGCCCGCCCCGATATCCCAAATCACCCGATCGCCCTGCAATCCCAACTCCCCCAACACCAACATTCTCACCTCCCGTTTGGTCATCAGTCCGGGCCGATCGCTATAACTGAGAAACAGGCGATCGGGAATTCCAAATAGGGGGAGATCGGACAAATTCAAAGGCTGCGCCCGGTCTGGCAATTCCCGCAGCAGCACCACCACACTCAAGAGGGAAAATGAATGGGAATCGAGGTCTTCTAAAGCCCATTTTTGTACCCGTTCGCCTTCCCCATTCAACCGTTCGCACACCCAAAATTGATAGGAACTGGGCAGATCCAAAGAAGAGATTAAATTCCCGATCACCGGTGGAGTGTTGAGGTTGTCCGTCAGCACCGCAATTTTATCTTCCCCCTGCTGTAAAGCTTGGATTAAGTGGTCGAGCGATCGCCCGTGGGCGCTGATAATTCTCGCATCTTGCCAGGGAACTTTAATGCGATTAAACGCCAATTGAATCGAACTTAAATGGGGGTGAAACACCATTTTTTCCGGTGGAAATTCCGCCAGCAGCAGCCGCCCCAACCCGAAAAAAAGCGGGTCGCCCGACACCAAAACCACCACATTCGGATCGGTGGGCATTTCCCGTTCGCGACGAGTCAGCCATTGGCGTAATTCTGATAACCCTTCAGTCAGATTATTCAAGATCAATTGGGGAATCGCGCGATCGCCGAAATAACTCAAATGGCGATCGCTTCCCACTAACAATTCGGCGCGATCGATAATTTGACGCGCCGACTCCCGCAGTCCCGCCGCCCCATCTAATCCAATCCCAACAACGTGTATCGTCAATTCTCAGTATCCAAAAAAATAAGCGATAGCAATGTAAATTCGTCCCAATTCGCTCCACTCAAAGCCCCCAGAATTGGAGGTTTGGGGGCGAGTCTTTTTCAATTGCCAGACTTTACCCGGCTTCTTCAGCCAAAATCAACAGCGCATTGACGATCGCCGCCGCCACTGGGGAACCGCCTTTGCGCCCTTCGACGCGGATTTGGGGCACCGCTGTTTCAGCTAAAACTGCTTTCGATTCTACTACTGAAACGAACCCGACGGGAACCCCGATCGCTAAACTCGGAGAAATCGCCTTTTCTCGGATTAGCGAACAGAGGGCGAGGAGGGCTGTGGGGGCATTGCCGATCGCAAAAATGCCGTTTGGATATTCCCGCGCCGCCGCCAACATCCCCGTTTCCGTGCGGGTTTTGCCCGGTAAGGCGACGGACGCCCACTCCAAGGCGCAGACGAGGGGATTGTTGAAGGTCCGCGCTACCTGGGAGGCGATGCCCTGTTTCACCATGCGGACATCGGTGATGATGGGAACCCGATTTTTTAATGCCGCGATCGCACCCTCGATGGCGCCGGGACTGAACCGCAATGCCTGCACAAACTCGAAATCTGCCGTGCTGTGAATCACCCGCCGCGCGATCGCGTATTCCGCTGGATTGAAAGGGTGGTTGCTGCCCATTTCGCGATCGATGATGGCGAAGGATTGTTCGGTGATGCTTTGACCTAAATTATCATCATTCATGAAGGGGGAGTTGGGATTAATTGATAATTGAATTTTATTTTTTTCCGCAGATTACGCAGATTACACAGATTTTTGATCGGTTTTATTCATCATCTTCGGATGATTTTAAGGGAGAAAAATTTGTCGCGATGGCGAACTGAAAATAACCGACTTTTCTTGATCGGTGGGGGCAACCGTCCCCGGTTGCCTCCTGTACGATCCCTTATGAGTAGGGGCAACCGTCTCCGGTTGCCTCCGGTTGTACCCGGTTGCCCACTTTCTCAACTGATCTACTGGCCGATCTTTAGCGCCGCATTTTCTTGGCTGTATTCCTCCATTTCGATGGACACCGGCTGCACGTTCCAGATCTGATCGCAATACTCCTTGATGGTGCGATCGCTGGAAAATTTCGCCATGCGGAGGGCGTTCAGGATTGACATCCGCGTCCACTTGTCGCGATCGCGGTAGGCTTTTGCTACCTCTTTCTGAGAGTCGATGTAGGCCTGATAATCCGCGAACAGCATATATTGATCGTGGTGCATCAGGGAATCCACCAGCGGCTTGAACAGTTCCTTATCGCCGTGGGAGAAATACCCGGACGCGATCCGATCTATGACCGCCTTCAGTTCGCCATTTTTGCTGTAATAATCCCAAGGATTGTACCCCTTCGCCTTCAGATTTGCCACCTCCTGGGCGGTCAATCCGAACAGGAAGAAATTCTCGGGTCCGGCTTCTTCCCGGATCTCGATATTCGCGCCGTCCAGGGTTCCGATCGTCAGTGCCCCGTTCATGGCAAATTTCATGTTTCCGGTTCCGGATGCCTCCTTCCCGGCGGTGGAAATTTGCTCCGACAGGTCGGCGGCGGGATAAATTCGCTGGCCTAACGAAACGTTGAAGTTCGCCAAAAATACGACTTTTAGGCGACCCCGGACATCCGGATCGTTGTTGACCATATCCCCCACCGCGTTCGTCAGCTTGATGATCAGCTTCGCCATGAAATAACCCGGCGCCGCCTTGCCACCGAAGATGAACGTCCGGGGGACGATATCGATGTGGGGATTCTGCTTGATGCGGTTGTAGAGCGTGATGATGTGCAGCACGTCCAAAAGCTGGCGCTTGTACTCGTGAATCCGCTTAACCTGGATGTCGAACATCGAGTTGGGATCGACTTCGATGCCGTTGTGTTCCCAGATGTACTCCGCCAACTGGCGCTTGTTGTGGAGTTTGATCTCCCGCCACTGTTCGCAGAATTCCGGGTCATCAACGTACTTCTCCAACTGCCGCAGTTCGTCCAAATTCTTCAGCCACCCGTCGCCGATTTTGGAACTGTAAAGATCCGCCAATTTGGGATTACACAGCAGAATCCAGCGTCGGGGGGTGACGCCGTTGGTTTTGTTGATGAACTTCTCGGGCCAGAGCTTGTAGAAGTCCTGCAGGGTGTCCTGTTTCAGGAGTTCCGTGTGCAGGGCCGCCACCCCGTTGATGGCGTGGGACCCGACGCAGGCTAAATTCGCCATGCGGACGTACTTTTCGCCGGACTCGTCGATCAGGGACAGACGGCCGAGAAGTTCTTCGTCGCCGGGATACCAGCGGGCCACGTCTTCCAGGAAGCGGTGGTTGATTTCGTAGATGATCTCCAGGTGGCGGGGGAGGAGGTAGCCGAACAGACTGACGGGCCACTTCTCCAGGGCTTCCGGCATCAGGGTGTGGTTGGTGTAGGAGAACGTCTTTTGCGTCACCCGCCAAGCCGTGTTCCAGTCCATTTGGTGCTCGTCCATCAACAGCCGCATCATTTCGGCGATCGCAACGGCCGGGTGGGTGTCGTTGAGTTGGATGGCAGCGGTGTCGTTCAAATTGTGCAGGTCTGGGTGCCGCATCAGGTGAATGCGGATGATATCCTGCAGGGAACAGGAGACGAAGAAAAACTGTTGTTCCAACCGCAATTGCTTCCCTTGGGGGGTGTTGTCGTTGGGATACAACACTTTGGAGATGGTTTCCGATCGCATCTTTTCGGCTACGGCCCCGTCGTAGTTCCCGGCGTTGAAAGCGTCGAAATTGAAGTCGTCGCTGGCCTCAGCCCGCCACAGCCGCAGGGGGTTGACGGTGTTAGTATCGTAACCCGGAACCGGGGTATCGTAGGGGATGCCGATCACCCGCGTCGAGGGAATCCAGCGGATTTTGAACTGACCCTTTTCGTTGTGGTACATTTCCGTGTGGCCGCCAAATTTCACCTCGACGGCCTGGTCCGGGCGAGCGATCTCCCAGGGGTTGCCGAACCGCAGCCACTTGTCTGGGACTTCCGCCTGCCACCCGTCCCGGATCGCCTGGGTGAAGATCCCGAATTCGTAGCGGATGCCGCAGCCGACGGCGGGAATTTCCAGGGTAGCCAGGGAGTCCAGGAAACAGGCTGCCAGACGGCCCAGACCGCCGTTCCCCAAGCCGGGGTCCGGTTCGTGTTCCAGAATTTCGTCCAGGTTCAACCCGGACTCTTCTACCGCCTGACGCACGCGGTCGTACAGGTGCATATTGATCAGGCTGTTGCCCATGTGGCGGCCCATGAGAAATTCCGCCGACAGGTAGTAAACGACTTTGACGTCGTTCTCCAGATAGGTTTTCAGGGTTTTCAACCACCGACTCAGGAGGCGATCGCGGAGGGTATAAGCCAGGGCCATGTAAAAATCATCCTGGGTCGCCAGGGATTCATATTTCCCCTGTAGGTAAAACAGGTTGTCCGCAAAAGCCCGTTTCAGGGTTTCGATATTGGTACCCGTGCGATCGTCTTCAATCTGAATCGGACATTGATCGATGGGGATGAGGGATTGCGTCATAAATACTCCTTTATCCTCGTATGCGCTGCGTCTCGATGACGATCTCGGTGGCAGAAGCGAACCGTCGGAACCATTGCTATCGAGCCACGATCCCTGAGTCCCTCCAACCGATCGCTAATGGACGGTCACGGAGCGAAAATCGATAAGGTCTGAAAGTTGCAACGGTATGATAACTGAAATTTTCCCAATGTATTCCGGTACTGAGAGACAGCCGTTGCCGATCTCCTCGGCCTCC
>JBNGCR010000272.1:0-1188 GCA_050045915.1 Limnospira sp.
CCTATTCCCTATTCCCTATTCCCTATTCCCTACTATTCTTCCTCGTCAAATACGGGGGGCCACAGTTCGGGAATGGCAATTTCCCAACCCGGGAAGAGTTCGGGAATGCTCAAAACGTCGTCATTCGTCAATTGGACGGGTTCTGTGGCGGGGCGATAGAGGGTGACGGTTTCCTCGTCGGGGTCGATCAGGATTCCGACTGTTGCTCCCAATTCGATATATTTTTCGAGCTTTTTTTGTAGGGGTGGAATACGGTCGCTTTGGGATTTTATTTCCACTGCTAAATCGGGAACCATTTCGGCGAAGTAGCGGACACTTCGTCGCAGGCGATCGGCTTTCACAAAGGAGACATCGGGGGCTTTCAGGTTGCGATCGGGCAAGATAAAACCGCCGGCGGAGTCGAAAATCCGGCCCAGGCGGCGGGGATAAACCCAGTTTCCGAGTAAGCGACTAAACAGAATGCCGATTTCGCTCGATACGATATCTGAGGGACCCATAACTGAGATTTTTCCACCTTCCAATTCTAATTGATAATCCAAACCGGCTTCGTTGAAGACCGTTTGCACGATTTCAAAGTCTTTGATGGTCACGTCGGACATGATGCCGTTCTCCTGTTGACTGTCGGTGGGCGGGTATCGGAGCATTGGGTCAATCGTCTGGGTGGCGATCGCATCTATTTTTCCTCAAATTTTATCACGGCAAAATGATAAAAAAGGGCGGTGGTGACTGCCGGAGCCTTGCGGACGGGGGGCGACGGGCGATCGCCAAATCGCCTTTTTTTCCATACTCCCCTAACTTTGAGATACAACAGATCTTAACTGAACCACTCCATCGATTCTTTCAAATGAGGTCAGCAAATGAATCAGCAATGGATGTCTCGGCTCCAGGACTTCGGGCCGATCCGGGCGATACTCAACCACCTCAAAAATGCCAATGCTTTCCCGGAATCCGAGGAAAAGCTGACCCATCCCTCCTATAACAGTTGGCAGCGTCAGTTTCTCCAAGCTAGATTGACGCTGGCGTTTGAATTGGCGCTGTTTTCCTACCTCGTCCGCATCGCCATCAACGGGGTTCGCCTCCTTCAGGGCGACCCCTTGATTCACAAAGAAATACTCATTCAAATGATCGGAGTTTTGAACCTAATCGCGGGTATGGTTTTGTTGCGGACTCGCTTCGGGCGAAACCATC
>JBNGCR010000272.1:1288-5413 GCA_050045915.1 Limnospira sp.
ATCGAAATTCGCAAAGCCCTGGCAACAGAAAAAGAATTGAACCAACTTAAATCGCGATTTGTTTCCCTTATTTCCCACGAGTTTCGCACCCCCCTGACCACCATTTTGGCTGCATCAGAAGCCCTCGAATGTTACGGCGATCGCTGGAGTGATGAGAAAAAAAATCTCTATTTAAAGCGCATCCAAAATACCGTTCATCAGATGAGTTCTTTGCTGGGTGAAATTTTAATTCTCGCCCGTTCCGAAGCGCAGAAACTCCCTTTTAATCCCTGCCCCATCGATCTGGAGGGATTTTGTCGCAACTTGGTTGAAGAAATGCAACTGAACCTGCAAGCCGATCAAACCTTGGAATTCCACGTTCGCCCTCAAAAGGAAGAGATCCGCGATCGCCTCCCCCGCATGGACGAACAACTGCTGCGGTATATCTTCAGCAACCTCCTTTCCAATGCGATTAAATATTCGCCCCAGGGCGGTAAGATAGAATTTACATTGACTTACGATCGCGATCGCGCGATCTGTACCGTCGAGGATGAGGGCATTGGCATTCCCCCGGAAGATCGGAAGCACCTCTTCGAGTCCTTCCATCGCGCCAAAAATGTGGGTACAGTTCCGGGGACAGGTTTGGGGCTGACGATCGTGCAGCGATCGCTCGAACTGCAACGGGGAACGATTACAGTCGAAAGTGAATTGGGAAAAGGAACAAAATTCACCGTAATTTTGCCATTATAACCGGAGGAAAATCGATAAAATGAAGACAATATTGGTAATCGAAGATGAAGCCTACGTCCGAGAAATCATCCTCGACATTCTAGATGCCGAAGGGTTCGGAATTTTGGGAGCCGAAAATGGAAAATTTGGGGTGCAAGTGGCGCGGGAGCGGAGTCCCGATTTAATTATCTGCGATGTCATGATGCCGGAAATGGACGGTTACGAAGTCTTGAAAGCGCTGCGGGAGCCTCCAGAAACGGCGACGATTCCGTTTATTTTTCTGACGGCAAAATCCACGCGATCGGACATCCGGTCGGGGATGGATTTGGGGGCGGACGATTATCTAACCAAACCGTTTACGAGACAAGAACTCCTGGGGGCGATCGCCAGTCGGATACAAAAACAGGAAGCCGTCGATCGCAAAACCCAAGAACAATTGGAACAACTCCGCAGCAGCATCACCCTCTCCCTCCCCCACGAATTGCGGACGCCGTTAAATGGAATCATGGCATCTTCCCAACTGCTGATGGAAGATTTTAAAGAGATGAACGAGGGCGAGATCGAGACATTTTTGGGCGATATTTACAACTCGGCTCATCGCCTCTACCGCCTCACCTGCAATTTTCTATTATATTCCGATCTCGAACTTTTAAAACGAGATCCAGAACGGTTGAAGCGACTACCCACAGGGACGGTGGAAGACCCGAGCAGTACGATTATATCCGTCGCCGATCGCCTGCTGGAATCCTACTGCGATCGCGCCCTAGATTTGCACTTGCACCTCACCCACCATTTAGAAATCGAAGTCCCCAAAACCGTCTTTCAAAAAATTGTCGAAGAATTACTCGACAACGCCTTAAAATTTTCCTTGCCGGAAACGCCCGTCACGGTCAAAGATTCCGTACAAATCGACAAATACTGTCTCGAAGTTGGCGATCGCGGCCGAGGAATGACCGCCACACAAATCGCCAATTTGGGCAAAAACTTCGACCGCAGCAAATCCGACGGCGTGGGGTTCGGCTTGGGACTGATTCTCGTCCGGCGTCTGTCAGAATTGCACGGCGGACATTTCACCATCGAAAGCATCCCCGGAGAACAGACAACCGCCCGAGTTTTGTTCCCCCTTTGCTCCCTATCATAACCCTCCCAAACATCCCGTTGTTGCGCTTTAGCGCCCCCGGCTCGTCAGGAGAGTGACAACCCCTCCAAAATTTTCATCTAACCCTCGATTAAAACCCCCAACCGAGTCACTTTCATGCTATAATTTCAATCAGTTCTAATAATTCAAAAATTAATTCTAAATTGCCCATGTCGGTTGCCCCCAAAATCACCCACGTTATCTACGACCTCGACGGTCTGCTTTTGGATACCGAACCCCTCCACGCCAAAGTCAACCAGGCGATCGCCAACCGCTACGGCAAAACCATCGACCATCACTTAAAATGCCAACTCTGCGGCCGAAAATCCAAAGATTCCGCCGCCCTGATCGTCGAAACCCTCAAATTACCCGTCACCGTCGAAGCCTATTTGCAGGAAAAAGACGCCATCATTTATCAATATTATCCCCACGTCCCCCCCTTGCCGGGAACCGTTCGCCTCACCAACCACCTCGCCGCCCACAACATCCCCCAAGCCGTCGCCACCAGTTCCGCCAGCCGCCCCTTTTCCGCCAAAACGGAACCCCATCAAGCCTGGTTTTCCCTGTTTCAATGTATCGTCCGGGGAGACGACGCGGAACTCACCCGGGGGAAACCCGCCCCCGACATCTTTTTAATTACCGCCAGACGACTCGGCGCCGAACCGGAACGCTGTCTGGTGTTTGAAGATTCCCTGGCGGGGGTGGCTGCGGCCCGTTCTGCTGGGATGTCCGTCGTCGCCGTCCCGAGTCCCGACATGGATCGGGAAGCCTACAAAGACGCCCACCAGGTGCTCACAACTTTGGAGGAATTCGACCCCAAATATTGGCAACTTCCAGCCTTCGATCGCCAAACTTCCACCCCTACGGTTTAGCGAATTTGGTCAGAAGAACCGGGCCGATCAAATAGTGATGACTCACACAATTTAACCCGGCAGTTTGCCCCAATTCCGCCCGCCTTTTGCGACTGTAAAACCGCAGCTTTCCGGGGGAAACGGGGACTTCCCGGTATTCCGTCCAGTCGTTTACCGTGTAGTCCGCCAAATAAAAAATTCCTTGCGATCGCAACACCCGACACACTTCCGACAGCACCCGTTCGGGGTCGGGGTAGTGGAGAAAACTAATGGTACAAAAAACCGCATCAAACGAAGATTCAGGAAAGGGCAGTTCTGACCCATTTCCCCTGATAAACTTTAGGCGATCGCCCCATCGATTTTTTTCCTTCGCCTGGGAAATCATCTCCGGAGACAAGTCGAAACCCGTCCCCCGCAGTTGCGGAAACTCCTTGGCGAGACGGTTCAGCAGCCGCCCCGTCCCGCAGCCGAGATCCAAAACTTCAGCCGCTTCCGGAAGTTCGGCATACTCCAACATCCGCAGGTGTACCGCCTGGTAAAAAATCGTCGTGAACAGGACATCGTAAAACGGTGCCCAGCGATCGAAAAACCACTGTTTATTTTGGAAAAAATTTTCAGCCATTGTTGGGGGGAGTCGAGAGTCGAGAGTCGGGAATTATCCCATATTTTCTCCCCCTTGGTAAGGGGGAGTTGGATGGGGTCGATCGCGGCATTTTACCTGTCAAAACAGGCTGATGCGGGATTAATTTTGAATCTGATTGACGTATCCCCACAGGCTGTAATCCCGACTCAGCCAGCCGTGAAAAAACGCCATCTGGCTGGAATTTTCCTGGACTCGTTTGTAACGGTAAAGGATGCGCTCGTTGACAATTTGCAGGGCTGTATACTTGTTATTTCCCCGCTGCAACGCCGCCCGAGTCGTGGCATCGAAAACGCCCGTTTGGGGCAGTCCCAAGGCCTGCTGAAGGAACGTGATGGAATTGTTGATCCCGAAATTAACCGCCGTATCGAACATGACGATCGCCAAAGCCGGATGCATCGCCCCGGCGCCACTGCCGTCCCAATACCCATTGTAAATTTCCAACATTTCCGCCTCGGACATTTTGGTAACATCCAGGGGCGGCAAACCTCTGCTGGCGCGATAGGCGTTGTATTCCGTTTGCAGAATTCCCCGATAAGTGCGACCGCCGATATCAGCCGGGTGATCGCTGAAACCCCCTTCAAAATAAAGGGTGAAGGCGAGGGCCGCATCGAACAACCGCTGTTCGTAGTCGCCCGCGGCGCGGGTTCGAGCCCAACTTTGGTGGCTGACGAGGGGGATGCCGACGGCGAGGGCCAATCCCAGACCGCCTGCGATTAGGCGAGACTTGAGATTGAGTTTTTTCAACGGGTTGGGTGTCAAGTTTTGCCAGTTCATCGGTGTATGCA
>JBNGCR010000273.1:0-5390 GCA_050045915.1 Limnospira sp.
AGAGGATTTTTGCTATTAGCTGGGGAATTGATTCCCCAGCGGTTTTTGGGGTAATCGATCCACTCAAAGCCCCCAGTATTGGGGGTTTGGGGGCTAGGTATTTTTCATGATGACTTCACACTGCTATATTAGCTGGGGAATTGATTCCCCAGCGATGTTTGATGGAAATCGGGGGTCGGGAGTCGGGGAAAAATTTAATAACTCCCCACACCCCATCTTAAGTGTGGTGGGCGCCGTTCACCCGCAACACTTCCCCGGTGACATAATTACTCGTCACGGGGGACAGCAAAAACGCCACCGCCCAGGCGATATCCTCCGGTTCCCCGAAGCGGCGGAACGGAATTTCAGCCGTAATTTTATCCCGCACTTTATCCGGGATTTTCTGCGTCATTTCCGTGTTGATAAATCCCGGCGCCACGGCATTCGCCCGCACATTATACCGGGCACACTCCCTCGCCAGAGACTTCATAATCCCGATCACAGCCGCTTTCGTCGCCGAATAATTCGTCTGTCCGGCGTTGCCCCGATCGCCCGAAATCGAACTGATCCCAACAATCGATCCCGCCTTCGCTTCGTACATCCCCTCCATGAAAGGCTGAATCGTATTCTTCACCCCTTTCAAGTTGACCGCGATCACCTTATCCCAGTCTTCATCGGTCAATTTCGTAAAGAAATTATCCCGCGTAATTCCGGCATTGGCAACCACGCCGTAAACCGTCCCCAACTTCTCCTGAATTTCCTTAGCGGCGGCTTCCATGCTTTCCAACTTGGTGACATCCGCCTTCAACGCCAAAACCCCCTCCGGCGGTTCGCTGTCAATGACATCAATATAGGCGACTTTCGCCCCCAATTCCACCAACAACTTGACGATCGCAGCACCGATACCCCGCGCACCGCCCGTCACCACAACTACCTTATCTTCCAATCCTAAAGAGACCATCTATCTCCTCCTTTAAAACAGCTAAAAAAAACGCTCAAACGCGCTCCAGTGCAAACGCCGTACCGCCGCCCGTCCCGTGACACAACGCAGCCAAACCCAAGGTTTTATCCTGCTCTTGGAGGGCATTGAGCAACGTGACGACGATGCGAGTTCCCGACGCGCCGATGGGGTGTCCGAGGGCGATCGCACCCCCATTAACATTCAACTTATCCCGGGAAACCCCCAACATTTTTTCAAAGAGCAGGGTGCTCACCGAAAACGCCTCGTTATTCTCGAACAAATCGAAATCGTCCACCGTCATATTCAGGCGATCGAGCAACTTCTGACTCGCGTGGATCGGCACTTCCGGGAACCGCCAGCTTTCGCCACCCGCCCAAGATCCGCCCAGAACCTTGGCGATGGGTGTCAAACCGTATTGTTTCACCGCCGCTTCGCTGGCCAAAAGAATCGCCGCCGCCCCGTCGGAAATCTGGGAACTGTTCCCCGCCGTCAGCACGCCATCCTTATTGAACGCCGGACGCAACCTGGCGAGAGTTTCCGGCGTGGTATCCGCCCGAATTCCCTCATCCGTGTCAACAATTTGAGTTCCCTTGCGACTGGTTATTTCAATGGGGACGATCTCTTTTTTAAAGGTTCCCCGTTCCGTCGCTTCCGCCGCCCACTTCTGGGAGTGGTACGCCACATCGTCCAACGCTTCCCGGGTGAACCCATGCTCGGCGGCGAGGCGTTCGGTTTCGTCCCCCATGCCGCCTCCGGTAATCGAATCCGTCAGGCCGTCATAGAGTAGGATATCCGTGAGCTGTTCCGGCGACCCCATCAGGAACTTGTACCCCCAGCGGGCTCGGTGGGACAGGAAAAACCCGGTTTGGGACATACATTCCATTCCCCCCGCCAGCACCAAATCGGCTTCTCCGGCTTTGATGGTGTAGCAGCCGTTGATCAGACTCATCATCGCCGATGAGCAGACCATATCGATCGCATACCCATCCACCGCCTGCGGGATACCCGCCTTGACAGCCGCCTGACGGGGGAGCAGTTGCCCGTGTCCGGCCCGCAGCACGTTGCCGAAGATGTACAGGTCCAGATTTTCTCCGGCAACTCCAGCCCGCTCCAGCGCCGCTTTCATGGCATGGGCGCCGAGATCCACGGGCGAAAACCCTGACAACCCCCCTCCAAACCGGCCGAGGGGAGTCCGCACTGCGGAAACAATATAAACTTCTGCCATAACTTCTCCAAAACTAGGAGTTCGATCTTCATTTATCGAATTTTGCAGTTGTACTCTATCACCGGCCCGGGCGGGAAGCGAAATCCGTTAGTTTTTTTTAACGTCCGCAATGGCGGGGGGGATGATGAACGTCCGGGGCGGGCGATCGCACCCGGAATCGCGATCGCCCATTTGACTGAATCAAATTGAATCGAACACGACCGTAAATTTTCGGTTTTGGCCTTCACAAATGTTGACTCAGATCGCCATCTTTTATTTTGTTTTGTAAACAAAATCTGGCTTTTTTCATCAAATATTATTTTTTATAACAAAAAACGGACTTTGAATAGAATTTAAGAAAGAGTGGGATAGCATTGAGTTATCAAGTTTCCCGAAAAAGGTGAATAAAAATGCTTGACTGTCCCTCCCAGATCGCCGGTAAAGCCGACATCCCCGAATCAAATCTTCCCCCTATCTCTCAACTTTTAGTCATCGATCGCTCCGTCACCGACACCCATCTTTTCCGGGACGCACTACTAACAAATATTCCCGTTGCCTTCATCGATCGCCGCCGAGATGGAGTCCGACAAATTACCGATATTTTAACTCACTATTCCCATTTACACGCCCTTCACATCCTCTCCCACGGCAGTCCGGGAACCCTGCATTTGGGCGACGCCGACTTAAACAGTCGCACCCTGGAACGATATCGCTCCCAACTGCAACAGTGGGGTCGGGCTTTCGGAGAAACGGCCGAAATTCTGATCTACGCCTGCGAAGTCGCCCTCGGCGCCCGGGGGTTCCTGTCCCGCCTCGGTCGGGCGATCGGCGCGAATATTGCAGCATCTAGCACAAAAATCGGAAATTGTCAACTCGGGGGGAACTGGGAATTAGATATCAAATGGGGAAATATCACCACCCCATTACCCTTTTCTCTTTCCAAACTGGCCGCCTATCCGGGGGTTTTGGCGACTTACAACGCCAATACCGTCGATGAATTGATTAATGCGATCGAAACGGCTAATGGAACAACCGAAAACGATGCGATCGAACTGAGTCCGGGAACCTACACCCTCACAGAAGTTAATAATACCACATCAGACGGTTTCGACAGCAACCCCGCCAACGGCCTACCCGTCGTCGCCGCCAACCCCGATGGCGGAGCCCTCACCATCAACGGAAACGGAGCCGTCATCGAACGAGATACCACCGCTCTCGACTTTCGCTTTTTCTACGTCCAGTCCAACTCCACGTTAACCCTCAACGACCTCACCTTTCAAAACGGAAGTGCAGGAGGCCGCGGCGGTGCAATTTACGTCAGCAGCACCCTCGGAAATCTGACTATTAACGACAGCACCTTTTACAATAACTTCCTCGCCGGCGGCCCGTCAGAAGGTGGGGGAGCATTGTTTGTTTATTACAGTAGCAATGTCACTATTAATAATAGTACATTTTCAGGAAATAGCACTGAAGGAAGTGGAGGCGCCATCTACAATGTCGGCAATTTATTCATTGCCAACAGCACCTTTACAGACAATACTGCCGATACCGAAAACGGCAATGATAGTGAAACGTATGACAATGGGGGGGCAATTTTTCAAAATGCCGGAACTGCCACACTCAAAAATACATTGATTTCCGGCAATATCGACAATTCGACCGAGACAAAACATCCCGATATTTCGGGTGGCACCTGGGTGGATGGGGGCAACAACTTAATTGGCGATATTACGGGTGAAACCACCTTGGAAGGGGCATCAGCCTTTACAAATAACTCATTGGTGGGAACCGCTGACGACCCCTTAGACGCCTATTTGGATGTATTGGCAGATAACGGCGGACTCAGCCAAACCCACGCCTTGCTCGGTAGAAATTGCAGTCCTCGACGGCACGACAGATATTGCCGACGGCACGACGACCCCGGTCGATTTTGGCGAGGTCGTTATCGGCAGTTCCGTCAGCAAAACCTTCACCATTAATAATACGGGAGGGGACGATTTAACCCTCACCGAACCCCTGTCAATTACCGGAACCGATATCAGCGGCACCGCCACCTTTGCCGATACCGTCATTGCTCCCGGAGCCAGCACGACCGTTGACGTAACATTGACCGGAAACGGCGTGGGGACGTTAACGGGTGAGATTGCACTCACCAATGATGACAGCGATGAAAATCCCTTCAATTTCCCCATTCAACTGACGGCCAGCAGCGTCGAAATTGGCAGCGTTATGGTTCCACCTCCGTTGACGTTCAAGGCGGGGGATAATCTGGACTTTATCGTTAACTTCACGCAACCCGTCACCGTCACCGGGGATGTCACCCTTCCCATCACCTTAGACACCGGAACCGTTGACGCCGCATTGGTCGGAACGGGTTCCTCTTCAAACTTCCACATCTTTCGCTACACCATCGCACCGGGAGATATTGACAATAATAATGGTCTGGAAGTCAACAATGAGTTGGTTTTGGCAAGCGGTGCGGCCATCCGAGATGCCAGCGGAAATGAGGTGACAGGCACCCTCAACAATGTGGGGGATACCACGGGAATCAATATCGATGCCATCGCACCCACCATTACCGGCATCACCCGGCAAAATCCCACCGATGCCAATATTAATAGTGCCGATAGCGTGACCTATGCCGTCACCTTCAGCGAAGCGGTCAAGAATTTGGACACGGGTGATTTTAACCTGAGTACGACCGGGACAGCCGGTGGTGCGATCGCCAGCCTATCTGCTACAACTGGAACAACCGTCAATGTCACCATTAACAACATCAGCGGGGAAGGAGAACTGCGACTCGACACCGCCACCGACCCCACCATCACAGACAATGCCGGGAATAGCTTGACCGAGGCGTTTAATACCGGAGAAACCTACACTCTGGATTCTACCCCACCCGACACCCCAATTATCACCAACGACGGCACCACCGCTGACACCACCCCCGACATCACCGGCACCGCCGAAGCCGGAAGCACCGTCACTATTTATCAAGACGGAACCGAGCTCGGCACCACAATTGCCGACGCGGACGGTAACTGGACCTTTACCCCCACCACCGCCTTAACCGAAGGCACGTTTAGCTTGACGGCTCAAGCTACCGACGCGGCGGGGAACATCTCTGCAACATCGACAGCAACGAGCTTAATCATAGACTCCACCCCCCCTGTTGTCCCAATTATCACCAGCGACGGCACCACCGCTGACACCACCCCCGACATCACCGGCACCGCCGAAGCCGGA
>JBNGCR010000274.1:0-5335 GCA_050045915.1 Limnospira sp.
CGCATCGACGTATGACGGAAACTGGGTCTATTGGGCAACAAGGAGAGGGAAATCAGCAGAAATCCCGAACCGAGAAGCCAAACTGCTAAAAGACCAGAAAGGCAAATGCAATTGGTGCGGGCAACACTTCACCAGAGAAGACCAAGTGGAGACCGACCATATCATCCCAAGATGTCTCGGCGGAAAGGATGATTACAAAAACCTCCAACTGCTGCACCGCCACTGTCACGATGCCAAGACTGCCATTGATGGTAGTCAAAGCGCGAGTCGTACTCATGACAACGAGACGGCTGAACTAGGAGCCGTGTGAGGTGAAAGTCTCATGCACGGTTCTGAATGGGAGGGGGAGAAGGTGACTTCTCTCTCGACCCCTAATTTGTACTAGAGTTCAAAGCACGGGTAAAGCCTGCCCAAGCTATCGCTATCGACGACGCTATACGGACATCTCAGTTTGTCCGCAACAAGGCGTTGCGCTATTGGATGGATAGCCAAGGTGTCGGCAAATACGACCTTCTCAGTCAGAACCCATCACTGCCCGCATTGCGGCTATGAGGCTGACCGAGATGTGAATGCTGCCATCAACATCCTGCACTTTGGACTCCGTACCGTGGGGCACACGGGAACGTATACGCTTGGGGAGATTGGGCCTCTGGCTGGGTTGGAGCAATCCGGCTCAGTTAAGTCTGGTCGATGAACCAAGAATCCCCGTCGCTGTCTTCGCGGGGAGTGTCAACCAAGCCCCGGTCGCACCCACCCCCCTTTGTCCCCCTAAAAATGAGAGAGGTGGCATCCAGGGTGGAGGTGCGATCGCGATCGCCCGATCTCCTACCCAGAGTCCCCGACAGGAGTTTTATCCCCGGATTTCTTCCCCCAGCATCGGTACATCGAGGAGCGATCGCGTTATAATTTGTTACGGAAGTTAGCAAAACTTTTTTTATGAGCAAGCCAGCCGTTCATTCTTTCTTCGTGGGCAGAGCCCTAGCCGAAGGACTTTACGAGCAAATTGAAAACCTGCTCTCCGGCGGTCTGAGCGATTTGGGAAAATTCGACGCCGAGCAGCGGGAACGCCTGCGAGAATTCACCGCCGAGGTGATGCGACGGGCAGAAGAAGAAGAAATGAGTCGGGGAATTGCCACTTCCGGAACGGCGGACAGCCGCGCCGGAGTCGGGTCGGTGGACCTCCAAGAAATCATCGACGACCTGCGGGCCGAAATTGCCGAACTGCGCTCCGAATTGCAGCTCTACCGCAACCGAGCCTAGGTGTCAGCCGAACCCCCGACCCCCAACTTTTTCCGATTCACCCAACCCGATAGATTAGCTGGAAACACAATTTGGAAACTCGAGTGTCTGTTCCGATTGATGACTCGATTCATCCTCGCCGGAACACCCAACAGATCCGCCAAAATGCAGTGGCGCCGGCCACTGAGAGATCCTATGGAGATCAAGCCTACCGTTGGAACCGAAAACGGTATTCCCGCCAACGGCGCTTCGTCGATATCTGGGCGTTCGTGCTGTTGTGGCTGGGCTGGATGTGGAGAGACAGTAAAAAGTGGAGCTATGCCGGCGGTTACAGCGAAGAAAAAATGCTGGCCCGACGGCGGCAGCAGGCGATCTGGCTGCGGGAAAGTTTGCTGAATCTCGGCCCGACATTTATCAAAGTCGGCCAACTGTTCTCCACCCGGGCGGACTTATTTCCGGGCGACTACGTTGAAGAACTCTCGAAACTGCAAGATCGGGTTCCGGCGTTCCGCTACGAGCAGTGCGTGGAAATCATCGAGCAGGATTTTGGTAAATCGGTTTCGGAGTTATTCCGCACCTTCGACCCGGTTCCCTTGGCTGCCGCCAGTCTGGGTCAGGTTCACAAGGCCCAACTGCACAACGGTGCCGACGTGGTGGTGAAAGTGCAGCGGCCCGGACTCAAACAACTATTTGAAATCGACCTCGCCATCCTGCGGGGCATCACCCGCTACTTCCAAAATCACCCCAAATGGGGCCGGGGCCGAGATTGGATCGGCATTTACGACGAATGTTGTCGGATTCTGTGGGAAGAGATCGACTACCTCAACGAAGGTCGCAACGCCGACACGTTCCGGCGTAACTTCCGCCAGTGCAACTGGGTGCACGTACCCCGGGTTTGGTGGCAGTTCTCCTCCCCCCGGGTTCTCACCCTCGAATACATCCCCGGCATCAAAATCAGCAACTATGAGGCGATCGAAGCGTCGGGTTTAGACCGCAAGAAACTGGCGCAGATGGGGGCTGAGGCTTACTTGCAGCAGCTCCTCAACGATGGCTTTTTCCACGCCGACCCCCATCCGGGAAATATCGCCGTCAGCCCCGAGGGAGAGCTGATTTTTTACGATTTCGGGATGATGGGCCGCATCACGTCCAACCTGCGGGAAAAATTGATGGAAACTCTGTTCGGCATCGCCCAAAAAGATGCCGATCGCGTGGTAAAATCCCTGATTCAGGTGGGCGCTTTGGCTCCGACGGGGGACATGGGACCGGTGCGGCGATCGGTTCAATATATGTTGGATCATTTCATGGACCAGCCCTTCGAGGAGCAGTCCATCGCCGCCATCAGCGATGATCTCTACGAAATCGCCTACGACCAACCGTTCCGCTTTCCCGCGACTTTTACATTCGTGATGCGGGCGTTTTCGACTTTGGAAGGGGTGGGAAAAGGACTCGACCCGGATTTTAACTTTATGGAGGTGGCACAACCGTTTGCCATGCAGCTCATGTCCAATGGAAACAGTTCCGAAACGGCCAACAGCATCATCAATGAAATCGGGCGCCAGGCGGCTCAGGTGAGTTCGACGGCCCTGGGATTGCCCGGGCGGATCGAGCAAACCCTAGATAAACTGGAGCAGGGCGACCTGCGGATGCGGGTTCGCGCCACGGAAACTGATCGCCTCCTGCGCCGGGTGGGGAACGTGCAGATGGGAACCAATTATGTTTTATTGGTGGGCGCGTTTACTCTCTCGGCGACACTCTTGTTCATTAGTGATAAAGTGTGGTTAGCCCTCGTTGTCGCCCTGTTGGCGTTGATCGTCGGAATTGCCTTTATCCGACTCCTGCGGCGGATCGATCGCTTCGATCGGATGCTGTAGGTGTCGGGCGGGATTCGCCTTCGTCTAGGCCGCCGGGGTTGTCAGATCAAAAAAATTTATATTGATTTCCGCAAGGAGAGACACAACTCGAACAGCCAATTTATGAAACGCTATTTCGCCGGTTTGACGGATACGGGAAAAGTTCGGAAGGTCAACCAAGATGCTTACCACATCGATCCGGAGGGACGATTTTTTATCGTGGCGGACGGCATGGGCGGACACGCTGGGGGTCAGGAAGCGAGTCAAATTGCGACTCAGACCATCTCGGATTATCTGAATTCTCAGTGGGATTCTTCCGACCCTTCCCCCGTCTTACTCAAGGAAGCTTTCCTTGCGGCCAACCGCGCCATCCTCCAAGATCAAATTGACCATCCCGAACGGGCGGACATGGGGACGACGAGCGTCGTTGCCCTGTTCCGCCAGGAGCAGTCCTGGTGCGCCAACGTGGGGGATTCCCGCCTCTACCAGTTGCGCGGCCACACCCTAAACCAAGTCACTGAAGACCAGACCTGGGTCGCCCAGGCGGTCAAACGCAAGGACCTGACACCGGAAGAAGCTCGGGTCCACCCCTGGCGCCATGTCCTCTCCCAATGTCTGGGGCGGGAGGATTTGGCTCACATCGAGATCTTGCCGATGGAGGTCAAGGACGGCGATCGCTTGTTATTGTGCAGCGACGGCCTGACGGAGGAGTTGCCGGATTCGGTGATCGCCAACCAACTCAAGTCTATCCGCGCCTGCGAAGCGGCTACTGAGGCTCTGGTGGAGGAGGCGAAAAATCGCGAGGGACGGGACAACATCACGGTTATCGTGGTGATGTTTGGGGTTTAGACCCGTGACCCGCGTCATCGGTTTGATCAGTGGCACGTCCGCCGACGGCATCGACGCAGCTCTCGTCGAGATCGCCGGGACGACGGCTGATTTGCGGGTGGAATGCCGGCAGACGGCGACTTACCCCTATCCGCCGGAACTGCGATCGCGGATTTTGGCGGTGTGCGGAGGGGCATCCCTTTCGGTGGCCGAATTGGCCGCTTTGGATGACGCGATCGCCCTAGAATTTGCCCGGGCTGCTCTGGCTATCCAAGACCCAGCCGCCCCCGCCGAGGCGATCGGTTCCCACGGCCAAACCGTTTACCACCGACCGCCCGAGGAGGGTGGGGAGATTCCCCTGGGTTGCAGCGTCCAACTGGGCCGGGGGGAAGCGATCGCGTACCGAACCGGAATCGCCACCGTCAGCAACTTCCGAGCCGCTGACCTCGCCGCCGGGGGACAAGGTGCCCCCCTGGTTCCCGCTGTCGATGCCCACCTTCTCCGCCACCCCGCCGAATATCGCTGCATTCAAAACCTCGGCGGCATCGGCAACGTCACCGCCCTGCCACCGGGAAAACTCGGGGAATCCGAACCCGTGCGGGGATGGGACACCGGACCGGGCAACGCCTTATTAGATCTAGCCGTCGAATCCCTCTCCGGTGGCCAACAAACCTACGATCGCAATGGAGCCTGGGCCGCCACCGGCACGCCCCACGCCGAATGGGTGGAACGCTGGCTGCAACACCCCTTTTTCCGAACCCCGCCCCCCAAATCCACCGGACGGGAACTCTTCGGTTCCGACTATTTGCGAGAATGTTTACAAGATGCCGAATCCCGCCACCTCACCCCCGCCGACCTCCTGGCCACCCTCACCGAACTGACCGCCGCCTCCGTTGCCGACAGCTATCGCCGGTTCCTGCCCCGAGAGCCCGATCGCGTCCTCCTCTGCGGGGGCGGCTCTCACAATCACTATCTCCGCTCTCGCCTCGAACGACATCTCGATCCCGTCCCGATTCAGACGACCACGGAAATGGGCGTCGATGGGGACTTTAAAGAAGCGATCGCCTTCGCCGTCCTCGCCTACTGGCGCCTTCTTGGCATTCCCGGCAACTTGCCCGCCGTCACCGGCGCCCGTCAAGCGGTTCTGTTGGGCAACATTTTCCCACCCCCCCTCCCGCGTGATATCAAGTCCGTTTGAATACTTAAGCAATCATTCGAGAAAAGGCAATCGGCAAGAGGCAATCGGCAACAGTTTGAAGCGACTTCAGAAGATGGCAAGGAAACCCAGGAATCATAACTGTTTGAGCGCACATGATATGATACGATAGGATTGCTGGATTTTCAAGCTCAGAACGCTGCTGACAAACCTGTTACCTGTTGTTTCAAAGTCACGGTTGAGCCAGTTTGCAGCGTGCAGT
>JBNGCR010000275.1:0-5260 GCA_050045915.1 Limnospira sp.
GTGAGTCGGTCATGGAGCGATCGCCGCTCGCGTCCCCCCATTCATCCTATAATTGATTAATTAGGAGGAAAAATAAACGGGGATCAAGGAAATATTCTAGACATTGGGCGAGCCGGCCCGTCGGTTGAGGGTCGGCGAAGTTGAATCGGATTTCTCCCATCTCCGCGTCCTCCCCCATTCCAGCTCTGAGTGTCTCCATGCGTATTCTCTTAGTTGAAGACGATCGCCACCTGGCGGATGTTCTGGTCGCCATGCTGACGGGCCAGAAGTACGAGGTGGATGTCGTCCACGACGGACAGGCGGGTTGGGAGTCAACCCAAGGAACCGACTACGACCTAATTTTGCTCGACGTGGGACTGCCCAAACTCGACGGGATCAGCCTGTGCAAAAAACTGCGATCGCACGACTTGCAAGTTCCGATCCTGCTGTTGACCTCCCGGGACAACCAACAGGACAAAGTCAAAGGCCTCGACTCCGGGGCAGACGACTACATGGTAAAACCCCTCGATTTTGAAGAGCTCGCCGCCCGCATCAGAGCCGTGCTGCGCCGCCAGAGCGAAGCCGCCTCCGGGGTTTTGACCTGGGAAAAAATGGTCCTCGACCGCAACACCTGCGAGGTACACTACGACGGCAAACCCCTCAAACTCACCCCCAAAGAATACGGTCTGCTGGAACTGTTCATGGGCAACCGCCAGCGCACCTTCAGCATCGACAACATCCTGGACCAGTTGTGGTCCTTCGAGGACCCGCCCACCGAAAATACCGTCCGCGCCCACATCAAAGGCCTGCGCCAAAAACTGAAAGCCTCCGGCGCCTGTCCGGATTTTATCGAAACGGTCTACGGGTTGGGATATCGCCTGAATCAAAAACTCGATCGCCCCCCCCAGCCCGCCAAATCCCCCGATTCCGAGGTTTCCGCCCTCCTCAAATCCCAACTCAACCAGTCGGTCAACAAAATTTGGGAGCGATTTCGGGCCAACTTCGGCGATCGCATCTCCGTCATCGAGCGGGCCGGCGTCGCCGCCCAGGCAGGGCAGCTCAACCCCCAACTGCAACAGGAAGCCCGACAGGAGGCCCACAAACTCGCCGGGTCCCTGGGCACCTTCGGGCGGGCGGAAGGGTCGGCCATTGCCCGCCAAATCGAAGCGATCCTACAGGGCGACACCCCCTCGAGTGGCGATCGCATCTCGTCCCTCCCCGAACTGACCCGCAACCTGCGCCAGACCGTCGAAACCCCGAAACCCCCCGTCCCGGAGCCTCCCGGCTTTCCGGGACTTCCCACCCCCCGCCTGGTGGCGATCGACTCCGACGACCCCTTCCTAGCCGAACTGGTAGCCGAAGCCAAACACCACCACATCGAAACCCAAATCGTCCCCGACGAAGCCACCCTCCGCCAACTCTGCATCCGGCCCGACACCGCGATCGAAAATCCCCTTCCCCCCGGCGAATTTCCCCACGTCGTCCTCCTAGACTTTGATCGCCACCCCTGTCGCGACCTACTCGCCGAGCTCAACCGCCAGACCCCCCGAGTCCCCGCGATCGTCATCGCCACCCGGGGGGACATCGCCAAACGGGTGGAAATCGTCCGCCTGGGGGGGAGCGCATTTCTAGAAAAACCCGTCGCCGCCGATCGCGCGATCGCCGTCGTGGCGGACGTCCTCCGCCAGCACTACGCCACCGATACCCGCGTCATGATCGTCGATGACGATCCCGCCATGCTGGCCACCATCTCCACCTTCCTGCAACCCTGGGGCATCCAAACCGTCACCCTAGACGACCCCCGCCAATTTTGGGAAACCTTAGAAGCGACGGTCCCCCATTTGTTAGTTTTAGATATAGAAATGCCGCATCTCAACGGCATCGAACTCTGTCAGATCGTCCGCAACGATCCCCGCTGGCAAGGGGTGCCGGTTTTATTCTTAACCGCCCACACCGATGTCAAAATTCAACATCAGGTTTTTGCCGCCGGAGCTGACGATTATTTGACGAAACCGATCGCCGGCTCGGAACTCGCAACGCGAATTGTCAATCGATTGAAACGGACTCAGACCCGTCTCAAATTTGAAGTGTGACGCGATCTTCATGTCGGGGTGTGGGGTGTGGGGTGTGGGGTGTGGGGAAAATGAAAAAGTAGGGGCGAATGGCATTCGCCCATCCCCCATCCCCCATGTCCGATCGCCCATTGCCCACCATCCGGGAGACGAAATCCGACTCAAAATTATTAATTATTAATTATTAATTATTAATTGAATCAGGTTGAAATCACAATGTCGAAAAAAAAAACACCCAAAAAAACGCAACTGATCGCCTCTTTAAAATCTGCCAACCGACGGCTGCAGCAGGAAATTGCCGAGCGCCGCCGGGTCGAAGAAGCCCTGCGGGAAAGTTCGGAACGGCTGCGGACCCTGATCGACACCATGCCCGATCTGGTGTGTTTCAAAGACGGCGAAGGTCGCTGGCTGGAAGCCAACCGGGCGATGTTAGAAGTCTTCCAACTCGATCGCGTCGATTACCGGGGGAAAACGGACGCCGAACTCGCCGACACCCTGGAAGTGGAGGGCGACATCTCCCTCTATCGAGAGGCCCTGTTGACCTGCCAGGAAACCGATCGCGAGGCGTGGAAATTACAACAACTCTCCCGGGCCGAAGAGCGCATTCCCCAACCCGACGGCACGATGCGAAGTTACGACGTGATCAAGGTGCCGCTGTTCAAAGCCGACGGAGAACGGCAGGGACTGGTAATTTTGGGGCGGGACATCACGGAGCGCAAGCAGGCTGAAACGGCCTACATCCGCCTCGCCTCGATGGTGGAATCCTCCGAGGACGCCATCATCGGCAAAACCCTTGATGGCATCATCGTCAGTTGGAATGCCGGGGCCGAACAGATTTACGGCTACAGCGCCTCCGAGGCGATCGGCCGCCCCATTTCCATCCTGGCCCTGCCGGAACGCCCCCACGAAATGCCCCAAATTCTCACCACCATCACCGCCGAGGGGGGGATTGACCACTACGAAACCGTCCACGTCCGCCGGGACGGCCGCACCATTGACGTGTCCCTGACCATTTCCCCCATCAAAGATGCCCTCGGCCAGATCGCGGGGATTTCCACCATCGCCCGGGATATCAGCTACCGCAAGCGCATCGAGCGCACCCTCGAACAACTCCGCCACCAAAATGAGTTGATCCTGAATTCGGCCGGGGAGGGGATTTGCGGGTTGAACCGGGAGGGCAAGATCACCTTCGTCAACCCGGCGGCGGCGCGGATGACGGGGTACGAGACGCGGGAATTGATCATGAGCGACCTGCGACAAATCACCCGGGGCGATTGCCCGGAAACCAAAGGCTCGCTTTCGCCAATTTTCGCAACCTTGGAAGACGGGACGACCCGCCACGTCACGGACGAGGTGTTTTGGCGACGGGACGGGACGAGTTTTCCGGTGGAGTACGTCAGCACGCCGATGCGACAGGAGGAGGCGATCGTGGGGGCGGTGGTCACGTTCAAGGATATTACAGAGCGGCAGGCGATGGAGCGGATGAAGGAGGAGTTCATTTCCGTCGTCAGCCACGAACTCCGCACCCCCCTGACGTCAATTCGGGGGTCTTTGGGGTTGCTCTCGAGCGGCGTGTTGATGACTCAACCGGAAAAGGCGTGGCGGATGCTCGAGATCGCTGTGTCGAATTCCGATCGCCTGATGCGGCTGATCAACGATATCCTCGATTTGGAGCGGATGCACTCGGGTCAGATGGCGATGGAGATGCGATCGGTGAACCTGGCGGATCTGATGACTCAGGCGAATAATGAAATGCTGGCGATGGCTGAGAAGGCGGGGGTCAACCTGGAGGTGGCACCGCTGGAATTGGAGCTTTGGGCCGCGGGCGATCGCATCATCCAGATGTTGACCAATTTACTTAGCAATGCCATCCGGTTTTCGGAGGCCGGGGGCGAGGTTTACTTCGATGCCCAACGGCGGGAAAATGGGGTGTTGATTTCGGTGCGCGATCGCGGCCGGGGGATTCCGCCCGACAAGCTGGAGAGCATTTTCGGCCGCTTCCAGCAGGTCGATGCCTCCGATTCTCGGCAAAATGGAGGCACGGGTCTGGGACTGGCGATCTGTCGCAGCATCGTCCGCCAGCACGGCGGCAAAATTTGGGCCCAAAGCACCCTGGGGGAAGGCAGCACGTTTTTTGTCAGCTTGCCCCTCCCCAATCCGGATGCGATCGTCTCGGCCACGGCGTGGGTCGTGCAGTCCGGCGGTTAAACTTGTATCCTGAAGTCAGTGTTCTGTCTGTGGAACCTTTCGGGCATGGCAACCAAGCGGATTTTGCTCATCGACGACGAAGACGACATTCGGGAAATTGCCCAACTCAGTCTGGAAATGATCGGGGGCTGGACGGTGGCGACCGCCGACTCCGGCAACCGGGGCCTGGAAACGGCCCGCGCCCAACGACCCGACGCCATCCTCCTCGACGTGATGATGCCCGGTTTGGACGGGTTCGCCACCTTCCAAAAATTGCAGGCCGACCCCCAAACCCGCGAAATTCCCGTGATTCTGTTGACCGCCAAAGTGCAGTCGGCCGACCGCCAAAAATTCGACCGCCTCGGTGTCAGTGGCGTGATCTCCAAACCCTTCGAGCCCATGTCCCTGGCTGAAGAAGTCGCCCACATTCTCGGCTGGAGTTGACAATACCTTTTTTTTGTGTTAAACCTGATTGAAGTCGGTTCGTCGATACATTCTTTTTTTCCCGACTGATTCGCCCTGTTCCCGACCTGGCAAGACTTCTGGGGTTTTGAATTGCATATTTTGAGGCGATCGCGTCAACTTTTGTGAAGAACTTTCAGCTCTTCACAAGTTCTTCATGTTTCTCCCCTACCTTTATAAATGTAGCCCCCACCCCCCAACGGCTACCCACGAAATCCCTAGGAGGTGGCAATTATGCCCTCAGTCTACCTGATTTTACTAACCTTCGCCCTCGGCTCAATCTGGGTTTATCTACAAACTTCGGAAGACATTCCCTTCGTTCTCGCCGGATTAACTGGAATCGTTTGCTTCATCTGGGGTTTCGCCTTCGCCCACTGGAGCCTGCAAATTTTGATCGTTTTGGGCTTGCTGCAGCTATACAAAGTTTCCATTCCCGAAGGAACCAGCCTTCGATAAGAACAAGATTTTGAATTGTTCAGTTTAGAAATCAATACGAAACCCCCCTTTCCACCACCACGTTGGAAGGGGTTGTTTTTTTGACCTTAAAATCAACCGTAGTG
>JBNGCR010000276.1:0-5197 GCA_050045915.1 Limnospira sp.
ACTTCAATACATTCAAAGGTGGTGTCAGCGATCGCGGGTTGACTGGCGAAGGCAAATAGTCCGGAGACAGTCATGGCGACAACGGATAAATTTTGTCGAATTGTTGTTTTAAACATTGCTTTTAAACCTCCGAAAAAATGACCAAACATTCGGGAAACACTACCATAAAAGGTCGGAAGACTGAGCATCGGACAGCGATTCAACTTCTCTCGTCAATTCATTGACAGACCGCTTGATTGACTCGAAATCGGTTCGAGACCCCCCCCCTCCTCTACTCGCCTGGGAAGCCACACCTTCTAAAGCCTTCATGCAGCGACTGAGATCCATGACAAATTCACCGCGAGTCGCTTCGTAACGCGGTCGAAATGTTCCGTCATCGTAAGCTCCCATGCAGCCATATTGACTCACAAATAGAATCGCTTGATAATCAGGATCGGTAGGGGAAACATCAAATAATTTTTGATATTCCGAGCCTCTCAGAGTATCGGCATTTGAATTCGTGACCATGCGGGCAAACTCGGAGGGATTAGCGGGGGGACGCCGGAAGTCATTTTTCAAGCGATAGCGTCCGATCTTTTCTTGTTCGTCGATAAAATCATTGATTTTAATTCCCAAACTCGTATCAATACATCTCGGGCGATAATTTTTACCCGCTCCATGAACCCCAATCAGTTCTCCTCGGTCGTTAAATACGGGGCCGCCACTCATGCCAACGGCAGTCTCGGCAGTATAGCATAAACTGTAATTTCCATTGGGGTCGGACGGGTCGAGAATCCGTTTGAGTTCACCCACCCTCAAAACGCGAATTCGATCACGAGACCGGTCGCTCGGCAGAGGCCAGCCTGATACAAACACGGGAGTCCCGACTGTCATCATGTTTGCATCTCCCATGACGGCAATGGGATAATTTTTATCACTTTCAAAGTGGAGTAAAGCCAAATCGTAGCCATCTATCGCTTTTTTCTGGGAGTTCAACTCGCCAAAACGAGTGACCGTATTTTGGTTATCATCCTTTTGACCGGAATTGGCAAAGGGGGGTAGAGAATTTTCGACCTGATGCAACTCGCCATCGTAAGTGCGAATGGCATACTTGGCACGGCCGGCTACGACGTGTTGATTCGTCAAAACATAGTAAGTTGAATCTCTGCGGGCGACAATCAAGCCCGAACCCGCGTAAGGAAAAGTCGCACCGTCCTCTATGGCTTGTTCAAAAGTTTGGCGACTTTCGATTTCTCGACCGATAAAAACGGTGACGGCTTTGGCAATGGAATTGACGGAATTAGTTTCAGAAGGATTGACGGCTTGAAGCTGAGGCTTCGGAATGGGGCGAGATGGGAGCGAGTTCGTACTGGCATTGGAGCCGACGGCAGTCATGGCAATACAGATCGCTAAACTGGCGATCGCCACCGCCATCCAGACCAAAATTCGATTTTTTTTAATTTTTTTAAACATGGTTACTTTGAGAAGATATGGGACGGGTCAATTCGGGGCGCGGATCAGATGGGAGGGCGATCGATGGGGGATGACTGTCGCAGGCGATCGACTTGTTGTTGTAAAGCGTCGATGGCATTTTTTAAAGTCGCGACTTCCGATTTTTTTACCGCATCGTTTTGGGGTGCGGTCAGAACTTTCTCAAACGAATTCATGCAATAGTTGAGGTTGGCAGCAAGCTCAAAACGACTCAACTTTTTGTAACCTCTAAACGTCCCATCTGGGTAGGGTAAAAAGCAATCGTAACGGTCGATCAGAGACTCCAATTCTTCAAAGTAAAAATCGGTGGGCTGAACGTCAACAGGAAGTTTCGATTCGGCTTGGGATCGAAAATTGAGCGGGGCAATTAACAGTGCCAGTGCGATCGCGACCCCGAAAAATAAACGAATCAACGTCACCTTAAGTTTGGGTAAGTGCGAACGAAACATTGGAAAACCTCAAAACTATAACATCGGGTCATCTGACTCTTTAGATGACTGGAGGATTCGATCTTTTTTCCTCTTTCAACTCTCGGATGGATTGGCGGAGAGATTCGAGAGACTGTCGCAGTTGAGCCAAATCTTCCGGGGTCGCCAAATCGGACTGAGTATTGCCGGCTGACGTGACATTCACCAATTGATTGGCTTGGCTGATAAAGCCTTGGAACCATTGGGCGAGTTCACCTCGTCTCGCCGCTTTATTGCCGCGAAATAATAAATCGGGGTAAGCCAGGGGCATTCCCCATCGTTCGGCTAAAGATTGTATAGCTTGAAAAGCCCAATCGGTGGGTTGGATATCTTTTAATTCAGCCACCGATGTAACGGCAACTTGCTCCGTTGTGCGAAATTCTGTATCGGGTATTATTGAAACGGGTTCGATCGCCGATATCGGTTGGAGAGTTGCCAGGAAAATCACCAGGCAACTTATCAATGTCGCAACGATGCCGAACATCCAAGTCTTTCCGTGATGTTTAAACATGATTTATTCGATCGCCAATTGTCGGCGATAACTTAAATTGTTTCAGGTCTTTCATTCGGACGCACGGGTTTTGCTGGTGGAGGGGAAGGAGAAGGATCGTTTCGGCAGGGAAGCGGAGTCTGAGAGGGTTCGATGAGACGCTGAAAAGTAGAAATTGGTATCGCCCAACTCAAAGGCGACATCCGCTCGTATAATTCCCGGGACGGCAGGGTTCCGTCGGTGAAACGAAATGTCTCGATCCCCTGGATTGTCACTCTCCCCCGACCGTGAATTCCGATGACTTGGCCGTAGCGATCCAATACGGGTCCCCCACTCATTCCCACGCCGTTCTCGTTGGTATAGGCGAGCTGATAGCCCCGTTGTAAAGAGCGCTCCGATAACTTCATCGATACATTTCCGGCACTGAATCGGAACGCTTCCAAACCCCAATCGTAGGTGATATCCAGCCCGTTGTCGTCCCGGGGTTGATAATTGGGGAATCCCGAAACGTAAATCGGTTCTCCGACAGATATTTGTTCGAGATTTCCCAAAATTGCGACTCGATAAGGGTTGTGACTTTCAAACTCGATCACAGCCAAATCTAGTCCCTGCAAAACTGATATCTGCCGACGCCATCCGACATGAGTTTGACCGTCGGGAGTCAAAATTTCATAGGTTTCATCCCGACCCCCGTTGGCAACGTGATCGCAGGTTAAAACGGTGTAGATATCTCCTCGGCGATCGATGATGACCCCCGATCCAGCTCCCGGATCGGTTAAAATTCTGACCGTGATCTGTCTGGCAATCTGGAGGACAGAATTTTCAAGCGATGATGATTCGGGGGATGGGGGATTTTGGGCGATCTCCTCCGGAGAAACCGCGAGTAAATGAGGACTTGCCAAAGTCAACCCTGCCGTCAGGAGAATCGTCCCCCAACAGACACCCGAATCGTGCCAAAATTGATTGTAAAATGGAGGCTTCACGATGAAATTGAGTGGATTTTGGGTCGGGTCTCTGTCCGGTCGCTAAATTATGGGGGGCGGAGACGAGTCGGGTTCAGAATTTGGGTTAGACCAAGGGTCGGGGTCGGAAATCGGAGGCTGGCTGCTATCCGCATTGGCTCCGGCGGCTTCTAACTCTTGTTCGACGAACTCTCCAAAGTTGACGGTCGTTCGACGCATATTTTCCTGACCCGGGACTCCCTCCTGATAAGGATTGGCACGGCGGTTGAGGAAGTTGGCAAGAAACACACCTGCGCTGCGACCGGGGGAAATTGTAACTAAGAGATTATTGGAATTACAGATGGATTGGTTGTTATTCACCCAGCAGACGGCATCATAGCCATTCACGCTTCCCGTCGTCAACAACAAGCTACTCAAAAGACCTCCATTTTGGGTAACGGCGGTGGTCAAACGTCCGCTAACTTCCTGACAGCGACGTTGGGGTGTATAGCCGCTCCCCAGGAAAGCCGTACTGTTCCAAGTGATCAGGGGCTTGGTTTGATGACCCGTACTGGCGACGGCAACGGTGGCATAACCGCTGCCGGCAGGGATACACCGAAATGTGGTGTTGGCGGCGGCGGGTTGGCTGGTGAAGGCAAGTGCTGTAGATACCGCTACACCTGCAATCGACAAGTTTTGTAAGATTGTTTTTTTGGACATTACTGTTGACTCCATAACACAATATCTCATCCAAATCGCGAATGGTCATCGGAGTTGAGAGTCCATATTTGATGCACGCCTAATGAGGGGTGAATTCAGAGGATATGTCGCTCCGATTTGCGACCAATTCAAACTGCTATATATGGCTATCCTCGATGGTTATATTTTAATTCCCATCATTTCCCGATGCAAGAAATTTGATGCCATTTTAATCAAAAGTATAAAAACAATATTTTACTTAAAGCCGAAGCCCATTTCGTCGGCAGTTTGTCATATTTATTTTTGAAGAAATGTTAATTCTTTACAAAAATTCGTATTTTGCCATGCGGTTCGGAAGTTGGTGGACTTAACCCGATCGCTTCCATGTGGCTGTCCCCGGCCGACAGTTTTCGGGTAAATAATCGGCTCTTGGTTTTTGCGGATACGCGATCGAGGTCGGGTGGCTGTTACATCCTTTAAAAATACGCGATCGCATTCTCGTCACTCCATCCGGCGGCGATCGCATTTGCAGACGGGATAGACTGTAGAATCGAAATGCGATCGACCAGCGTGAGGTGAATCATGACGGTGCGAGTTCCTTCTCAATCCAAACCGCTTTTACTCCAAATCCCCGATGAAGTTGCTCTCCAGGTGACGCCGGAACAATTCGCCGTCCTAGCCGCCGCGAATCGCGATCTCAAACTCGAACGAACTGCAACGGGAGAATTGATTGTGAACCCACCCACAGGGGGCGAAACGGGCAGGCGAAACGCGAAAATCGGCACGCAACTGGGCGTTTGGTGCGAAGCCAACGAGACACTCGGAGAATATTTTGACTCATCAACCGGCTTTGAATTACCCAATGGTGCCAACCGTTCTCCGGATGCTTCTTGGGTGCGAAAGGAGCGCTGGGAAGCTCTGACATCCGAACAGCGGGACAGTTTAATTCCCCTGTCTCCGGATTTCGTAGTGGAATTACGGTCTAAGAGAGACTCGCTGACGGAGCTCCGCGCTAAGATGCAAGAATATATGGAAAACGGCACACAGTTGGGCTGGCTAATTGACCCGAAAAATAAGCGCGTGGAAGTGTATCGTACTGGTCAAACCGTTGAGGTTTTGGAAAATCCGAT
>JBNGCR010000277.1:0-5101 GCA_050045915.1 Limnospira sp.
AAGGGGGGCTAGGGGGGATCGAATCACCCCAAAAAAACGCGATCGCTCCATCTTTCCCCCCCTTTTTTAAGGGGGGCTAGGGGGGATCGAATCACCCCAAAAAAACGCGATCGCACATTGATACTTTGGTGTTGGGTTTCGTGCCTCAACCCAACCTACAGCTACAGCTATGCAAATTTTAGAATCTGTGGTTTGGGTAAAGGTTTATTCTCTTGATTGTAAGCATACACCAAATCTTCCAAAACTTCCCGAGCATTTTTCAGCGCTTCTTCATAGGTTTCACCGTGAGTTTTTGCGTACTCCCCCCACTCAGGTAAACTCGCAATATAAGCACTATCTTCCTCAGACCATTGAATTAAAATGCTATATTTCATGATTCATCCTCTTTCTCTAACTGTTCTAATTTTTGAATGGCGGCTATAACATCTTTTTCTTGATAAGGTTTGGCATCTTTGCTGTCTTTCCCGGAAATGACAATCGGATTGGGAAACTGGGGATGAACCCAATAGGAATGACTTCCTTTCCCACGTTTCGGTAAAAGCGCAAAACCTGATTTTTGCAGCATTTTCTTTAATTCTCTGATCTTTTTGGGCATTTGGCAACATTAACAAACTTATCTGAGTCAATTGTAGAGAGTCTGGTGTTGGGTTTCGTGCCTCAACCCAACCTACAACTTAAGCACCGCTTGGGAATCAATTCCCAAGCTAATAGCTCAAATCATCGGTCGATGATTGGGGAGTGGTGGGAGGAGAAAACCGGACGATCGCAGCTAAAAATGAATGAGATTTGAGTCCACTTCAGTGGACTTTTGCTGTGAGCCTAGAAATTGATTTCTAGGCGGTATGGCTGGGCGAAAAGCGGGATGGTTTAGAGTTGCGGTGGCAGTGATAAGGAAAGAAACCGGGTTTCTCAAGACCATTGTTCGATCGCTCCAATAAATTGAGGTAGAAACCCGGTTTCCAGTCATTTTAATTAATACTTCCGTTCCTGCGGCTCGAACATCGTAATTGTCACCGGGCGATAGGCGACATCAATTCCGGCGGGGGAATAGTAGGCGAGGGTGTGCTTGAGGAAATTATTATCGTCGCGGGTCGTGTAATCTTCCCGGCTGTGGGCACCGCGGCTTTCCCGGCGGTTGAGGGCAGAAGCAAGAATCATCTGGCCGACAATCATGATGCTTCGCAATTCCAACGCTTCAATTATCTCCGTATTCCACAATTTTCCCTTATCGTCCAAATAGATACTTTGGTATTTGTCTTGCAGGGCTTTCAGTTGTTCCAACCCCTCCTGCATCACGTCTTCGGTGCGGAATACCCCACAATGTAACGTCATGGTATCCTGGAATTCTTGCCGCAACTGGCCGATGCGACAGTCGCCGGGACGGTCTAACAGGGCTTGGATTTGTTCGTTGGCTTCTTGGATGTATTTTTGTTCGTTGACTTCCGGCAATTTGCGGTTTTGGACGAATTGCGCGATCGCCGCCCCGGTTCGTTTTCCGTAAACCACGCACTCCAACAGGGAATTACTCCCCAAACGGTTCGCCCCGTGGACGGACACACAAGCCGCCTCCCCGGCAGCGAATAACCCGTCCACCAAACTATCGGCACCGGCGAGAACCTGGCCGTCAGTGTTGGTGGGGATGCCGCCCATCGAATAGTGGACGGTGGGGCGGACCGGCATCGGTTCGTTCACCGCATCCACCCCAACCAGGCGGTGGGCTTCTTCCCAACAGAAGGGGATGCGACTCATGATTTTTTCCCGGCCCATGTGCCGCAGGTCCAGATAGACGAAGGGACCCCCGGCGGTGCCGTCCGGGTGGATGCCGCGTCCGGCGCGAATTTCCAGGGTGATGGCGCGGGAGGTGATGTCCCGGGGCGCCAGTTCCATTTTGCCGGGGGCGTAGTCTTTCATGAAGCGATCGCCGTTACTGTTGATCAAGTAGGCACCCTCGCCCCGCACCGCCTCGGAAATCAACACCCCCACCGGATAGAGCCCCGTCGGGTGAAACTGGACGAATTCCATATCCTGCAGGGGCAGTCCCGCCAACGCCGACATCGCCAAGCCGTCCCCGGTGGAGGCGAAGTCGTTAGAGGTGGTGTTGAAGGCGCGGCCGTAGCCCCCGGTGGCAAACATGACGGCCTTCGCCCGGACGACTTGGATGGTGCCGTCCTCGATGTTGTACATGACCACGCCCTTGGCTTGCCCGTCTTCGAGGATCAGCCGCATGACGTACCATTCATCGTAGATGCGGACGCGGTTGCGGCGCAGGTTGTTGACGAGTTCGTGGAGGATGGCGTGGCCGGTTTTGTCGGCGGCGTAGCAGGTGCGGCGGTTGGTGTGGCCCCCGAAGGCCCGCTGGGCGATGCGGCCGTCTTCCAGGCGGGAGAAGAGGACGCCCATGTGTTCCAGGTCGATAATCACGTCGGGGGCTTCCTGGGTGAGGATGGCGACGGCATCTTGGTCCGCGAGGTAGTCGGACCCCTTCACGGTGTCGAAGGCGTGGGTTTCCCAGGTGTCTTCGGCGTCGATATTTTTGAGGGTGGCGGCGATGCCCCCCTGGGCGGCGACAGAGTGCGATCGGATCGGGTGGGTTTTGGCGATCGCAGCGACGTCGAGGCTGGGGTCGGTGCGGGCGATCTCTACGGCGGCGCGAGTTCCGGCCAAACCGCCGCCGACGATAATCACGTCATGTTCGATCATAGCGTTGTGGATGGTTGGGTATCTTCACATCTTCTATGGTGAAACAGAAAAAAACCCCCCCGCCGAAAGCCAAGGAAGTTTTTAGGGTTGGGGGGTTGGGGAGGATTTGCAGATTTGCCACTTAACCCGACACTTGGGCGGCTTGTTCTCCGGGCATCAACGCCTGATCCGTGCCTTCTTCGGGCTGGATCTTGGTGGGCATCACCTCGATATGGTTGAGAAGGGTGGTGACGAATGAGAACAGCAGGAAAGGCAAGGACAGCACGACGATCAGCCCCACCGTCGCCAGGGCGAAGATTTGCCGGGAACTACTCCACAGGGCCAGGGAGGAGGCGAGGGCGACGAAGATGACAATCAGCCAAATCATGATTTGACCGTAGATGTCGCCGTAGGTCAGGGTGCAGTTGATCCGATATTTTTGCAGCTTTTCCATCTGATAGCTCTCGTTACATTCCTTTAAACTTCTAGGGTAAGGGTCGGATTTGGTTTTGGAAAAATTCTCAACATTTTAATAAGAGTTGTAATTAATCTTTACATTTTGGACGGTTCGGGGTTGACTTTTTGGGGTTGACCGATCGCTCGAAATTCGCTAGGGTTTGCGATACGGCGCTGCGCGGGGGTGTAGGGTGTAGGGTGTAGGGTGTAGGGAGAATTGACAATTTATTATTGCCCTCCTCCGCTTCCTCCGCTTCTTCCGCTTCCCGACTCCCTTTCTACTTGAGGGGCAATTGCACCCCCAGATCACCCGTCTGCACCCAATTTTTGACGCTAAATCCAAATAATATTCCGATCGCAAATACGAACCAGAAAAAGAAGGGGGACGACCCTTCCAAGCCGCTGGGGATGTTCATTCCGAAGACGCAGGAAATGGCGGTGAGGGGGAAGAAAATGGCGGCGAGGAGGTTGAGGCGGTTGCCGGCCCGCACAGATTCAAAACTGAGTTTCGCCTGTTCTTCGGCTTGTTTTGCCATTTTGAAATCCAGGGCGGTTTTGGTGTTTTGGACGAGTAAATCCAGGCCGCGTTCGATCTCGTAAGCCCAATCCCGAAAATCGATCAGGTCGCGATCGCCGGGGACGGCTTCCCGGGCGGACTGGAGGGTGGCGTGGAGGTTGCCGGCGGCCCGCTGCAGGGGTGCGATCGCTTCGAGGAGTCTAAAATAATCTTCGGCAGTCCGGGCTTGTGCGTACTGTCGGCTCAGTTCGGCTTCCACCTTGCCGTAGTCCTGGAAGTGGTTGGTCAGGAGTTGGAAGGCGACGCCCCCCCTGCTGCACTCCCAACGGCTATCGGGCCGCCGCCAAAACAAAACCGCCTCGCGATCGCGCGCGCCCGGTTGGGGGGCTTTGTGGAGGACCAGCAACAAATGGCCGTCGGCGACCATCGCCCGCTGTTTCCCGGCGCTTTTCTGGCCGAAGCGGTTGCGAATCGACTCGGGAATGGCCCAGCTCGCGGGGAGGTTCATCGCAGGTGGGGGGTAAATTTACCTCAATTATGCGATCGCGGCTGCAACCCCCCTCTATTTTTTATCTTTTTTTTCGGATTCGGCTTCGGACTCGACATCCGCCTCCGGCGGGGACTGCAGGGCTGCGTCCAAAATCGCCCGGGCTTCTTCGGCTTTGCCCCGGGCTTCCCGGTAGCGGAGGTTGGCGACGGCGAAATTTTTCAAGGCTTTGAAGCCGTCCTTGAGGTTGGCGATTTCTTCGGGACTTCCCGCCTCGTCGCTGAACAGGATGTCGATCTGTTCCCGGGCCTTGAGGGCTTCTTCCCGACATTCCATCATTTTCAGCTTCAAAGAGGCGAGGTTGCTGAGAATTTGCACGGCTTCGCCGATGGCATCTTCTTCAGCGCCGGAGGTGAGGTCGGGTTCTTTGACTTCCACGAACTGCTCGGGATCGAATCCTTCTTCTAAGTCGGTGGGCAATGAGCCTGAATCCATCAGCGCCATCAGTTTATCCATCGCCTTTTCTCTGGCTTTCGGGGAGTCTTTTCCGCGCACGGCGAGGATCACTTCCGGGCTTTGAGGGAGGGTGTAGCGGACCATATCGACAGGGGTTGCCTAAATTAACCGTTGTAGGTGAGTATTTTAGCAGAATTGTTTCCGACTCCGACGGGTTTTTTGTGGGCCGGGTCAACGCCGGCGGGTCGGCGGCGGCGGGCGAATGCCCCGGGCGGGTCGGCCGACATTGATGATAATGGACGGGATTGATAAATGATGAAAGAACGAGTGCTTCGCTGGTTAAATCGCTTTTTGGTGGCGGATGTTTTTTTGGTTTTGTTGAGTTTCTTTTGGTTCGCGATCGCGGTTTTGGGGCGCTCCGTCGGGGTGTCTTTGGGGTTGGATGTGTGGTACCAACTTTGGGAACCTGTCTTCACTCCGGCGATCGGTTTGTTGATGGGGGGGGC
>JBNGCR010000278.1:0-5061 GCA_050045915.1 Limnospira sp.
CTCGCGGATGTCGATCGCATTCTCGATGTCGCCGAGGAAGAAGACCAGACAGAGGACGTATTTTTGCAATCCCTGCGGCGGCTGGTCCGCAAACTCATGCTGAAAACCTACTGGGTGACGACAAAAATTCCGGAACCCCAACCCGGAAAAGAAACCGCGATCGCTCTTTTATACGACGAACCCGGATATCCCCTCACCCTGCAAATGGAAACCCTGTTACCCGGCGCCTCCACCCCCATTCACAATCACGGAACTTGGGGCATTTTGGCGGTGGTGAAAGGGCGGGCGAAAAATATCACTTGGATGCGATCGCCGAGTGCCCAATTTCCCGATAAAATTGAAACGGTCGGGGAACAGATTTTGGAGGTGGGGGAAATTGTCAGTTTGACGACGGAGGCCATCCACGCCGTCGAAGCGGTGGGGGACGAACCCTGCGTCACCCTCAACCTGTACGGCGAAACCAACTTTTCAGGACGTTTTCAATTTGACCCCGCCACCCACGAAGCCAAACCGTTGGAAACCCTGGAGACGGTATTAAAACATTTGTAATCTCTAGAAACCGGGTTTCTTGGCAACCTCTCGATAAACAACCTGACGCTCTCCTAGAAACCTGGTTTCTTCCCCCCAGCGAGACAGCTCTAGAAACCGGGTTTCTTGGCAACCTCTCGATCAACAACCCGACACCCTCCTAGAAACCCGGTTTCTTCTCCAATCTCAAAAAATGTCGGGGCAATTTGCGAATTACCCCGACAGAACATGAATTAAAAACAACCCGAATTAAACCTCGATCGGCTGTTCTAACATCAATTTAGAACGCTTCACGGTTTCAGGTACATCAATCGGATAATCTCCGGTAAAGCAAGCCGAACAGAAACTGTTGGGATCTTCTTTCGTCGCATTCAGCATCCCTTCCCAACTCAGATACGCCAAAGAATCCACCCCGATTTGAGCTTGAATTTCTTCGACGGATTTGGTCGCCGCGATCAACTGATCTTGGTTGTCCGTATCGATGCCGTAGAAACAGGGGTGGGTGACGGGGGGAGAGGAAATCCTCATGTGTACCTCCGTCGCCCCCGCATCCCGCAGGGCTTTGACGATCTTGCGGCTGGTGGTGCCCCGGACGATGGAATCGTCCACCATGATCACCCGCTTGCCGTCCAACACGTCTTTGAGGGGATTCAACTTCATCCGGATGCCGGATTCCCGCATATTTTGGGTGGGTTGGATGAACGTGCGGCCGACGTAGCGGTTTTTAATCAACCCCTCGGCGTAGGGGATGCCAGACCCTTGGGAAAAGCCGATCGCGGCGGGAATTCCCGAGTCCGGAACCCCGATGACGATATCGGCATCGACGCATGATTCCTTCGCCAACACCCGGCCAATCCGCAGGCGGTAGCTGTACAGGGTTTCTCCCTCCACGACGCTATCGGGCCGGGAGAAATAAATCATCTCAAATACGCACAATTTCCGGGTGGGTTTTTGACTCCAGTGGAAGGACGCCATGCCTTCATCGGTGATCCAAACCAGTTCCCCCGGTTCCACGTCCCGCAGGTATTCGGCGCCGATGATGTCCAACCCGCAGGTTTCCGAGGCGAGGACGTACCGCTGGGGGGTGGTTCCCAAGGTGCCGATCACCAGGGGGCGAATCCCGTGGGGGTCGCGGACGCCCATCAATCCCGCCGGGGTGCCGATCGCCAAACTGTAGGCTCCATCGCACATCTCGAAGGCGGTGATACTGGCTTCCAACCAATCTTTCCCGCGATTCACCTCGGAAGCGATCGCCAGTGCAATTAATTCGGTATCCGTCGTGCTGACAAAATCGAATTGCCGCCGGGTCATCTCCTCTCGCAACTCGGCGGCGTTGACCAAATTGCCGTTGTGTGCTACAGCAACCGCCCCCAGGCGGGTTTCGGCGACGGCGGGTTGGGCGTTCACCACCCGGCTCGATCCGGTGGTCGAGTAGCGGGTGTGGCCCACCGCCAGATCCCCCGGCAACTGCTGCAAAATCGATTCGTTGAAGACCTGGGAAACCAATCCCATGTTCTTGTACAAGTGCAGGCGATCCCCTTCAAAGGTGGCGATTCCTGCCGATTCCTGACCTCGATGTTGGAGGGCGTACAAGCCAAAATAAGTGAGTTTGGCGACGTCTTCGGCGGGAGCGTAGACCCCGAAAACGCCGCAGGCTTCCTCCGGTTTGTCGGGGTGCAATTCGGCGGGGCCGGGGTCGTCGATCGCGCGGGACTTATTAGGAATCATGGTGATGCAAAGCTCGTGAATTCAGATTGTGATGAACCGGAAATGGACCTTAAAAAAATGCGACAGTCTCGGACAATCTCCGCTTTTATTTTAACAATTTCTTAATTTTTTTGGGGGGTCGGTATCGCACCGATCGCGATCGCTCGCCCCCCGAAAAAGATTGTTCAAACGGATGATTGTCATAGAAAAGACTGATACTGACCGTTCAATCTGAGATGCCAAATCGATGAGCAAAGGGAGGATTCGCGCCCACAACAGGCGTTTGTACTACGTCAGACGGCGCTCGATCGCCCCCTCGTAGCGATCGCACATCTCGGACATCCCGACTTCGATTAACGTCAGGTTATGAGATGTCGCGATTCGCAGGGGGGAAAGCGCTGCATTTACTGTACCCAAATGGTGCCAGTTCCGGCCAGGATTTCCCCAAATTTCTTGCAAATAATCCTCCCAAACCCGTTGCTGCCGGGGATGAACCGAAACCAAAATTCTGGCTCCCCCCTCTCCAAATAGGATGGCGTCCCACCGTTCGGGGGAATCCGAAGTTAATTCTAGGTTAATGGTAGCCCCCAGCCGGTTGCCGATGCAAGATTCGGCCAGGGCGATCGCCAGACCCCCTTCCGAACAGTCGTGGGCCGATCGCACCCAACCCCGGCGAATCCCCGTCCGACAGGCCTCCTGAACCCGCCGTTCCAACTCGAAATCCACTTTGGGGGGCTCTCCGGCCACCAAACCGTGTACCGTCGCCAAATATTCCGACCCCCCCAGGGTGACGTGGGTAGAATTGCGATCGTCGTCCGTCCAATTCGCCACCCCCAGCAGGTAGATCAAATCGCCCTCCTCCCGCCAACTCTGGCCGCAGGCTTGGGCCGGGTCGGGAATCAATCCCACCATCCCCACCACCGGCGTGGGATAGATCGCCTGGGGGTTTCCGTCCGCATCCAGCGTCTCGTTATACAAGGAAACGTTCCCCCCCGTCACCGGAGTCGAAAACGCCTCACAGCCCTCGGAAATGCCCCGACAGGCCTGGGCTAACTGCCAGTATCCGACCGGTTTTTCCGGGCTGCCGAAATTGAGGTTATCCGTCACCGCCACGGGTTCGGCCCCCACGCAGCTCAAATTCCGGGCGGCTTCGGCCACCACCCCCTTCGCCCCTTCGTAGGGGTCGAGGTAGACGTGGCGGGAATTGCAGTCCACCGTCGCCGCCACCCCCGGCCAAGTTTGGGAGGGGGATGCGATCCGCGATCGCGCACCTATCGCTCCCTGGGGACGCAACCGCACCACCGCCGCATCCGCCCCCCCCGGCACGATGATGGTGTTGTTCTGAACCTGGTGGTCGTACTGGCGATACACCCACGCTTTCGAGGCGATGGAGGGCTTATCCAACAGCGTCAGCAACACTTGATTCCAGGTCGAAACCCCATCCGCCAGTTCGATGCCCGACGTCGTGCAGGGGGGCAAGGTGTCCGGCGTCCAGGCCCGGGCTTTTTGGACATATTTCGGCAGTTCCGGGGGGAGTTCCCGGTGGTAGATGGGGGTGTTGTCGGCCAAAGCGGTGGCGGGGATTTCCGCGGCGATTTCTTTTTTGAATAAAATGCGGACGATGGGTTCCGCAATCACCGTTCCGGCAACGACAGCGTGGAGTCCCCAGCGGTGGAAAATGTCGATGAGTTCCTGTTCCCGGCCTTTTTGGACGACGAACAACATCCGCTCCTGGGATTCGGAGAGCAAATATTCGTAGGGGACCATGCCCGTTTCCCGGACCGGAATTAAATCCAGGTCTAATTCAATCCCCACGCCCCCTTTAGCCGCCATTTCCGAGGTGGAACAGGTGATGCCCGCCGCTCCCATATCCTGGGCGGCGACGACGGCGCCGGTTTTGAAGGCTTCCAGGCAGGCTTCGACGAGGGATTTTTCCAGGAAGGGGTCGCCGACCTGGACTGCGGGGCGATCGGTGGCGGATTCTTCGCTGAGTTCCGCGCTGGCGAAGCTGGCACCGCCCATGCCGTCCCGTCCGGTGGTGGAACCGACGTACAAGACGGGGTTGCCGATGCCGGCGGCGCCGGATTTGACGATATCGGGGGTTTCCATCATTCCGATCGCCATCGCGTTGACGAGGGGGTTGCCGGTGTAGGCGGGGTCAAAATAGACATCGCCCCCGACGGTGGGCACGCCGAAGCAGTTGCCGTAGTTGGCGATACCGGCGACGACGCCCTGGAAAATTTGCCGGGTGCGGGGATTTTCCAGGGAACCGAAGCGGAGGGCGTTCAATACGGCGACGGGGCGGGCGCCCATCGTGAAGATGTCCCGCAGGATGCCCCCGACGCCGGTGGTGGCGCCCTGGAAGGGTTCGATCGCGGACGGGTGGTTGTGGGATTCGATTTTGAAGGCCAGCCGCAGTCCGTCGCCGAAGTCCACCACCCCGGCGTTTTCCCCGGGGCCGACCAAAATGCGATCGCCCTCGGTAGGGAACTGTTTCAGGAGGGGGCGGGAGTTTTTGTAGCAGCAGTGTTCGCTCCACATCACCCCGAACATCCCCAGTTCGGCTTTGTTGGGATGCCGTCCCAAACGGTTGACGATTTCTTGGTATTCTTCCGGCTTCAGGCCTTCGGCGGCGATTTCTTCCGGGGGAAACGGGCAGTTCGAGGAGATGGACATAGTTGCGATCGCACGTCAGGACAACAGCCTTTATTGTATCGGGAAGGGTGTAGGGTGTAGGGAATCGGGAATCGGGAATCGGGAATCGGGAATCGGGAATCGGGAATCGGGAATCAAATGTGTAGGGGCAACCGTCCCCGGTTGCCCACC
>JBNGCR010000279.1:0-5028 GCA_050045915.1 Limnospira sp.
TGTGATACCAAATTTTAGGAACATACAGACAGTTATAAGGCTGGTCAGGGGTGCGCCCCTTATATTCACCCGAGGGGGTGAAGGCCTTACCGGGAGGCTATTTCAGGCATTTCAGCCTTATTTCACTCCCGAACGAATCGCACCTCATCCATTAGGGTAGCAGTTCGACCTCAAGCCGGGGCGGGAAAACCCCCCGGATTCTCCGCTGCCTCCCATCCGAAATTCACCTCGGGCGCCGGGTCCCGAATCGGTTTCACCCCCAAACTGACTTGGTTCGTCCACCAGACATCCTCCGTCCGCACCGCGCCGAAGCCCGCCGCGCCGAGCCAAGCGTCCACGCTGCCGGCGGCGTAATCTTTGACGTAGGGCTCCTCGAAAATCTCCGTCAGCCATTCCGTATGCCGCAAAACCCGCTGATGACCGTCGAGAACCACCACCTGTCCCCCGGCTTTCAGGAGTCGGAAGGCTTCCCGGAGCACGGCCCGGGCGATGTCCGGGGGGGTTTCGTGAAAGAGTAACGCGGCGGATACCAGATCGAAGGATTCCTCGGGAAATCCGGTGCGTTCGGCCAAACCGTGGCGGAATTGGATATCCAACCCCTCCTGTTTGGCTTTGGTTTCCGCCACAGCCAACATCTCGGGCGACAGGTCCAAACCGATGACTTCGGCGGCGGGGAAGGCTTTTTTCAACAGCAGGGTGGTGGAACCGGTGCCGCACCCGAGGTCCAAAATGCGTTGGGGTCGGACGTCGATCGCGTCGATGCCGGCCTGCCGGATCCAAATTTCGCTCGGGGGGAGGGCGTATCGGGTCACAGGGTCGTAGGTGAGGGCGGCGCCTTTGGTCAAATATCCCCCTTCGATGCCGTGGAAATCTTGGCTTTTGTAATAGTCCGGATAGGTCAGATCGGGGTCGGAGAGGCGATCGCGGGCCGCGTCCCAGTCGATGCTGCGATCGAGGCGATCAATGGCGTCCCGATCCATCAAAAAGCCGAACACCGGCGAGATAAAGCGCTCGAAAATTGTATCCTGGCGGGGCATAATTGCTGTCCTGATATTGCCGAAATGTTTATTAGTTTGATACTCTGCGGGTTAAAACCACGCAGATTCTTAAGTAATCCAAAGCTGGATTCTCAAAGGCATTATCAAAGTGCCTCTACACGCTCAATAATTGCGCTTACTTTACTTTTGCTTTCAGATATTATCACTAGCCAATTTGGTACGCTCCTCGACCTGCCATTGCTTGCAGTGGTGTAGCCACACTGACGCTAGAAAATTTCTAACCGCTGGACTTACTTACCGGGATTTCTCCGTACTAGGACGATTCTTCACGCAGATTTTTTCCGACTTGCTTTTATGAGCATAGCTCATAAAATAGAAACTTTCAAGGCGACTGAAGTCGCCGTTCGCTTTTCATCCGTGCTTTAAAAAGACACGGCTTTCAAGCTCTCGTCCTTTTCTCGTAATGAATTCTAAAAAAGTTATCCGGAAATCGATCCCCCCCGCCCCCATCCCCCCCAGCCCCCATCCCCCCCAGCCCCCCTTTGTAAGGGGGGAGTAAGGGGGGAGCAGATATTGCGATCTCGCGCTTTAATAATACAGATTCACAATGTGGAGGTCCATGAAAATCACGATAGCTTTGGGTTTGGCCGCGATCGCCTCGATCCCGTTCACATTAGCCGCCGCCGGGATTCCCGAAACCGGTTCCGCCGTCGCCAACTACCCCCGCCGGACTCCCGCCGCCTCCCCCCACTCCGGCGCCGTCACCATCGTCCCCGACGGCCGCGTTTACCAATTTGAAGCCGGACGGGGGATCTACCGGGTCCGCTACAATTACACCGGCCAAAACTGGACCCATGCGGACGTCGCCCCCATCCGCATCGACACGGACAAACCCATCGCCATTTTGCCGATGCAATATACCGGCAACGGCTTACAGTCGGGCGCCAAAGTCTACGGAACCTCCGTCGGGCGGCTGTGGAATTCCATCACCGTGGAGGAGATGAAACGGCGTCTGGAGTTTTTGGGATTTTATGTCCTCACCCCCACGATTCAGATGTACGGGGAAACTCTGGACGGGTTCCAGGCGTTAGAACACTTTATCGCCGGGGTGCACCGGGGCAATCGCAACGTGCAGACTGTCGTCCTGACGGCGGATGCGGATGTGGGGAACGAGGCGAACCCCCGGCCGGGGGCGCAGATGTTGGTGACGGGGTTGCATCCCCGCGATCGCATCTGGGAATCGAGGCTACAGTTGAGGATGGCGTCATTTTACCAGCAGCAGCGGTTGGTGAATATCGGCCCGAGGGTGCGGGGCGGAAAGAGCGATCGCGAGGGGCATTCTCTGGCTTGGCACCCGATGATCGAACGGGCCGCGGAATATAATCCCCACATCGCCATCATCGAAGTCGCCCAGGCGGTGGAAATTGTGGAAAAAGCCGGTTCCATCCAAAACGGGCGGCGGTGGGCGACGCCCCTATTCGATGCGATCGCCCTGGGGATGGCGGAACAGGCCTGCTCGACGGGAGAATATTCCCTGGCGATTTGCCAGCAGTCGGCGGGAAATTGATGCCGCAGTTGCCACACCACAGAGGCACAGAGAAACACAGAGGGTTAATTCCCCCCCGCCCCCCTGCCTCCTCCGCTCCCCTGCCTCCCCCACCCCCTCCGCTCCCGATCGCCCCCCGCCGTGGTACTCTATTTGCAGACCCGCTTCCGTTTGAGCGTCATCACCGGAACCGTCGGCAGCGATGCCAGGAACCTTCCCGCCGTCTTCTCGGACGGCGAGATGTCGGTCGAGTCACCGCCCCGATCCCAAAACGATCGAGTCCCTTGCCTGACGATCCCTCCAAATGAGATGATCGCAGATGCAGCCCGAGGACGATTCCAGAGCAATTCTTAATAGAGAACCCCAATCATCTGGTTTCCTGGCTCCGGCACTCACACCTAAGCAAGCAGATAGATAAAGATAACTATGGCTGTTGCAACCCAATCACTCGAAGAACTCTGCATTAATTCCATCCGCTTTCTCGCGATCGATGCGGTAGAAAAAGCCAACTCCGGACACCCCGGATTGCCGATGGGCGCGGCGCCGATGGCGTTCGTGCTCTGGGATCGCTTCATGCGGTACAACCCCAAAAACCCCAAGTGGTTCAACCGCGATCGCTTCGTCCTCTCGGCGGGCCACGGCTGTATGTTGCAGTACGCCCTTCTCTATCTGACGGGTTACGATAGCGTCAGCTTGGACGATATCAAGCAGTTCCGCCAGTGGGGTTCCAAAACCCCCGGACACCCGGAAAACCACGTCACCGAAGGCATCGAAGTGACCACCGGCCCCCTCGGACAGGGCATCGCCAACGCCGTCGGACTGGCTGCGGCGGAAGCCCACCTCGCCGCCCGCTTCAACAAGCCGGATTGCACTGTCGTCGATCATTACACCTATGCCATTTTGGGCGACGGCTGCAACATGGAGGGAATTTCCGGAGAAGCTTGCTCCCTGGCCGGACACTGGGGCCTCGGGAAGCTGATCGCCTTCTACGACGACAACCACATCTCCATCGACGGTTCGACGGATCTGGCGTTCACCGAAGATGTCGCCAAGCGGTTTGAGGCCTACGGCTGGCACGTCCAGCACGTCGCCGAGGGCAATACCAATTTGGACGCGATCGCGGATGCGATCGAAGCAGCCAAGGCGGTGACGGACAAACCCTCTTTAATTAAAGTTACCACCACCATCGGTTTCGGCTCCCCCAACAAGGCCAACACCCACGACGTCCACGGCGCGGCTCTGGGTAAGGATGAGGTGCAGGCCACCCGCGACCACCTGGGTTGGGAACATCCCGAGTTCGTGGTCCCCGACGACGCCCTAAAGCAGTTCCGCAAGGCGATCGAGCGCGGCACCCAATATGAGAACGAGTGGAACGCCACCTTCGAGACGTACAAATCCAAGTATCCCGAAGATGCCGCTACCCTGGAGCGGATGTTGAGCGGGAAGCTGCCCGAGGGCTGGGAAAAAGCATTACCCACCTACACCCCGGAAAGCAAGAAGGACGCCACCCGCAACCAGTCCGGCGCGACGTTAAATGCGATCGCCGGAGTCCTCCCCGAACTGATCGGCGGTTCGGCTGACCTCGCCCCCTCCAACAAAACCCTGCTCAAGGGTTTGGGCGACTTCCAAAAAGGTCAGTATGAAAACCGGAACTTCCGCTTCGGCGTCCGCGAACACGGCATGGGCGCCATCTGCAACGGCATCGCCCTCCACGGTTCCGGACTCATCCCCTACGGCGCCACCTTCCTGGTGTTCACCGACTATATGCGGAACGCCATCCGCCTGTCCGCGTTGGCGGAAGCCCCCGTCCTCTGGGTGATGACCCACGACTCCATCGCCCTGGGCGAAGACGGCCCGACTCACCAACCCGTTGAGCACATCGCCTCCCTGCGGTTGATCCCGAATCTGACCGTGATTCGTCCGGCGGACGGAAATGAGACATCTGGGGCTTATAAGGTTGCGATCGAAGATCGCCACCACCCCACCCTGATGGCCTTCTCCCGCCAGGGACTCCCCAACCTGGAGGGCAGCTCCATCGATAACGTCGCCAAGGGCGCCTACATCCTCAGCGACAACAGCGACGGCACCCCCGACATCATCCTGATCGGGACCGGCGGCGAAACCTACCTCTGCGTCGATGCGGCCGCGAAGCTGCGGGAAGAGGGCAAGAAAGTCCGCGTGGTGTCCATGCCCAGTTGGGAGCTGTTCGAGAAGCAGGACGCGGCCTACAAAGCGTCCGTGTTTCCGGCGTCCGTCAAGAAGCGTCTGGCCGTGGAAGCCGGCGTCAGCTTCGGCTGGTGCCGCTACGTCACCGACGAAGGCGCCACCATCAGCGTCGATACCTTCGGGGCGTCCGCTCCCGGCGGCGTGGTGCTGGAGAAGTTCGGCTTCACCGTGGATAACGTGGTCGCGAAGGCGAAGGAATTGCTGGGTTAATTCGATCGCCTAGTTTGAAATATCCGTTTTTCTGAGTCGGGGTACAAC
>JBNGCR010000280.1:0-4990 GCA_050045915.1 Limnospira sp.
TTTCAGTTTCCGACTCCCTAATACCGACTGCCGACTCCCGCGCGCAGCGCTATATATCCCGCAGCCTCGCGAACACAAAATCATCCGATTCCCCCATGCAATTGTTAATTATTAATTGTTAATTATTAATTATTCCACATCCCAAACCGGGCAGATCGTTGGGAATCAGACAGCCCTCCCGGACGATCGCACCTCGAAACGGATCGTCAACCAAATTGAGGTGGGAATCCAAATCCAAATAGTCGGCGAGGGGGGCGAGTTGGGAAGCCGCCGTATTTGCCAAAGTGCTGTCGGAATAGCAGCCGAACATCACCTGCAACCCGCAGGCTTTGGCGGTGTGAACCATCCGCATCGCCTCCGTCAAGCCGCCGGATTTCATCAGTTTGATATTGATGCCGTGAACGCAGTGGGCGAACCGGGGAATGTCGCGGCTGGTGAAACAACTTTCGTCGATAAAAATCGGCAGCGGGGACTGGGAATAAAGTTCGGGCAACTGTGCGGGGGCGACATCCGCCGCCAGGGGTTGTTCGACGTAAATCACCCCCATTTCGGCCAGCCAGCGGCACATTTTCACGGCGTCCGGCAGGGTCCATCCCCCGTTGGCATCGACGTACAATCGGGCATCCGGGGGGGCTTCAGCCTTCACCGCCTCGAACATTTTGCGATCGGCTTCGATGCCGGCGGGGGAGCCCAATTTCACCTTCAAAACCCGCACGTCGAGATAATCGATCCAGTCCCGAACTCTGGCTTTTGCCCCCTCTGGCGTGTTGATGCCGATGGTGACGGAAATGGGGACGGTGCGATCGCGATCGAGTCCCCACAGTCGCCACAGGGGGATGCCCAGTTTTTTTCCCACCCAGTCGTGGAGGGCCATATCCACCGCACAGCGGACGGCGGAAGGGGTGCCCGTTCGCTCCATTATCTCCTCCACCGGTTGGCGATCGAATGGAGTAAACTGCTTTAATAGAGGGGCAATTGTCTCCAAATGCTTGAGGATGACTGCGGTGGTCTGGGGATGTTCTCCGACTGAAAAGGGCGAGGCTTCCCCCCACCCCTCCAAACCGTCGAGTTTCACCCGCACCCAAACATTGGTGGAGTGTGCCGTCGTACCTCGGCTGATGGTCAGGGCAAATCGTTTATTGACGGTAAAGGGTTGGAATTGAAGTTTCATAAAGTTAAAAATTAGGGATGTAGTTCTACTTTAATTATAGTCCAATTTTTCAAAAAAATTGATTTTAATATGGCGTAAATTTGGACAAAGCTTGAGTTTTAAATTAACCATTTTTTTATGCTGATACTGCTGGTTTGTATCTGTCCATTTTTTCTGCCCCGCCCAATTTGAGGACGAACTCTATGAAACGGCGTCATTTTTTGAGTTATTCGCTGTTATTTATGGCCGGATGTAGCGCGACAACTCGAAATCGGAACCCAACATCCGCCACTCTCAATATTGACAAACTTCGCCTGACAGTGACGGATGTCCCCGAACCGGAGAGATTGCTGCGAGATTACGAAACGTTTCGCCAAGAATTGGAGGCGGTGCTGGGAATTCCCGTCGAGTTTGTCCCGGTTAACAATCAAATCGAAGCGGCTTCGGCTTTGCGTTTAAATCAGGTCGATATGGCCCTGGCGGGGCCTTCGGAATATGTGGTTATTAATGCGCGGACGAATGCCCGACCTTTGATCGGAATTACCCGCCCGAATTACTATTCGGTGATCGCCACCAAAACCGGTCAAAATATTGAGAGTTTGGAGGATCTGAAAGGGAAGACGATCGCCCTGTCGGATGTGGGTTCGACCAGCGGCCATCTCGGGCCAACAAAACTATTAATTGATGCCGGATTAGATCCCCAAACCGATGTCAAACAGTTGATGTTAGGGGACGAAGGCAACATCGAAGCGATCGCCACGGGGGCAGTGGCGGCTTGGGGGGGATCGGCGGTGGATTATTCGACCTTCCTGAACTCGGAAGAAGAGTTTCCAATTATTGCCGAAACCCCTCCCTTACCCAGCGATATTTTTATGGTCAACAGTCAGCTCGATTCTCGAACGGTGGCAGCTCTCCGCGATCGCATGGTGGAGAATCAAGAACGGCTGATTGCGGCCTTGGTGGAGGGAGAATCGACGCAGAAATATAAAGGTTCGGAATTGTTTGAAGCCCAAGATTCGGATTATGACTTAATTCGCCAGGTTTACGAAGCGATCGGGGAGGGGGAGTTGATCGAAAACTAAGTTGAAATATAATTGAAGCAGTTGAGAGAAATTTAACGGACCCAATTCATGTTTTTTTTCAAGAAAATATGCGGCGACCGAAAACGGTCAATGAATGGGGATGAAGAACCCGTACTTTCCTCATTTGAACGCGATAAACGGTCGATCATTCGCCAGCCTTCCGGGTTGCAAAGCCTGTCAATTCGCAACTGGAGTATCGGCAAAAAGTTCGGTTACAGCTATATGCTGGCGATCGCCATTGCAATTGTCGGGACGACCGTCGGATTGGCGGTCGGCGAGTATTATCAAAAACAAGCGTTGCAAGCCTTGACGGAAACGGAAGAACAAAAAGAATTGCTCCACGAGTTAGAAAAATCAATCTTGGCGATGCGATCGCATCCCCAGCGACTTGTCCCGACCCTAGGAAAAACGGTCTGGTTCGACTACGAAAAAGCGACCTTTCTCGGCAACGTCCGCCAAGTCGATACCTGGCTATCCGAATTATTCCAATATATCGATGAAAGACCCAATCGATTGGCGACGAATCAGGTCAATTACCGGCAATTATTGCGAGATTATCAGCAGGCGACCGATTCCTATGTGACGCAGATTCTATCGCTCTGGAATCGGGTCGAACCGGCGACGGTACAAGCCGATGAAATTCGGGGGGCACAGCAGAAAATTTTGACGCTGCTGAATGGGGAATCATACACGACTGTAAGCGCCAAATTTGACCGGCTTTCAGAACAATTAAACGAATTAATAAACGATTCAGGAAGACAGTACGAAGAGGCGACAATTTACTTCCAAAAATCTCGCTATTTGCGGTTACAAATTATCGCCTTTAGCATGATTTTATCGACAGCGATCGCCACCTTTTTAGCCGTCTACACCAGTCGGGCGATCGCTACTCCCATCAAATCCGTCACCACCGTCGCCAACCGGGTCGTCAAAGAATCCAATTTTTACCTGCAAGCTCCCGTGACGACGGCGGACGAAGCCGGACTCTTGGCGATGTCTTTAAACCAGTTAATTCGCTGGGTGAGGGAATACACCGAAGCCCTGGAATTCGCCCGCCGAACATTAGAAGAACGGGTGGACGAACGCACCCGAGAACTGAAGTTAGCCGTTGAGGAACTCAAACAGACCCAAAGCCAACTGATTCAAACGGAAAAAATGTCGGGTTTGGGACAGATGGTGGCGGGAATTGCCCACGAAATTAACAACCCCGTCAGCTTTATTTACGGCAACACCGAACACGCCAAAGAATACGCTCAAGATCTGTTGAATCTAGTGCAATTATATCAGGAAAGTTACCCCGATCCCAAACCCGAAATCGTCGAGATGATGGAAGAAATTGACTTCGAGTTTATGAAGGATGATTTTCTAAAATTGATGGCATCCATCCGGGTGGGGGCCGATCGCATTCGGGAAATCGTCCTGTCCCTGCGAAACTTTTCCCGTTTGGACGAAGCGGACATGAAAGATGTCAACCTTCACGACGGGATCGACAGTACGCTGTTATTATTAAATAATCGATTAAACCACCGGATCGAAATTGTCAAATCTTACGGAGATCTGCCCCTGGTGAAGTGCTATCCAGCCCAACTGAACCAGGTGTTCATGAATATTATCGCCAATGCGATCGACGCTTTGGAAGATTTCTACAAAAAAGAACCCGATCGCCCCCCGAAAATTTTCATCGAAACGGATCGGATCGGCGATCGCGAAGTGGAAGTCAAAATTCGGGATAACGGCCCCGGAATCCCCCCCGAAATTCGCAACAAGCTATTCGACCCATTTTTTACCACCAAAGAAATTGGCAAGGGGACGGGATTGGGCCTTTCAATTTGTTATCAAATCGTCGAAAAACATCGCGGCAAAATTATCCTGGATTCTCAAGTTAGCCGGGGGACGACCTTTTGCATCCAACTGCCGACTCAATAAAATGGGTTACAAATGACAATATTTATTCAATTTAAAATATAAAATTTTACAATCTCTCATCCGTAGTCAACGATACGGAAACTTCCCGGAACGTTCCATCATTCTAAAGATATGACGCACCCCATGCAGAGAGATTGTTGGAAATGATTCGACGGCAAGTTTCCGAAAATATTGCTTTCAGAATTGCCCTAGCCGCGCGATCGCTCCCCGGCGTGTCCGTCCGCGACTTACGCACGGCTTTACAAAACATACTCGGCGGCGAATTCGACGAATGTCACCTCAGTCAAGTCACCGCCACCCACCTGGAAACGGCTTTCAGAGGAACTTACAATTGGGACGGAACCGACCATTCGATACCGCTTTCGACCCTGAAAACCGCGACTCAAATTCTCTGGGGAGAAATTCAAGATCTCGACCAGCTTCTTCCCGCCGTGGAACCCTACCGAGACGGCGAGATATCCAATTCGATCCGGGTCGCGATCGCATCCAATACCGACGAATTGTTGGACGGCCATTTCGGTTTCTGCCTGCGGTATTTAATTTATCAAGTCTCCGCGACTCGCCTCAAATTGATAGATATTCGACCCGCAGAATCGGCGGATTCTTTCGAGGATCGAAATGCCTTCCGCATCGATTTAATCCGAGATTGTCACGCCCTTTATGCCCTCTCCGTCGCCAGTTCGGTGGCGGAAAAACTGACTCAAGCCAACATTTATCCTGTGAAAAAATTGCACGGCGGCAACGCCCGAGATCTCCTCGCCAATTTGCAAAAAGCGATCGTCACTTCCCCGCCGCCGTGGCTGGCGAAAGTGTTGGGAGGCGAGTTTTCAGT
>JBNGCR010000281.1:0-1139 GCA_050045915.1 Limnospira sp.
CCCAATTCTGGGGGCTTTGATTCGGATTGAATTGTGAAGATTATTTTTTCCTAGCAGGTGTTTCTGTCTTTGAAGCCCAAGCCAACTGGTTTACTCATGAACTAGACCAGCTTGCCGAAAGTTTTGATCCAGCAAATCCAAGCAACGTAGAGTTCCACGCTTCAGAAATATTCGCTCGACGAACTGCACCTTGGAAGTCAATAAATCGTGAAGAGGCTCAAGGTATTATAAAAGCAGTTTTGCAGGTACTTGCAAAAAGCTATGATAGTGCACGAGTGTTCGCTTGTGCAGTTCATAAAGCTTCCTATCCAGGTCACGATCCTGTTGAGTTACCCTTTGAGGATCTTTGTAGCCGATTCAATCTTTATTTGTCTCGTCTTAGGGCTTCAGGAGATCGGCAACAAGGATTGCTAATCCTTGATAAGAGTACCTATGAAACAACGTTACAGAGGTTGGCTAGAGATTTTCAAACAATTGGAACTCAGTGGGGGGTTATTCGTAATCTCGCTGATACTCCATTTTTTGTAGATTCCCGCGCTTCAAGACTGGTTCAACTAGCCGATCATGTTGCCTACTCTGTCTTTAGGCGTTACAATGCACGAGATACAAACTATTTTGATATCTTTGCCTCTAAAATCGATTCGGTAGATGGAGTTGTGCATGGTTGAGCTCACAAGCAAACGATTGACCCAAACTGTATGTGTCCTGCTTGCCTCAGTCGGCGAGTATCGCAAGCTTTCCGTGGCGTAACGGGTGAGGACAACATCTAAAAAATGCAAATGGATGCAGCGGATGAATGGAAGATTTTGGTCATGAGTTCGAGGGAGATTAGTTACGCTACTATTTTTCTAACCCGATCCCCATTTCCCTGAGTGAAATTAAAAATCAATTTATCGGAACCATCGAGCAGGAATCTGACAAGAGCCCGATTTTTCAGATTCGGGTTGTCAAGGGAAATGGGATGAACGTACCCTTTGCAGATTATCGACTCGATTTGACGGTTCCGAGCCGCCCCGCGATCGCACTTTTAGACGAGGGTTGCTGTCTCAATCCGCGTTGAAATTTGTTATTCTAGTAGCAGATATCCTCCCATCTCAGATTCGATGAGGATAGCCGTTTTGTGATGAGTTGCATATGAT
>JBNGCR010000281.1:1239-4989 GCA_050045915.1 Limnospira sp.
TATTTTACAGCAATCAATGCCTTCGGTTTTTCTGACGGTCGAAAAACGAAACAAATTTTTGAGCGAATCGCCCGAGAATTCGACAGTCAGACCCTCATTTACAATCAACCATTCTCCCAGATAAAGGCGGCTGTAAGTGTCACGTTGCTGGCGATCCTCTTCCTCGTTACGGGTGCCATTGTGAGTGGATATAAGTTAGGAATTGTCCGGGGGCCGGGTTTGCTCGATGTCGCCTCTACCGGGGACGTTTTTGCCGCCGACAAAGATTATTTGTACCATTTGGATACCCGGGGTAATTTACAAAACCAATATGTTTTGCAGGAATTGGGAATCCGGGATGTCGTCACCGATATTTCCGCCATCGATCGCGATCGCGTTTTACTCGGAGATTGGCAAACCGGAACTATCAAAACTTGCCGACTCGACCGAAAAACCTGCGAACCGCTGCCCGCTTTTCAAGAGGAAAATTCGGAAAATTTTCGATTTATCAATACTTTTAAATTTGTCGTTGATCCGCAAAAAAACTTAATTTACGCCGCCGATACCGTCCGTCATCTCCTGGTGGTTTTGACGGCGGACGGAAAATTGCTCGAAAGTACCCGAGGCGGAGAGATAAAACTCCGCTATCCGAACGGAATCGCGATCGCGAACTCGGAAACCCTAGCCGTCGCGGACAGCAATAATTTTCGGATCTTAACCTGGTCAACTAATCCGCAGGGACTCGAACTCACCCCGGATCGACAGGTGGATTTTGTCCGCAATCCGAAATCAAAAAATCCATATATTTCTGAATTAGAAAAGCGGGCGATTTCCGTCGCAGATGAGGGTCGAATCTATCCGGTCTTTGTCGAGTTTGACGATCGCGGGTTTTGGTGGGTGTTGGTGGGGGACGGTAACTTTGCCCGGGACAACCTGTTGCGGTTCGATCGCAACTGGGAAAATCCCCAAAAAATTCCCCTTCCTGGAAATCCCGATATTTCTCACATGGCGATCGTCGAAGATCGGGTCTTGCTGACGGTTCCGGAAGCTTACGAAATTTGGTCGATTTCCATCGATGATTTGTCCGTGGATTTCTTCGGAAATGAGGCGTTTCAACAGTCCATGTACGAAGCCCAACAATTCAAGGACAATTTGCGAAGATTTTATTACGGAAGTCTGGGCGTGGCGATCGCGGGTGTCATCATTTTATTGGGTGTGGCGGCGTGGGAACGTCGGCAACAGGCGATCGCCCTCCTCGATCTCGATCCCACCCTTTCGGATTCGTAAATTGGCGGAATGGGGGGCGATCGGATTGAAAGGATATCATGGGGCGATCCCCCTAAATCCCCCTTGAAAAGGGGGATTTTTAAACCCTTAGAGGGTGATCCCCCTAAATCCCCCTTGAAAAGGGGGACTTTGAGTTCCTCGTCAATTCGAGAAATTTGATCGAAAATTCATGTTGTGGAAAGATGAGACAGTTTATAAATACAATTCGGCAGTTGTCCCGGCGGCGGACGGTTCGCATTTTGGGGGCGGTGATTTTGCTGGGGTTGACGGTGCGATCGCTCCCCTATTTTGCCCCGGTTCGGGTTGAAGATATCCGCCAGACATCGGTGGCGATGGAATTTCGCGATCGCAACAATCTCCCCTTGGGAACGATTCTGAGTCGCGATCAAAATCACACTGCCGTCGTCCCGTTGACCGAAATTTCTCCTAATTTTATTCAAGCAATTATTGCGGCGGAGGATAAGCGATATTATCATCACGGGGCACTGGATACAATTGCGATCGGGCGTTCTCTCCTTGAAGCCGTCCAAGCCGGAGAAATCGTCAGCGGCGCCTCCACCATCACCATGCAACTCGCCCGGATGCTGGAACCGGCCCCCCGCACCCTCCCCCACAAATTCGCTGAAATCTGGCTGTCCTGGCGGTTAACAGCCGGGATGAACCGCGACCAGATCCTCGCCGCCTACATCAACCGCCTGCCGATGGGGGGCAACCTCTACGGCGTCGAAGCCGCCTCCCGGGCCTATTTCGGCGTGCCCGCCGCCGACCTGAGTTTGTCCCAAGCCAGCCTGCTGGCGGCACTTCCCAACGACCCCACGGATCTCGATCCCTACCATAACTGGACGGGGCTCAAAAAACGGCAAAAATACGTCCTCGATCGCATGGTCGAAGATGGCTACATCACCCGCCAAAAGAGCGATCGCGCCCTGCGAGAACCCCTGCAACTCCGATCCCGTCAAGGTGAAGCGATCGCCGCCCCCCACTTCCTATTTTGGGTGGCAAATCAACTCTCAGATGCCGACATTCAAACCCCACAAATTAAAACCACCCTCGATCGCCCGTTACAGCAATTTGTGGAAACCCAAGTTCGTCAGGTGACGGACGCTTTGGTGGATCGAAATGTCGGACACGCGGCGGCTATTGTGATTGATAATAACACCGGGGAGGTGTTGGCTTATGTCGGTTCTCCCGATTATTTTGATACGCAAAATTTGGGGTCGAATGACGGCGTTCAAACCCTGCGACAACCCGGATCGACGTTGAAGCCCTTTTTGTACGAATTGGCGATCGCCCGGAGTACCATCCGCCCCAATACCGTCCTCGCCGACGTGCCCACCTACTACGCCATCCCCGGCGCAAAACTCTACACCCCCACCGACTACAGCGAAACCTTTTTGGGGCCGGTGCGAGTGCGAATCGCCCTGGCAAATTCCCTCAATATTCCCGCCGTCCGGGTATTGGAAAAAGTGGGCGTTCCGGAATTTTTGCACCGTTTGAATCAGTTGGGATTTACCCACCTCGATCGCGAACCGGAATTTTACGGTTTGGGGTTGACGCTGGGCAGCGGGGAGGTGAGTTTGTGGGAATTGTCTCGCGCCTATTTGACCTTCGCAAATGGCGGAAAACCCCTGTCTCTCGCCACGACTATAACGCCGGAATTACCGAATAATTGTCCGGGAAATTGTTCTCAATTCGATACGCCGGAAACCTGGAAATTGATGGTCGATATGCTGTCGGACTCCCACGCCAGGGCGGCGGCGTTCGGGGTGGACTCGGTTTTAAATTTACCGTTTCCGGTGGCGGTGAAGACGGGGACTTCTTCGGATTATCGGGATACTTGGACGGTGGGTTTTACGACGGATTACACCGTCGCCACTTGGGTGGGGAATTTTGACGGGAAACCGATGCAAAATATTTCGGGGGTGATGGGGGCGGCACCGCTTTGGAATCAGATCATGTTGTATCTGCACGGGACGGATTTTCCCGGGGATTTTGCCCCCCCGAATGAGTTGACAAAACTGCCGATTTGTGCAGATACTGGATTGAAACCGAGTTCCGACTGTGAGTCGGGCACCGTCCTCGAATATTTCTATCCGGAAGATATCGCCAATTATCACAATAATTCGGAACGGAAAACGTTGACGGCGGATTATAACGAGTGGCTGTCGCGGCAGGGGCGATTGCATCTGGAGAGTCCGAGGATTTTATTTCCCAATGCCGACGATTATTTTTTGATTGATAATGGCGATGATTCGCCGCTCGAATTTAAGGTTTCGGGGGTTGACGATCAGCCAATTATATGGTATCTAAATGGTGAGGAAATAGCGGAGACGGCATCGCGATCGCTGTTTTGGACTCCGGAAGTGGGCGATTGGACGCTATCGGTAAAAAGCGGGAATCGGACGTCGGACGTCACGTTTCAAGTCAGACAATCCGAAGACAAACCCTATCGCAGAGGATTTTCCGTCGTTAATTCTCATTGAT
>JBNGCR010000282.1:0-4981 GCA_050045915.1 Limnospira sp.
GTTTCCGTCCCCTTGCGGGGAATTGATAGGAAATGACCCTATGCCTTTGGAAACTGTACGGTATGCGGTTTTCAAGGTGCGTTTGCGCGAGGGCACGGAGAAACTGCTTAACAAAACTTTACAAGCTCTGTTGTCGCGAGTAAACTTCTCTGTTTTCCATGAAATCATGGTATCAGCACTTGCGCGAGACTGTCAACCCCCAAAAACACAAATTTCTCTCTTTCTAGCTGAATTTTACATCAACTTTCAGCTTTCTCCTCGTCGCGCCGAATTATTAAAAAATGCAATATAACTTTACAAACGCCAAAACCACCTTCATAGGGTAAGTACAGAGATTTTCAAAGCCCGATCGCCCCCCAAATCCCCCATAATTATGAGAAAGTCCACACAATTGACAATTGAGAACCGACGATTGAAAATTGTCAATTATCAATTAATTCCAACTATGGCCATCAGCGATCGCTTCAAAAAAATCATAGGGAAAACCCGGTTCGTGGTGTCCCGCCTGTTCCTGCACCTGGCGGGTTCAGAAGTCGCCCCCCTGCTCGGAGTCCTGAACCAAGTCGCCCGAAACGCGATCGAAACCGACGGAGATCTCGAAGTCATGGGAGAAGGCTTGGTCGAAATCTGTCAAAGCCTCCTCCAGTACAACACCTACTGGCAGTCCGCCGGCAACGAAGGAGACGTAATTTGGAGCGAAGAAGAAGCCGGGGACTATGTCAACGAACTATTCACCGACTCCGCCCAGCGATATCTCAGCGAACCCGACCTCAGCCAACCCGACCCCGACCCCGACGAACCCCTCACCCTGCCCACAACCTACAACCTGGTAGTAATGATTACAATAGCCTGTGAGGGGGAAGTACCCGACTTAGAAACCGACCTGGCCAGTTTCGAGGCGATGGAAGCCGGACTCAAAGCGATCATCAACCTCCACTACCAGGGCAGTTTGCGAGCCATTCAGATCCACTTCTCCCCCGCCCGCTTGGGAGACGAACTCACCGACGATCAGTTATTACAGAACTTTCCCGAACTGGTTCCCCTTTAACTCCCGCAACCCCTTTGCCATCGAACTTACCCAAACCATGTTCAACAAAAAATTAATTACAGCCTTAATGGTCCTCGCCCTGTGCTGGACGACCGTTGCCTGTGGCGGTTCCCCCTCCCAGACAACGGTACAACAACCCCCCCGCACCTCGGCGACAACCCCCAGCCCACTCCCCGACGGTCAGTATCCCGTCCAGCAAGCCGAATACGACGATGCCACCGGGGAATATACCCTGATGTTGCTCAATGCCAAGCCGCCGGTGTTCCGAACAGCGGACTTACAGATGGCCCGTCTGACGGACGAGCAAATCGAAGCTGGAGAAAGCAGCCATCTCGCCGTCGAGAATAATCAACCTATTCTATATTTGACCGAAGACTTTAAAATCGAATACGTCCACAACGTCACCGAAACCCAAACTAATCCCCAAACCGGACAGACCGAAACAGTCATCGTCCGCCGAGAGTCGAACTTCTGGACTCCCTTCGCCGGTGCCTTCGTCGGAAGTGCGATCGCCAATAGCCTCTTCGCCCCCCGCTACTACGTCCCCCCCGTCTACCAACCCGGTGGCATGATGGTGGGCTACGGTGGCTACGGAAACACCTACAACCAAGCCGTCAGCCAGTACCGCCGCACCTACAACGAGCCGCCCCCGGCAGTGAAAAATCGCCAGACCTTCCGCAGTACCGGAACCGTGCGTTCTTCCTCCCCCTCGCCGAGTCGCACAACATCCCCGAACCGGACGAACCCCAACGCCAACCGTTCGACGGGTTCCGGCGTGGGAGGCAGCAACCTGCGGCAGTCCCAGGAAGCCCGCCCCACCCAACGGCGAACCCCCAGCTTCGGAACCGGCAGCGGCACCCGCCGCCGTTCCACCGGCGGCAGCCGTCGCAGACGATAATTAATATCAAGCCCGCTTATTTAGCCGCACTAACTCTCAAATCATCTGAATAGGATTGGATCGGGTAGGAGCCCCTGGCTTGCGCCCTCCGGAACTGATTCCCAAACGGTTTTGATATCCAACCCATTTTGTTCCGAACATTCAACCGGATTTGAGATTAGATATAGCAACGAGCGATCGCGTGGTTACAGGCCGGGAATGATCAATCTCCCGACTCCCGACTCCCGACTCCCGACTCCCCCACCATCGTATCGGTGAAGTTGACAAAAACATCGTAGCGGACGGTGCGATCGCCCGTTACGGCGGTGGTCAGGCCGATGGATTCGATCGCGTTAACCCAAACCTGCTGTTGGGGGGGGAGGGGCGGCAGGGAGAGATTTTTGCGATCGAAAACCTGTTCGACGTTGATATAAAAATTGCCCTGGTTGGGGTCGGGGTCCGACGGCAACGTTTCCCGGAACAAGGCATTGGAGGTGATGGGATTCTGAGGTTCGGGCAGGAATTGGTTGGCAACAGGCGCCCCCAAAGTTGCAAAAGCCACGTCCCCATCCAGCCACCCCCGCACGACGCTGAAACCACCGTAGGGGGAAGTCCACTGAATCACAGGTTGGCCGTTGAGTGTAGCTTCTCCCACCTGGAAATTTCGCTCCCGCATCACTTCATCGAGTTGTTTGAGGCTGGTTTCCGCCGCCCCGCGATCGCTCACTTCCACCATAAACGCCAACCCGGCAGCGAACTTTTGGGGTACTTCTTTATTGGGAATCGCCGGAATTAAAGCCAGGGAAAATTCCCCATCCATCCAACTGAGAAAATCCGTCTCCAATTCCATACCGATGGACTCTTTCAAACTCTCCGCCAACGCTTTCGGATTGAAGGGGGCAACGGGGTTTGCATCCGCCCCTTGATTGTAATCCTCCCACACCCGCTTGAGGTTGCTACCCCCCGCCGTCACGATCGCCGTTTCTGGAATCCGTTTGAGCATCGCCCGGGCCTGAGTGTCGGCTTGGAATTTTCGCTGGCTGTTGGGTTTGAGCCAAGACACCGCCCGAAAGTCGATGCCGTTTTCTTCCAGAATAGCGGTGGTGGCGAACCCCTGATTTTGTTTCAACTGTTCTAAACTTTCCGCCGGGATGGGTTGGGCCGAGGTGAGGGATGCGGCAGAGGCAGCCACGGGGATGTTGAGATAGATTTGGGCGAAGGCTGCCGAATTGCGGATTTTTTGGACTGCCGCCGCGTAACCCGGGGTTGTGGCGAGGGAATCATCGCCCCGGTAGGCATCGATCGCACGATCCGTGGCACTCGGGGCCGTGGTGACGAGGATAAATTCCTGGCCGAGTACCGCGACGGAATAATTTTGGGGCAGACCTTCCGTTTCGACGATCTCGATTCCCCGGTAGCTGCGTTCGGTGATACTACCACCCTCGATAGTTTTGGGGCGATCGAGAATTTCCTTAGCCTTAGCCGCGTCAGCGATGGGAAGCAGCACCATCCGAGCCGAGACGATGGGGGATTCGGGGGGCGAGTCCGACGGTTGGGGCATCTGACCTGAAATCATTGCAGAGTCGGGCAACCAGGCCACCATCACTTCATCGCCCACCCAAGGTTGGATGTCTTGTTCATAATTGTAGCCGTTGTCCGTCAACAGGCGATCGCGCCACTCAGTCAGCCGCGTTTGCAGAGCAGCCTGGGATTCGGGGGTTCCGTACTGTCGCAGCCGTTCCCACTGCTGTGGTTCGGTGGACAGGGACACCGCCGCGATCGCATCCCGGGGCACCACATTCGCCCCCAAAGGCACATTTTCAATCGGCTTTCTGGCGGTAAGGGCGAAATAAGCCGCCACCCCACCGCCGACTAACAGAGCGATCGTTCCCAGATAAACGAGCGGAGACGGTTTTGTTTTTTCGATCATCATAGTTGACATGGAACTCAGGGGCTTGGGGTTGGCGACGTAAGCTCACCCCGCTCTAAAGAGACGGGGCTTTCGCCCTAAGCTGCCGCTACGCTAGGTAGCTCACAGCTCAGGCGTTCAGGACGGCTTGCAGCGCCCCCAGAAATAGCAATCATGAGCGAACCATTATAATCGGCATCACCAATCCAACCACAGTTGCTGCATTTGAACCGTTTGCCGCTGCGCTCTCCAATATGAAGGCAGCAATGACAAGTTTGCGACGTGTAGGCCGGATTGACCGTCATCAAAGGGACGCCTGCCGCCAGTGCTTTATAGGTCAGAAACTGCCTCATTTGATAAAACGCCCAACTATTGGAGCGACGACGTTCAGTTTGACTGCGCCGCTGCTTGTTGGTGCGCTCCCTGATGCCAGTCAAATCTTCCAAAACAATGGTGGCATTCAGCGTCGCGGCTGTATCCACAATGCGTCTGCTGATCCTATGGTTCACCCAGACTTGAAAGCGCCGTTCTTTGCCGGACAGCCGTTTCAGGAGGCGTTTTGCCCCTTTCGTGCCCTTCCTTTGAATCGACGCTCGAACACGAGCAAATTTGTCACGAGTATTTTTGACTGGCTCACCACTCCACTTTTGACCATCGGACGTAACCGCGATGTCAGTTCGTCCCAAGTCAACACCCAGAAAATTATCAGTCTCCCGCTGCTTTGGTGGGTCACTCTTGACCTGGATGTGGATATAGTATTGACCGTCTCTGTGTTTACAGAGTTGGGCACTGGTCGGGCTTTGCCCTTTGAGCTTGCCGCGCTGGTAGTTACCCAACTCCAGCGGGAAGCGCTCACGCCCATTAACCAGCGTCAGGCTAACAGTCCAGTCTTTTTCGCGGAACGAAAAGATTCTGGCGTCATAGTCAACACTGGTCGGCTTGAACTCTTCCACTTTTCGCTTTTTAGCTTTTGCCGTTTTGCGGTTAGCTCCGACCCGGGCGCAAGCCCTGACAGCCAAATTAGCCGATAAACCAAAGCGAGATCTGATCTCCTGGTAAACCCGAGATTGAATCGTCGTTTTGCTTGTGGTCTTAGGGTCAACCTCCTGGTTGGCATAGTTGCAAGCATCAGCGAACGCCTGAAGCG
>JBNGCR010000283.1:0-156 GCA_050045915.1 Limnospira sp.
CTCCCCTCTCCCAGAATTGGGAGAGGGGTCGGGGGAGAGGGCGAGAGCGTCTCAAGCCCCCCCAACCCCCCAATTCTGGGGGGAGGTAGGGGGAAATCGGAGAATGGACTCCCCTCTCCCAGAATTGGGAGAGGGGTCGGGGGAGAGGGCGAGAGC
>JBNGCR010000283.1:256-4972 GCA_050045915.1 Limnospira sp.
GTCTCAAAAATAAATCTGTTCCAACCGCCGGAAATCCCGCTCCACTTCCGCCCACAAAGCGCGGTTGTGGGGGTCGGTGCGGAGAGCTTTTTTCAAATAATTTCGGGCCTTTTCGAGCTGGCGTTCTTCGATCAGGTAGTGTCCCCAGCGTTGGTAAGCGATCGCCTGCCACTGGCGAATTTCTGGGTCTTGGGGGATTCTGGCCGCCAGTCCCTCCGCCAATGTGATCGCGCGGGGAAATCGCCGAGATTTGAGGAGTTGCTGCAATTCCCGATAACAATTTTCTTTCAACTTCCGCTCGATTTCCGAGAGTTCGGGGTTGAATTGGATGGGTGGCGCCTTGCGGTAAACCTTCGGTTTGACGGGTTGATGGCGGGGGGGTTGAGTCTCCTGCAACGGGGGAGAGGATGTCGCCGCCCAAGCCATCTCGGCTTCGGGTTTCGCCACATCCAGCAGATATTTGTAAGCTTCCGTCACGGCGATAAACCGTTCCTGCGCCTCCGCATCGTCGGGGTTGACATCTGGATGGTACTGGCGTGCGAGTCGCCGATAAGAGGCTTTTACCGCCTCCAAACTCGCCCCCGCCCTCAAGCCCAACGTGCGATAGTAATCCGTCGTATCCATTTCGGTCTGTCTGTCCCAGTTCAACCCGTCGCCAAACCCGCCCCACATTCGCGCGATCGCTACGCTTGGTGGATCGCGAACTGAGGCGGGCATCGTCGAAAGTGTACCCCAATCGGGGGGCGATCGCTAAACCGGACGCTCCTCGATCACCTGGTCGATGAGGCCGTAGTCGTAGGCTTCTTGGGCCGAGAGGAAATAGTCGCGATCAGTATCTTTCTCGATCTTTTCCAGGGGTTGGCCCGTGCGTTCGGCCAGCATCTCGTTGAGGACCGTGCGAATTCGCAGGATCTCTTTGGCCTCGATTTCAATGTCGCTGGCCTGTCCGCGAGTGCCGCCGAGGGGTTGGTGGATCATGATCCGGGCGTGGGGCAGGGCCAACCGTTTGCCCTTCGTCCCCGCCGCCAGCAGGAACGCCCCCATCGACGCGGCCAGACCGACGCAGATGGTGACGACCTCGGATTTGATATATTGCATGGTATCGTAAATTGCCATGCCCGCCGTCACCGAGCCGCCGGGGGAATTGATGTAGAGGTAAATCGGTTTGGACGGATCTTCGGAGTCCAAATAGAGCATATAAGCTACGATCGCGTTGGCGATGCCGTCGTTGACTTCTTCTGACAAAAAGATGATCCGCTCCCGGAACAGCCGTTCGTAAATATTGATCCACTGTTCGTAGGTACTACCGGGGAGGCGGTATGGAACGCTGGGGACACCAATCGGCATGACTTTTACTTCTCTCGTTTCGTGAGGTTGAACAAAGGATTTTTTTTAAGGCAAGAGGCAAGAGGCAAGAGGCAAGAGGCAAGAGTTGATGCCTATCTCCGGCTCCAAAATCGGTCAACTGGGTTGCTTTAAAATGCGATCGATGATGCCGTACTCTTGTGCCTGTTCGGGGGTCATGTAAAACGTCCGGTTCATGTCTTTCGTAATCCGTTCGACGGACTGACCCGTATGTTCATGAAAAATCTGCATCATCAGAGCCCGTTTCGAGATGATCTCTTCGGCGTTAACTTGGATGTCGCTGGCCTGTCCTTGCGTGACCGTCTGGGGGTTGTACAGGGTGATCATCCCGTGGGGGAGACTGGCCCGTTTTCCTTTCGTACCGCAGGCCAACAGCAACGCCGCCATTCCCACCGCCTGACCCATGCAGATCGTCACGATCTCGGATTTGACGTGCTGCATCGTGTCGTAGATAGCCAAAGCCGCCATCACGGACATCATCCCCATCGACTCGTTCGCCATACCCGCGAGTACGGGGTCGCCGATGGAATTGATGTACAGGTAGATCGGTTTATTCTGATCTTCCGAGTCCAGATACAACATTGACGAAACGAGGGAATTGGCCGTCCCCGTCGTCAGCGGTTGGTTGAGAAAAACGATCCGCTCCTGACTGAGGCGGGTGTAGATGTTGATCCACCGCCACTGTTGGCTGCCAGGAATTTGGTAGGGGACGCGAAGAATGTCATCGACAGGCATAGTTGCTAACAGAAAAGAGTTTACGAAATCCCGGCGGGAATTTGTGTGGGCAGTTCCTTGGTGCTTTCCAGGACGCGATCGATGAGTCCGTACTCTTTCGCGTGTTCCGGAGTCAGGTAAAACATCCGGTCGGTGTCTTTGGCAATTTTCTCCGCCGGCTGGCCGGTATTCTGAGACAAAATATCCAAAACGGATGTCTTGTTCGCCAGGACTTCCTTGGCCCGAATTTGGATGTCGGTGGCCTGGGAGCGTCCCATCCCCATGCGGGGTTGGTTGAGGACGATGGTGGCGTGGGGGAGACTGGCCCGAAATCCTTTGGTTCCGGACGAGAGGATCATCGCCGCGGTGCCCATCGCCTGACCGATGCAGATGGTGTGGACGGGGGGTTTGACGTAGTTGATGGTATCGCAGATGGCGAAGGCTTCGGTGTCCTGTCCGATCGCATCTCCGGTGTACCAGGAGGTTCCGGTGGAATTGATGTAGAAATAAATGGGTTTTTCCGGATCGGAAAATTGCAGGTATAGCAGTTGGGCGATGATCAGTTTGGTGACATCGACGCCGAGTTGACGCTTGTATTCATCCGCAGACACCAATGGCGATCCCAGATAGATAATCCGTTCCTTGAGCAACAAGGAGGGAAGATCGGGCGGGGGCGTCCGCATTGCACTGTCACTGTAGTAGTAGGGTGATTGCACGGTTTAAACCAATGAACTCATCAAGGATATGGCATTCGGGCAGACCGCGAGTTTTTTGGTCAAACGTCCTTGCCATCGGACTCGACCCGTGCGATCGCCGGGTGCAGGTAAACTATTAATGTATAGTAACGCAACTCTCGATCGGTCTTCTCGGGAAGTGGGTAGGGAATTCCCCCCAGTGTCTCCGCCGACCGGAGTGCGTGCGCCGTTTGTCCGCCTCAGTGGCGGATGGGATTTTCAAATTCCCGGAGGTTCTCGATGAAAGTCAGTTTGCAACCCGCTCTCAACGATCCCAACGTCGATGCGAACCAAGGATCGAGCCAGCGTCAACTCGCCATTTCGATTTCGGCACTTCCCGAGTCGCTGGAGAGCCACATTCCCCTGAATCTGTGTCTGATTTTAGATCACAGCGGTTCGATGAGCGGCCAGCCGTTGGATACCGTCAAGCAGGCGGCGGGGGAATTGATCGATCGCCTCAACCCCGGCGATCGCATTTCGGTGATCGCCTTCGACCACCGGGCGAAGGTTTTGGTTCCCAACCAGGATCTCACCGACCCCGACAATATTAAAAAACAGATCAACCGCCTGCGGACGTCGGGCGGCACCGCGATCGATGAGGGCTTGAAGCTGGGGATCGAGGAGCTGGGAAAGGGCAAGCAGGAGCGGATTTCCCAGGCGTTTTTGCTCACCGACGGGGAAAACGAACACGGGGATAATGATCGCTGTTTGAAGCTGGCCAAATTGGCGACGGAGTACAACCTCACCATCAATTCTTTGGGGTTCGGCGACGATTGGAACCAGGATATTTTAGAAAAAATTGCCGACGAGGGCGGGGGGGCTCTGGCTTATATCGAATATCCCGATCAGGCGATTGACGAGTTCGGACGCCTGTTCACGCGGATGCAGTCCGTGGGACTGACCAATTCTTATCTGTTATTTTCCTTGTTTCCCAACGTGCGGTTGGCGGAATTGAAGCCCGTCGCCCAGGTGTCTCCCGATACGATCGAACTGCCCATCCAGCCGGAAGGGGACGGATTTGCGGTGCGGCTGGGGGATCTGATGAAGGATACGGAACGGGTGGTTTTGGCGAATTTGTACATTAGTCAACTGGCTCCCGGAAAGCAGGCGATCGCGCAAGTCCAGGTCCGCTACGACGATCCGGCGTTGGCGGTGGAAAAACTCTATTCCGAACCGGTGCTGGTGGAGGCTAACGTTATCGGCGACTACCGCCCCACTGCGGACAAGCAGGTGCAGCAGCACATTTATGCCCTGGCGAAGTACCGACAAACCCAAATTGCCGAGACGAAGCTGCAACAGGGCGATCGCGCTGGGGCAGCCACGATGTTGCAGACGGCGGCGAAAACGGCTTTGCAGATGGGCGACAAAAGCGCCGCCACCGTCCTCCAGAGTAGCGCCACCCGTCTCCAGTCCGGGGAGGAGCTTTCTGAGGGCGATCGCAAGAAAACCCGCATCGTCTCCAAAACGACGCTGAAATAGTCGCCGGGGCGGGTTCTGCCCGCCCTATATTTCCTATTCTCCGAGACACCAGGCCACGAACAGCCCCAGCACCACCAACCCCGTCCAACTGGGCAGGTGCAGCCCAGCGAGGAAGTTGACGGGTGCGAGAATAAAAATAGAGGTGAACAGCGAGCTGACGAGCAGGACGGCGATAACCAGTAGAAAAGATAGCACGGCGGGCGATCGGGGGATGGATGAACTGATAGCGCTGCGCGCGGGAGTCGGGAGTCGGGAGTCGGGAGTCGGGAGTCGGGAGAACTCAAAGCCCCTTTGAATCGAGGTTTTGAAGTTTTCGAGGTTCCCCCGAATTTGTTAACACCCGAGCGCTCATTGCCATAACATTAAATGATACATCCGATCTTCGCCAACCCGGAAACGTTTCTCGCCCTCTCCCCCGGCCCCT
>JBNGCR010000284.1:0-4972 GCA_050045915.1 Limnospira sp.
CCTCCCCTGCCCCTGTGCCCCTAAAATCCAATGTCGTCGTCCTCATCCTGGGGGACGCTGGGGGGATGGGAAGGGATGGAGGCGATGATGGCGTCGATGACCTTGGCGACGGGGAGGATCTGCATTCCCAGGTCGCCCGGTTTTTGTCCCTTGGGGACGATCGCCCGTTTGAAGCCCAATTTCGCCGCCTCCCGCAACCGCAACTCCAGTTGGGACACCGGGCGCACCTGGCCACCCAGGCCGACTTCGCCGATCAGGATGGTGCGCGGATCGACGACGCGATCGCGGAAGCTGGCCACGATCGCGATCGCCACCCCCAAATCCGCCGCCGGTTCGTCCACTTTCAACCCCCCCACAGAAGCGACGATCGCATCCAACTTGGACAGGGGAATCCCCACCCGCTTCTCCAAAACCGCCAGAATTTGCAGCAGGCGGCTGCTGTCCACCCCCGTCGTTGCCCGCCGTGCCGAGCCGTAGCTGGCTGGACTCACCAGAGCTTGAATTTCGACGACAATAGGACGGGTCCCCTCCATCGAGACGATGGTGGAGGTTCCGGGAGAAAAATCGTCCCGGTTGCCCAAAAACAACTCCGAGGGGTTGACCACCTCCTTCAAGCCGTGGGCGACCATTTCAAACACGCCGATCTCGTGGGTGGCCCCGAAGCGATTTTTCATCGATCGCAGCAGGCGGTGGGAGGCGAAGCGATCGCCCTCGAAATATAACACCGTATCCACCAAATGCTCCAACACCCGGGGACCGGCCAGCGCCCCGTCCTTGGTGACGTGTCCCACGATCAGCAGGGTGATATTCTCCCGCTTCGCCACCTGCATCAGAGCCGACGTACACTCCCGCACCTGAGCCACCGAACCGGGCGCCGAGGTGAGGCTGGCAAAATAAATCGTCTGGATGCTATCGATGATGGCGAGGCTGGGTTTGAGGGACTCCAACTCCCGCAAAATCATCTCCAAATCCGTTTCCGGCAACAAAAACAGATCCGGTTCCACGATTTCGGGGGGGTGGGAATTTGGGGACTGTTTCCCATTTTCCACTGGCGGAGACGGTTCCGAGGAAGGCTGCGTGGCGTTTCCGTTGCCCTCCTGCTGGTTTCGCAACTCCTGAGTAAACGGATCGACGGTAACGGGTTCGGCGGGTTCCGGGGGGTGATGGTTGTCGGATTCAGCCTCCGTTTCTTCCCCGTCCTCGCCGTTTTCCCCGACTTCCAACCGCTGGGCCCGCAATTTCACCTGCTGCCCCGACTCCTCCGCCGAGACGTACAAAACCCGCGACTTTTGGGATAAACTGTTGGCGACTTGTAACAGTAGCGTCGATTTGCCGATGCCCGGTTCGCCCCCGATCAGCACCAGGGAACCCGGGACGATGCCGCCCCCGAGGACGCGATCTAACTCCCCGTAGCCGGAGGGCATCCTCGATTGAGTTTGGTCGGAAATTTGGGAGAGTTTGAAAGATGCTCGGGGTTCTCCTTCCACCACACTCTTTCCCGGCGAGGCGAGTGCGGCCCCTTCTTCGCCGAGGGCATTCCAGCTAAACCGCTGCAGGGATGGGGGCACGGACTGTTCGACCTCTTCCTTCAAGGAGTTCCAGGCGTGACAGTTGGAGCACCGTCCAAAAAATTGGGAAAACTCGGCCCCGCACTCCTGACAAATAAAAAGCGTTCGCGGCTTTGCCATTGCTTACAATAATAGGTTGGGTAGACTGCTGAACCCCAAAATCCAGAATCGTTGAGGCTGTCGGGAGCGTTGGGAGAAGCCCGAGCCGGTCGGATCTCCAACTCTCCCCATTCATTATAAGGATGAGGGGGTGGAGAATCGAGGGTGTGTGAGGAAGCGGGCTATCGATTTCTCGATCCCGATCGCCGAATCTCAGTTCAGTTTCGACCGAGTTGGGGAAGATCGCCAGAATGCCCGGGGTTGGAGCCCGTGGAGTGTTAAGCGGTTCTGTTGGTGATAAGGTAAATGAAGACGCAGCTTTGCCAAATTTAACACGCAACAACGGGGGTCGCCTGCCGAGGCGGTGGCTCGCACCCTTTCAGGTTAGAGGGCGATCGCACCAACTGTTGCACGATCACAACTATAACCGAATGTCGTCGAGGGAGTGTTGAAGTCAATTGGAAAACCATAAGGAAAGAATTTTAGTCGTCGATGACGAGGCCAGCATCCGCCGGATTTTAGAAACTCGCCTTTCCATGATCGGTTACGACGTGGTGACGGCGGCCGACGGAGAAGAGGCGTTGGAAACCTTTCGAGAGATGGACCCCGACCTGGTGGTTTTGGACGTCATGATGCCGAAACTCGACGGATACGGGGTGTGTCAGGAATTGCGGAAAGAGTCCGACATCCCGATCATCATGCTCACCGCCCTGGGAGATGTGGCCGATCGCATCACGGGGTTGGAGTTGGGGGCCGACGATTATGTGGTGAAACCCTTTTCGCCCAAGGAACTGGAGGCCCGCATCCGCTCGGTCCTCCGCCGGATCGACAAAAATGGCGGTTCGGGCATCCCCAGTTCGGGAGTCATCCACATCGCCAGCATCCGCATCGATACGAACAAGCGCCAGGTTTACAAGGGGGACGAGCGCATCCGCCTCACCGGCATGGAGTTCAGCCTCCTGGAATTGCTGGTGAGCCGCTCCGGAGAGCCGTTCTCCCGCTCGGAGATCTTGCAGGAGGTTTGGGGCTACACCCCCGAGCGCCATGTGGATACCCGGGTGGTGGATGTCCACATTTCCCGGCTGAGAGCCAAACTGGAGGAAGACCCCAGCAACCCGGAGTTGATTTTGACAGCTCGGGGAACGGGGTATCTGTTCCAGCGCATCATCGACCCCCCCGAGGTGGGTTGATGGGATCTGGCGGTGGATTGTCAAATGTGGATTGAAGATGGCTGAGGTCGATTCTAACCGGGTGCTGCGACTCCTGCCTCTCTGCGTCGGCAGTTTGGGGGGGGTGCTACTGCTGGTCAATCGGGTGCTGACCCCCCAGGTTTTGGACTCCCAAGCCCGCTCGGATGCCTTGGGGGTGATTTTGAGTGCTGTGTTGATTTTGACGACCTTGCTGTGGCAGCAAATTCGACCAGTCCGGCCGGAGGCGGTACAGTTGAAGGGCTGGGAGGGCTTCGAGTTGAAGGCGGATTTGCCGGAGGTGGTGAAAACGGAGCTGGCCTGGGCGTCTCACCTGCTGTTGAGCAATACGGCGACGCGATCGCTGGTGGTGTGGTGGGATTCGCAAGTTTTGCTGCGGCGGGGGATTTTGGGGGAAAATGAGCGGGTGGAACCGGGGGCGATCGTGGGGCGGGTTCTGGAGAAAGGTAAGCCCGTCTACCTGGTGAATTTGGCTCTGTATCCGGGGCGGGTGGAGTTCGACTATTTGCCGGAAAATACCCAGGGGATTATCTGTCAGCCGATGGGCTCGCGCGGGGTTTTGATTTTGGGCGCCAACGCCCCCCGCAGCTACACGAAACAGGATGAAATTTGGATCGAGGGCATCGCCGATAAGTTGGCGGATACTTTGACCCGCCTCGGGCCGGAGAGTTCCCAAAAAACTGAGGCTGCCGATATTTAACGGGGATTGGGATGTTATTAATACTTTACTGGATACTGGTGCTGGTCATGGTCGTGGGGGTCGTCGGGGCGGTGGTTCCGGGGCTTCCGGGGTCGAGTCTGATCGTGGGGGCGGTTTTGGTCTGGGCGTTCCTGGCTGGGTTCGCCGGTATGGGGTGGCCCCTGGGGGTGGCGATCGCGGTGTTGCTGCTGAGTGTGGGGGTGGATTTCCTGAGTGCCTATCTCGGTGCCCGACAGGCCGGGGCGAGTCGCTGGGGCCAGATCGGGGCGATCGTGGGGTTGCTGCTGGGATTTTTTGGGCTCCTGCCTGCCCTGCCTTTCGGGGGCCCGCTGCTGGGGATTTTCGTCGGACCGCTGCTGGGGGCCTGGGTGGGGGAGTTTCTTTACCGTCGGGAATTGCCTTTGGGAGAGCGGGTGCGACTGGCGGCGAGGGCGGCGATCGGGATCTTCGTGGGGACGGTGTTGGGAAATATCTTCCAGGGACTTTTGGCACTGGCTGCGACGGTGGTTTTCCTGATTACAACCTGGCCCTACTGAACAGTTGATAATGTGGCGATCGCATCCTTTTGAAGGGGTATTTCTATGGAAATTGTGTTTGAATCAACTGAGGATTTCAATCGCAGTCTGGCTCGATTTAGCGGGCCGGAACAGTCGATTATTACCGATGAAGTCGAGCGCTGGGTGCCGTTACTGTTGACTGACAAAGGATTGCGAGAACGGCGGCTGCACCAATTTTTTCAGTTTAATTTGAGGAATAATTACGGCTCCTCTCTTTACTCATTTATCGTCAACTATTACCTCCGTGTTATTTTAACCATTGACGAAGATCCCCTCTGCGATCGCCTTTCGATCGCCCTATTTGAGGCGGTTGAAAGCCGGGAAGCGGCTGCGGCTTACAAACGGGTGGGCAATTCCATCTATCGCACCCTGCTCGAAACCTCCGAATCTCCCAAGTCAAAAGGTAGAGTTGATTATGATATCACAGTTTCCTCGATTGGTTGACGATCGCGGCATTATCCGCCAAGCCTCCAAAACGTTACCGGAACCGCTCAAACTCAAATTTTTGGAAGCCCTGGCGGAACTGCAAGATCCCGAATCTTATCAAAAAAAATACTTTCCCGTCAGCCGTCTCAAACGGGTCAAAGGAACGCGACTCAACATCTATACCGTAGACATCGACCCGACCTCCAAATGGCTGTTTTACCTCCAATATGAAGGTGAAAACTTGTATTTGCGGGAACTGGTTAAACCGACCCCCAACGGCTCCAAAACCAGCTTGGATATCATTGCCGAAGTCAACGATTTTTGAGCGCTGCGCGTCGGGAGTGGGGGGTGGGCAGTAGTCAATTAATCATATCAAGTCCGTTTGAATACTTACACAATCCGTCCAGAAAAGGC
>JBNGCR010000285.1:0-4961 GCA_050045915.1 Limnospira sp.
GAAGCCGCTTCAGAAGATGGCACCCAGGAATCATAACTGTTTAAGCGGACATGATGTTAGATATCCAAACTGCTTGTCGAGGGTGACGGGGATGGGGAGGTTGGGAGGAAACCGGAAAACTCTCCACCCTACACCCTAACAAATGCGGGGCAACTGTTCCCCACTCAGCAAGTCGATGATGCGGGTGGCGCCGATTTTACTCCGCATCGTCACCCGTGCCCCGGTGCGATCGCCCACCGTTCCGATCGCGCAGGCACTCGATTCTTTTTGTTGTAAAATCGCCAAACTTTTCTCCCGATCTTTTTCGGGGATAAAGGCGACGAATCGCCCCTCGTTGGCGACATAAAGGGGGTCGAATCCGAGGATTTCGCAGGCGCCCCCCACGTCTTCCCGGACGGGTATTTTATTCTCGTCGATGGCGATTTTCAGGTCGGTGGCGGTGGCAATTTCATTCAACGCACTCGCCAACCCCCCTCGGGTCAAATCCCGCAGGCAGTGAATGTCCACTCCCGCATTTAACAACTCCAAAACCACGTCTGCGACGGGGGCCGAATCGCTCTCGATGGTAGTTTCAAATTCCAACCCCTCTCGCACCGCCATGATGGCGATGCCGTGGCGTCCGAGGTCGCCGCTCACTAAAACGGCATCTCCGGACTGTACGGACGTTGGAGAAATGGTGATCGGATGTTCGATAATTCCGACTCCGGAAGTGTTGATAAAAATGCCGTCACCCTTGCCGCGATCGACGACTTTTGTATCGCCGGTGACGATTTTAACGCCGGCCCGTTTTGCCGCCATTTGCATGGCTTGAATGATCCGCCAAAGTGTCGTCATTGGCAACCCTTCTTCCAGGATAAAACCGACACCGAGATAGAGGGGACGGGCGCCCGCCATTGCCAGGTCGTTCACCGTGCCGTAAATCGCCATCGAGCCGATATCTCCCCCCGGAAAAAATAGCGGATTGACGACGAAAGAATCCGTCGTCATGGCAATTTTTTGACCGGGTAAAGTCAGGGTAGTCGCGTCGTGGGGAATTTCCGTCGCCGTGCCGAAGGCGGGACGAAACATTTGGTCGATCAACTGGTGCATCAACCGTCCGCCACCGCCGTGGGCCAGCAGGACGTGGGGATAATTTTGAATGGGGATCGGACAGGTGAGGGTCAAATCTTGGTTGGCTTCCATTTTCGGATTGGTCGGCTGCAAATTCGGATCGTTTTGGCATTTCTTCCGTCGGGTGTTATAACTATAACATCTTCTGTGAAAATGTTAAAATCCCGATGGTTGGATTCTCGCCGTGAACCGTCAATTTTACACCGATCGCCGCTTTTGGATCTACGCGATCGCCTTATTTGTGGGGTATACCCTCGCCGGTTGGTTTCTAGCTGCATTTGAGGTGCCTGGCTTCGTGTGGTTGGGGATGTTCGGAATTACACTGCATTTGGCGAAGGCGGGCACCGAGGCGATTCTTGTGGCGAATGCTTGGGTGGTGTCCGTGATGTTCGTGGGGGCGGTTCTCAAGACTTGGCCGACTGTTTGGCTGCCAGATTTGCCGATGCGGAATGCGCCGCTGTGGGCGATAATTTTGATAGGATTGTGGGTGCTGGCGATCGCTTTGGTGATGGGGTTGGCGTGGGGGCCGCGTCTCCTGGAACGGTTCGGTTTGAAGGGCGATCGCCACTTTTATTTTTTGTTGGGAATTCCCGCCTCCGGTTTCGGTTTGGGCTATTTAATTTTTCGCCTCGGTTGGTTTCCGTGATGGCAATTATTTTTTATCTAAAAAACTGGCAATATTCGGCGATTATAAAGGGAGACTCGGGGCAGTGACAGAGCGATCGCAGGGGCAAGAAACAATTAACTCGTCCGACTACTGTTTGAGAACGCCGGACGATTATTTACAAGGGATGGATGCCGATATTTTGGAGAGTTTCAGCCTCGGACAGCGGGAGGCGATCGAGCAGGTTTTGCGGGAGGCAATCCCCAAACCTTCCCCCAAAGTTGTCGATTTGAGGTTTACCGTCGATCTGATTTTGGGTCGTTTTTATGTGGTTTTATTTGTCGGTAAAGAACGCCGTCGCGGGTCCCGTTCTTACCTCCCTGTGAGGGCGACTCGGGTCGGAAATGCGATCGCTGCGATCGTCCTGTTGATCGGTCTTAACCTGCTGATTACGTCGGTTCTATTCCTGTTGCTGTATTTGTTCAAATCGGCTTTGGGAATCGACCTATTTCCCGGGGAACACCTGATTGATAAGTTGAATCAATTTTAGGCGGTAAAATTATCCCATAAAATCGACCCTTTTATCCTCTCCTAAAGAGCGATACTTTCGAGCAAATCCCACTGGCGGTAATCGACGATCATTTGACTGATAAACTCGAACATCTGACGACAGTGGTTGTCGATTTTGAGGGGTAATTCTTCATTTTTAATCATCAGGGTCATTTTTGTCTCGTTTTCCGTAGACGTGGCGGTGTCAAATACCACCTCCGCCGTCACCAGTTGGGTGATCGAAGCCTGACCGATCGCCTCCCGACCGATCAGCGAACTCGGGGTTTGATAGGTAATCTCAATGTTACAGGCTTCTAGCATTTCAATCAAGATTTCTCGCACATATTCCATCTCCACGGCAATTACAAAAAACCCGGTGTAGCGAGCCATAATTAACTCCAAATTGATGAAAATTGACAATCGCCCTCAGTTGTGCTGAAGGGGGCGTTGGACTGCGGTCGAACCGCCGAGGATGGGATGTCCCGCACCGCCACAGACTCAATCTCCCAAACCCCGATCTATTTTACAGTGAAATTCAGTGAATTCAGTCATCCAAAACTCTTTTTTGACCCCATCGGCGCTAAAATTGACTTGGGGTCGAGCGCACTGACCCCCCGAAAAGCTACTGAAATTTGCAGCGAAACGACCCGGGTCAGCACATCTAAGGAAAAAATTGCGATCGCCAACAAGGGAACAGAATGGAAAAGTCCAAAGAAATGCGCGGAAAATTGATTGTATTTGAAGGCATTGAAGGCTGTGGAAAGACCACACAAATTCGGCAAATTGAGGGTTGGTTGCGGGAAAAATTAGGTTCGGACGGGCCGGAAATTGTCGTGACGCGAGAACCGGGGGGGACCCGACTCGGGCAATATTTGCGAGAATTGCTGCTTCACTCCGACGAAAAAGCTCTCCTGAGCGATCGCGCCGAATTGCTGTTGTACGCCGCCGACCGCGCCGAGCACGTCGGGGGACTTCTCAAACCGCACCTGGCACGGGGTAATATGATTTTATGCGATCGCTTCACCGATTCCACCGTCGCCTATCAGGGATACGGCAGAGGCTTGGATTTGGGGGAAATTCACGCCCTCAACCGCATCGCCACGGGGGGGCTCGAACCCGACCTGACTCTGTGGTTGGATATCTCCGCCGAGGCGGGACTCAACCGCGTCAAAGCCCGGGGAAAGGGCGATCGCATCGAACGGGCGGACTTGGAATTTCACCGCCGGGTCCGGGAAGGATTCGCCCACCTCGCCCAAACCCACCCCCACCGTATCGTCCGCGTCGAGGGCAATGCAGACCGCGATCGCGTCACCCGAGACATCCAAATCATCTTAACCCAATATTTGATAAAATGGAAAATAAACTCTTAATTATTAATTGTCAATTATCAATTATCAATTAAAATGTTCGACCCATTTTCTGCCTTGATCGGACAACCCCAAGCCGTCGAACTTCTGACCCGGGCGATCGCTCTGAATCAGGTCGCCCCCGCCTATTTATTCGTCGGCAGTCCCGGCGTCGGACGCAGGTTGGCTGCCACCTGTTTTGTGGAATTGCTGCTGCGAGAACGACGGAAGGAGGGGACAGGAAATCAGGAAGACGATTGGCTGTCCCTCAAGCACCGGGTTCAAATGAGAAACCATCCTGATTTGTTGTGGGTGGAACCGACTTATTTGCACCAGGGCAAACGCCTCACGGTGGCCGAAGCTGAAGATGCGAAATTGAAACGCCGCGCCCCCCCGCAAATTCGCCTCGACCAAGTTCGGGAAATCAGTCAATTTCTCGGCCGTCCCTCCCTGGAAGCGACGCGATCGGTGGTGGTGTTGGAGGGGGCGGAAACGATGGCGGAGGCGGCGGCAAACGGCCTGTTAAAAACGTTGGAAGAACCGGGACGGGCGACCTTAATTTTGATCGCCCCCGGCGTGGATTCTTTGCTGTCTACCCTGATTTCCCGCTGTGCGAAAATCCCCTTTTATTGCCTCTCGGAAACTGACATGGCGGAAGTTTTGACCCGCAACGGCCGCGGGGAAATTTGCTCTCATTCCGAGGTGATGGCGATGGCTCAGGGGAGTCCGGGACGGGCGATCGCCTGCTGGGATCAACTGCAAGCTATGCCTCCCGAATTGCTCGAAAAGGTTAGACGGCAACCCCGAAACCTGCGGGAGGCTCTGGAACGGGCGGCGGAAATTGCGCGATCGCTCGACAGCCCCGCCCAATTGTGGCTGGTGGACTATCTCCAACACTGCTACTGGCAACAGTACCAAAACCGCGCCGAAAATTGGCAAGCCGTCCCCGCCCTACTAGAACATCTCGAACAGGCGCGGCGACATCTCCTCGCCTACGTCCAACCCCGCTTAGTTTGGGAATGTACGTTGATGGCGTCTTGTCATTTATAGTCGGGGCTTTTCTCTACTGTGGTGAAATTCTCCCGTCAATGGGGCGTCTATATGTCGGCACAGTTTCCCATTATTTAATGGTAGGTCAAGTCCAGGGATTTGTCAAGGGGATTTATGGGAAATTTCGGCAACATTTTAACCGGACACATCCCCAATTTTTTCTGCTGTGTCCTCTGTGCCTCTGTGGTGAAATCTTTAGGGCCGATGGGGTGTCTATATGTCGGCACAGTTTCCCATGGTTTAAGAATAGGTCAAGTCCAGGGATTTGTCAAGGGGATTTATGGGAAATTTCGGCAACATTT
>JBNGCR010000286.1:0-4925 GCA_050045915.1 Limnospira sp.
TTGCCCATTGCCTGTTCCCTGTTGCCTGTTGCCCATTGCCTGTTCCCTGTTGCCTCTTTCCCATTGCCTCTTTCCTCCCCCCACCCCAATTTACTGATAAGAAAATTTGATAATACCCCCATTGGCCCGATTGAGAATGACCGCAAGTCTTGAAAATTGGGTATTTTGGCCCATACCAAACCGTCCAGTTCGCGAAGATCGGCTCCCAGGGCCGATCCCCAAACCAAAAGTTCGTGCTACTCTGTTGCAGTTCCTTCAACAAATGTCAGCACGGAACGAGTACGAATTACTGAGAGGGTCGAAACGTCTCTCCGGCAATCTGCGGCTCAATTCCAATTATCAGAAGCGTTGGTTTAGTAATGGACTTATGAAGTACAAACTTTGGAGTGGTCTGTCAACGATCCTGGTGCTCTCCGCTTTGAGCCTCAATTCATCGGGTCAAGCAGAGCAACGGATGGCGAGGGACCTCGGAGAACCGCTAAACACGGCTGTCAATGCGGATGAAGAGTCGATCGCACGGTCGGAGAACGGCGAAACGCCCGACGCGGAGATCGCCGGATCGTCGGGAAGCAGCGACGTGGTAAAAGTGGGAGAGCATCGGTCAGAAAATTCCCAAGATGCGATCGTCGCCAAAATTACCGCCCACGAACTGGATCAAAAACAAGCCGCAACCCTCTACGTCCGCAACATTCCGGTTCTGACGTTTCTACAAAAAGATTTGGCATCCGCAACGCCCGAACGACGTTACAACACCGTCACCGTGAATGAGAACTCGGCGTCAATCGTGGCAATCCCGACCGCCGAGCCCGACGCATCCGATCCCGTCGTCCGAGCCAGCGCCGTCGCCGCCCAAATTAACCGACTCAGTCGCAACAACGTCGATGCCGACACGATCCGAGTCCGTTGGGACGGTGATAAAGAACATTACGTTATCGAAGTCGGCGAAGAACAATTGGTGGCGATCGATTCCGATACCATTCTCCCCGACACCACCCGCAACCCGGCCGAAGATGCCCTGCAGGCCACCAACCGCCTGCGTCGGCAAATGGGCAACGCCAAACCCCTCAATACAATTGAAGGGAAACCCCAGCCGGAAATTATCGAAACCGCGACCCGCGCCATCTCCGATCGCGTCCAGGGTTGGGCGTCCTGGTACGGCCCCGGCTTCCACGGCAACCTCACCGCCAACGGCGAACGCTACAACCAATACGCGATGACCGCCGCCCACCGCCACCTTCCCTTCGGCACCGAAGTCCGCGTCACCAACATGGACAACGGCCGCTCGGTGGTGGTGCGGATCAACGACCGGGGCCCGTTTATCGGCGGTCGGATTATCGACCTGTCGGCCGGCGCCGCGGAGGTTTTGGGCATGATCAGCAGCGGCGTCGCCCCCGTCCAAGTCGAAATTTTGGCTCCCGCACGGTAGGGGAATAATTAATAATTATTAGTTATTCCTGCGCCCGAATTCATTCCTGTCCGATAAAATTGGTGGGAACTTAATTGCCTGCCACGACTGCCATGCGCCTGTTTACGACCGTCGCAGCACTGCGCTGTTATCTGGATTCATGCCGAGATCGGCAAGTGGGGTTGGTTCCCACGATGGGAGGCTTGCATCCGGGCCATTTGAGCCTGATCCGCCGGGCCCGGAACGGGTGCGAAGTGGTGGTGGTGAGCATTTTTGTCAATCCCCTGCAATTCGGACCCCGGGAAGATTTCAGCAAATATCCCCGGACGTTGGAAGCGGACGCGCAACTGTGTCGGGAAAATGGGGTGGATGCGGTTTTCGCCCCTTCCGTCGAGGAAATGTACGGTTCCCCCGATCGCAACAGTTCCCAAACCGCCGTCATCGCGCCGCCGGAACTGACCTCGGGACTCTGCGGCGCGTCCCGTCCCGGACACTTTCAAGGGGTGACGACGGTGGTGGCCAAACTCTTCAATTTGGTGCGGCCCGATCGCGCCTATTTTGGACAGAAAGATGCCCAACAACTGGCGGTGATTCGGCGGATAGCCGCGGATCTCAACTGGCCGATCGCGATCGTCGGCTGTCCCATCGTCCGGGAAGATTCGGGGTTGGCCTACAGTTCCCGAAATCAGTATTTGACGCCGGAGGAAAAACAACAAGCCACGGTTTTGCACCGTTCCTTGCAGGCGGCGGCCGATCGCTTTCGGGTGGGGGCGCGATCACTCGACGAAATTTTGGAAGCCGCGAAGGAGATCTTGGCAACCGAGCCGGCAGTGCAGGTGGAATACCTGGAACTCGTCGATCCCGACACCTTGGAACCCCTGGAAATCGTAACGGAAACGGGGCTGTTGGCGATCGCAGCCCGGGTGGGAAATACCCGCCTGATCGACAATACCCTGCTGCGGACTCGCAAACCCATTTTGGCGATCGACGGGCCGGCGGGGGCGGGAAAATCCACGGTGACGCGGCGCATCGCTGAGGCCCTCAATTTAATGTATCTGGATACCGGCGCCATGTACCGGGCCGTGACCTGGAAAGTGCTGCAGTCCGAGATCCCCCTCGACGACGAACCCGCGATCGCGGAATTGGTCAGCCGCTCCCATTTGGAACTGATCCCCGACGATGGCCAACTGCGGGTTGTGGTGGACGGGGAGGACGTCACCGAGGCGATCCGCACCCCGGAGGTGAGTAACAATGTCTCCGCGATCGCCTCACTCTCGGCCGTCCGCAAGGCCCTGGTCAAACAACAACAGGCCTTCGGTCGCCGGGGGGGATTGGTAGCCGAAGGGCGGGACATCGGCACCCACGTTTTTCCCGACGCGGAACTGAAGATATTTCTCACCGCCTCCGTCAAAGCGCGATCGCAACGGCGCCATTTGGAATTGCAACAAAAAGGCCATTCGGACATCGACTTAGAACAGATCGAACGGGAGATCGCCCGCCGCGACGAGATCGACAGCACCCGATCCATCGCCCCCCTGCGGAAAGCCGTCGATGCGATCGAAGTCGAAACCGACGACTTGAGTATCGATGAAGTGACGCGGCGGATTGTTGACTTATACGCCAAAAATCTGCAACTCGGGGCGCTCCAACTTTAAATTTTCGATTCACTTTCCAATCCAAACCGATTTGTTTTAAGATGCTCCTATAATATTTGGCAAACTCGGCAATCCACGACCTCAACCCCTTCAATTCGGGCTAGACTGTTTGAGAGTTTGGATCGAGAGCGGACAGACGTTCGCTCTGAGTTTCACTTGCGGATTGATATTGGTGTGAAGGAGAAATGACGTGGTACAACCCTACAATCAGGGATTCGCTTGGCAACAGCGAGTCTCGACTTTTGCCCTATTAGCAGCTCTCAGCAGTTTTACTCTCGGCGTGATGTTGCCTTGGAATTTGAGAATGCAACGTCGAGCCGAAGCTCCCCCCCTCAGCCAACCCCTTCTGGAAATCCCCGCACCGGTCGCCCCCGGTTCTCCCGAGACATCCGAGCCGGAGGCCTCATCCGATGCCACGACAGAGGAAGGGACTCCCGCCGCCCCCGTCCCAACCGAGTCCTCCCCACCCACTACAAGTCTCGGCATTCCCCCCATCAAAAGTGCGATCGCCCAACGGAGTCAAGCCACTCAAGTGTCCTTCCAAAATTTAGAAGACCGACGCTTCAATTTTGCGGTGCCCGAACGCTTCCGGGGGAAAACAATTAAAGAAGTGAGTCTGCCGTCGGATCGAAAAATTATCGCCCTCACATTTGATGACGGTCCGTGGCCGAAGACGACGGAACAAATTTTAGATATCCTTAAAGAAAATAACATCAAAGCAACATTTTTCTGGGTCGGGGTAGCCCTCACCAACCACCGGGACATTGCCAAGCGGGTCGCCAATGAAGGTCACGCTTTAGCCAACCACACCTGGAACCATCGGTATCATAAAGTTAGCCCAGCGGAGGCGGCTCGGGAAATCGATCGCACCGCCGATTTGATGGAGGAACTCACGGGAACCCAAACCTTCTATTTCCGGCCTCCGGGAGGGGTAATCGATAACGGTTTGGTAGACTACGTTTACAGCCAGAATTACGCCAATATTATGTGGTCCGTGGACTCCCAGGATTGGAGATCTTCGGCCGACGCGATCGCCAAAAATGTCATCGGCACCGCCAAATCCGGCGGCATCGTCCTCATGCACGACGGCGGCGGCAATCGCGCCCCGACGGTGAAAGCATTGCCGGGAATTATCAAAGAACTCAAACAGCAGGGTTACGAGTTCGTCACCCTCCCCGAATTGCTGCAAATGTCCGACGAACATATGACCACCCAAGACATTGCCGAACAGGAAAAAGAAGCCCTGGAAATGTCGGGAAGTAGCGAGTCTGGAGGGGTCGGACAACCCTCGGAATAGGGAGTGGGGAAGCAAGAGAAGTGAGAAGCGAAAAGTGAGAAATTCTCACTTCTTGAATTGACCTTTGCCCTTCCCCTTTCCCCCGCCCTATTGGTTGGGAATCGCGCCCCTTGTTAAAACCCCATTTCAACTGTTACCACGCGATCGCTCGTTGCTATATAATCGTACAATCTTCCCAATCATCTTTAGATGATTTTCGCTGTTAGCTTGGGAATTGATTCCCAAGCGGTTTGGATATATAGCAATGATCGCTCGTCTGTTTACAGTTTTGGAAAGGGGGAAAAACCTCGAAACCCTGATGAAAAGGGGATTTCCCTTCCCTACACCCTACACCCTACACCCCAGCGCTATAGCAGTGTGAAATCATTCGTAAAAAATTTGTGGCTAACAGCCCCCCAGAATTGGGGGGTTGGGGGGCTATAGCTTTTTCAAACGATTAAAGAAGTGCTATCATATCAATCGTCGGGAAATTGCCAACAGGAAATCCGTTCGACGTTGTGGCTGCCGCAGCTTTTACAGGGGGTATCCCAAGCCGAACTCACCCACTCCGCCTCGCAGTCGCGACAGT
>JBNGCR010000287.1:0-4915 GCA_050045915.1 Limnospira sp.
GAATGGACTCCCCTCTCCCAGAATTGGGAGAGGGGTCGGGGGAGAGGGCGAGAGCGTCTCAAAAATAAATCTGTTCCAACCGCCGGAAATCCCGCTCCACTTCCGCCCACAAAGCGCGGTTGTGGGGGTCGGTGCGGAGAGCTTTTTTCAAATAATTTCGGGCCTTTTCGAGCTGGCGTTCTTCGATCAGGTAGTGTCCCCAGCGTTGGTAAGCGATCGCCTGCCACTGGCGAATTTCTGGGTCTTGGGGGATTCTGGCCGCCAGTCCCTCCGCCAATGTGATCGCGCGGGGAAATCGCCGAGATTTGAGGAGTTGCTGCAATTCCCGATAACAATTTTCTTTCAACTTCCGCTCGATTTCCGAGAGTTCGGGGTTGAATTGGATGGGTGGCGCCTTGCGGTAAACCTTCGGTTTGACGGGTTGATGGCGGGGGGGTTGAGTCTCCTGCAACGGGGGAGAGGATGTCGCCGCCCAAGCCATCTCGGCTTCGGGTTTCGCCACATCCAGCAGATATTTGTAAGCTTCCGTCACGGCGATAAACCGTTCCTGCGCCTCCGCATCGTCGGGGTTGACATCTGGATGGTACTGGCGTGCGAGTCGCCGATAAGAGGCTTTTACCGCCTCCAAACTCGCCCCCGCCCTCAAGCCCAACGTGCGATAGTAATCCGTCGTATCCATTTCGGTCTGTCTGTCCCAGTTCAACCCGTCGCCAAACCCGCCCCACATTCGCGCGATCGCTACGCTTGGTGGATCGCGAACTGAGGCGGGCATCGTCGAAAGTGTACCCCAATCGGGGGGCGATCGCTAAACCGGACGCTCCTCGATCACCTGGTCGATGAGGCCGTAGTCGTAGGCTTCTTGGGCCGAGAGGAAATAGTCGCGATCAGTATCTTTCTCGATCTTTTCCAGGGGTTGGCCCGTGCGTTCGGCCAGCATCTCGTTGAGGACCGTGCGAATTCGCAGGATCTCTTTGGCCTCGATTTCAATGTCGCTGGCCTGTCCGCGAGTGCCGCCGAGGGGTTGGTGGATCATGATCCGGGCGTGGGGCAGGGCCAACCGTTTGCCCTTCGTCCCCGCCGCCAGCAGGAACGCCCCCATCGACGCGGCCAGACCGACGCAGATGGTGACGACCTCGGATTTGATATATTGCATGGTATCGTAAATTGCCATGCCCGCCGTCACCGAGCCGCCGGGGGAATTGATGTAGAGGTAAATCGGTTTGGACGGATCTTCGGAGTCCAAATAGAGCATATAAGCTACGATCGCGTTGGCGATGCCGTCGTTGACTTCTTCTGACAAAAAGATGATCCGCTCCCGGAACAGCCGTTCGTAAATATTGATCCACTGTTCGTAGGTACTACCGGGGAGGCGGTATGGAACGCTGGGGACACCAATCGGCATGACTTTTACTTCTCTCGTTTCGTGAGGTTGAACAAAGGATTTTTTTTAAGGCAAGAGGCAAGAGGCAAGAGGCAAGAGGCAAGAGTTGATGCCTATCTCCGGCTCCAAAATCGGTCAACTGGGTTGCTTTAAAATGCGATCGATGATGCCGTACTCTTGTGCCTGTTCGGGGGTCATGTAAAACGTCCGGTTCATGTCTTTCGTAATCCGTTCGACGGACTGACCCGTATGTTCATGAAAAATCTGCATCATCAGAGCCCGTTTCGAGATGATCTCTTCGGCGTTAACTTGGATGTCGCTGGCCTGTCCTTGCGTGACCGTCTGGGGGTTGTACAGGGTGATCATCCCGTGGGGGAGACTGGCCCGTTTTCCTTTCGTACCGCAGGCCAACAGCAACGCCGCCATTCCCACCGCCTGACCCATGCAGATCGTCACGATCTCGGATTTGACGTGCTGCATCGTGTCGTAGATAGCCAAAGCCGCCATCACGGACATCATCCCCATCGACTCGTTCGCCATACCCGCGAGTACGGGGTCGCCGATGGAATTGATGTACAGGTAGATCGGTTTATTCTGATCTTCCGAGTCCAGATACAACATTGACGAAACGAGGGAATTGGCCGTCCCCGTCGTCAGCGGTTGGTTGAGAAAAACGATCCGCTCCTGACTGAGGCGGGTGTAGATGTTGATCCACCGCCACTGTTGGCTGCCAGGAATTTGGTAGGGGACGCGAAGAATGTCATCGACAGGCATAGTTGCTAACAGAAAAGAGTTTACGAAATCCCGGCGGGAATTTGTGTGGGCAGTTCCTTGGTGCTTTCCAGGACGCGATCGATGAGTCCGTACTCTTTCGCGTGTTCCGGAGTCAGGTAAAACATCCGGTCGGTGTCTTTGGCAATTTTCTCCGCCGGCTGGCCGGTATTCTGAGACAAAATATCCAAAACGGATGTCTTGTTCGCCAGGACTTCCTTGGCCCGAATTTGGATGTCGGTGGCCTGGGAGCGTCCCATCCCCATGCGGGGTTGGTTGAGGACGATGGTGGCGTGGGGGAGACTGGCCCGAAATCCTTTGGTTCCGGACGAGAGGATCATCGCCGCGGTGCCCATCGCCTGACCGATGCAGATGGTGTGGACGGGGGGTTTGACGTAGTTGATGGTATCGCAGATGGCGAAGGCTTCGGTGTCCTGTCCGATCGCATCTCCGGTGTACCAGGAGGTTCCGGTGGAATTGATGTAGAAATAAATGGGTTTTTCCGGATCGGAAAATTGCAGGTATAGCAGTTGGGCGATGATCAGTTTGGTGACATCGACGCCGAGTTGACGCTTGTATTCATCCGCAGACACCAATGGCGATCCCAGATAGATAATCCGTTCCTTGAGCAACAAGGAGGGAAGATCGGGCGGGGGCGTCCGCATTGCACTGTCACTGTAGTAGTAGGGTGATTGCACGGTTTAAACCAATGAACTCATCAAGGATATGGCATTCGGGCAGACCGCGAGTTTTTTGGTCAAACGTCCTTGCCATCGGACTCGACCCGTGCGATCGCCGGGTGCAGGTAAACTATTAATGTATAGTAACGCAACTCTCGATCGGTCTTCTCGGGAAGTGGGTAGGGAATTCCCCCCAGTGTCTCCGCCGACCGGAGTGCGTGCGCCGTTTGTCCGCCTCAGTGGCGGATGGGATTTTCAAATTCCCGGAGGTTCTCGATGAAAGTCAGTTTGCAACCCGCTCTCAACGATCCCAACGTCGATGCGAACCAAGGATCGAGCCAGCGTCAACTCGCCATTTCGATTTCGGCACTTCCCGAGTCGCTGGAGAGCCACATTCCCCTGAATCTGTGTCTGATTTTAGATCACAGCGGTTCGATGAGCGGCCAGCCGTTGGATACCGTCAAGCAGGCGGCGGGGGAATTGATCGATCGCCTCAACCCCGGCGATCGCATTTCGGTGATCGCCTTCGACCACCGGGCGAAGGTTTTGGTTCCCAACCAGGATCTCACCGACCCCGACAATATTAAAAAACAGATCAACCGCCTGCGGACGTCGGGCGGCACCGCGATCGATGAGGGCTTGAAGCTGGGGATCGAGGAGCTGGGAAAGGGCAAGCAGGAGCGGATTTCCCAGGCGTTTTTGCTCACCGACGGGGAAAACGAACACGGGGATAATGATCGCTGTTTGAAGCTGGCCAAATTGGCGACGGAGTACAACCTCACCATCAATTCTTTGGGGTTCGGCGACGATTGGAACCAGGATATTTTAGAAAAAATTGCCGACGAGGGCGGGGGGGCTCTGGCTTATATCGAATATCCCGATCAGGCGATTGACGAGTTCGGACGCCTGTTCACGCGGATGCAGTCCGTGGGACTGACCAATTCTTATCTGTTATTTTCCTTGTTTCCCAACGTGCGGTTGGCGGAATTGAAGCCCGTCGCCCAGGTGTCTCCCGATACGATCGAACTGCCCATCCAGCCGGAAGGGGACGGATTTGCGGTGCGGCTGGGGGATCTGATGAAGGATACGGAACGGGTGGTTTTGGCGAATTTGTACATTAGTCAACTGGCTCCCGGAAAGCAGGCGATCGCGCAAGTCCAGGTCCGCTACGACGATCCGGCGTTGGCGGTGGAAAAACTCTATTCCGAACCGGTGCTGGTGGAGGCTAACGTTATCGGCGACTACCGCCCCACTGCGGACAAGCAGGTGCAGCAGCACATTTATGCCCTGGCGAAGTACCGACAAACCCAAATTGCCGAGACGAAGCTGCAACAGGGCGATCGCGCTGGGGCAGCCACGATGTTGCAGACGGCGGCGAAAACGGCTTTGCAGATGGGCGACAAAAGCGCCGCCACCGTCCTCCAGAGTAGCGCCACCCGTCTCCAGTCCGGGGAGGAGCTTTCTGAGGGCGATCGCAAGAAAACCCGCATCGTCTCCAAAACGACGCTGAAATAGTCGCCGGGGCGGGTTCTGCCCGCCCTATATTTCCTATTCTCCGAGACACCAGGCCACGAACAGCCCCAGCACCACCAACCCCGTCCAACTGGGCAGGTGCAGCCCAGCGAGGAAGTTGACGGGTGCGAGAATAAAAATAGAGGTGAACAGCGAGCTGACGAGCAGGACGGCGATAACCAGTAGAAAAGATAGCACGGCGGGCGATCGGGGAAATGTACGGACTCAACATTATATCAAATCCGGTTATTGGGTCGCACTCACTCCCCAATCATCTTCAGATGATTTGAGCTATTAGCTTGGGAATTGATTCCCAAGCGGTGCGGATATCCAACCCGTTTTTTCCGAGCATTTAAACCGGATTTGATATTACATGATATACCAGTTGCCAGAACGGTCGGGACAGACCTGCCAATTGAGCGCACCCGCCTTGAAATGAATTTCAAGGCTCATAGCAAAAGTCCACTCAAGTGGACTCGGTTGGACATTGATTGTCCGAACCGCAAGGCGATTGCCATACATCCGATCTTCGCCAACCCGGAAACGTTTCTCGCCCTCTCCCCCGGCCCCT
>JBNGCR010000288.1:0-4912 GCA_050045915.1 Limnospira sp.
CCCCATTCCCCATCCCCCATTCCCCCAATACAATGAACACTCATTTTCTGACCGCTTTGATCCTGGCGGGGGGGCAAAGTTCCCGCATGGGCCGGGATAAGGCGACAATTGCGATCGCGGGAATTCCCCTGCTGCTGCGGGTGTGTCGGGCCGCGGCCGGGTGTTGCGATCGCGCCTACATTCTCACACCCTGGCCGGAACGCTACCGGGATATCGTGAAGGGGGAATATCCGTTTCTCCTGGAAACTCGCCCCGGTGAGGGACCTTTGGTGGCGTTGGCGGACGGACTGACGCGAATTGATACGGATTGGCTGTTGCTGTTGGCCTGCGATTTGCCGCAATTGCGATCGGACGTCCTGCGACGGTGGACGTCCCGGTTGGAGGAGGTGCCGCGATCGCGTCTGGCGGTGGTGCCCCGTCGCGGGTCGAGGTGGGAGCCCCTGTGCGGATTTTACCGCCGGGAGGCCCTGGAGTCACTGCAAGAGTCTATCAAAACTGGGGGGCGATCGCTGCAACGGTGGCTGAGTCGGGTGGAAGCTGAACCCCTGGCGGTGGGGGAGGCGGAAGCGGAAATGCTGTTCAACTGCAATAGGCCGGAGGATTTGGGGGCGATCGGATCGGCTTCCCCCAAGTCGGATATTTCTGGTACGATAGAAGGCGATCGCTGATGCTATCCGCCCGATCTGCTATTCAATTGACGACCTTTTCCGAAAAGATACAACAGAAAGGGTAGTGATTCTCTAGTTCACTTCTTAGGGCAATTGATCTCATGAATCCCCTTATTCCGATCGCATTATTAATTGTCTACGTCGGTGGAGTCTGGAAATTTTGGTCGGGATTTAACCGCACGAATTTTGAAAAGAGTTTTGGCAATCGCGTCACCCTGTCGCTGTTGTGGCCGGTGCTGCTGATCGCCAACCGTTCCTACCGACAAAACTTTACCAAAGCACTGAAAGGATCGAATCGGTAATTCTCGGAAATTGTAATGTCTAAAACCCCCGATCGCAACCATCCAGAAGGATTTTTCGGCTTGAGTGGCGGCGCGGGTGACGAATGGCAGTCCCAAATTGTCGCCGTCGCCCGCCGTTTCAATCAGGAGTATCGGGGGGAACCGTTCGAGCTCCCGCAGGAGGTGGAGACGATGCCGATTTTTCGCGATCGCGTCTCGGGAGTCCTCCAAGAAAAACTGACGTCTCCGTTTTGGGAAATCGCCAAACCGAAGAAGAATCAACACTGTCTGGATCTCGGCTGCGGCGTCAGCTTTTTGATTTACCCCTGGCGGGATTGGAACGCTTTATTTTATGGCCAGGATGTCAGTTCGGTGGCGCGGGATGCGTTGCTGTCGAGGGGGCCGCAGTTGAATTCCAAGCTGTTCAAGGGGGCGGAACTCGCCCCCGCGCACAACATTCAGTACGATGCGGGACAGTTCGATTTGGCGATCGCGACGGGGTTTAGTTGTTACTATCCTCTGGATTATTGGAAGGAGGTAATCGGCGAAGTTAAACGTGTGTTGAAACCGGAGGGAATCTTCGTTTTTGATGTCCTCAATTCGGAAATGCCTCTGGCGGAAGATTGGGCAATTTTGGAGACGTATTTGGGGACGGAGGTTTATTTGGAGGCGATCGCGGATTGGGAGGAGTTGATTAAAAATTCGGGCGGGAAGGTTGTTAAACGGCAGTCTGGAGAGTTATTTCAAATGTATAAAGTGCGGTTTTCTTAGCTGCTGGGATTTGAACCACAGAGGCACAGAGGACACAGAGAGGAGATCGCATAGAATATGAACTTAAATCCTCGACTGTGGCTGATCGGCGGAACCAGTGAGAGTGCGGCTTTGGCGGGTGCGATCGCAACCCTTCAGATTCCCTTTACCGTCACCGTCACCACTGAATCGGCGAAGGGTTTGTATCCGGTCAATTGTCCGCAATTAAGAATTGTGGTCTGTCAGCTTAATCTTACCACAATTCAGCAATTTTTACAAGAGCAAAATATCGGCGCAATTTTGGACGCCTCCCACCCCCACGCGGCGGAAATTTCCCGGTTGGCGATCGCCGCGTCCCGAGAACACAACATCCCCTATTTGCGTTACGAACGCCCCCAAATTCAAGAATTGGATAAAACGACCGAATCGGACGTCCTGCACCTGGACGGCTTCGACACCCTCGTTTCGGGGGATTACCTCGCCGGACAGCGGGTGATGTTGACGCTGGGTTATCGCACGTTACCGAAGTTTAAAATATGGCAGGATCGGGCGGTATTATTTGCCCGGATTCTCCCGTCTTTAGTCTCGCTGGAAGTCGCCCTCGATTCTGGTTTTACGGGCGATCGCATTATCGCCATCCGCCCCCCCATTTCGGCGGAGTTGGAAGCCTCGTTATGGCGACAGTGGGGGATTTCCCTGGCTGTCACCAAGGCATCGGGAAACGCCGGGGGAGAGGGGATAAAACGGAAGGTTGCGAGGGAATTGGGAGTGCCTTTAATTATCATCGATCGCCCCAAAATTACCTATCCCCAATACACGGAAGATCGGGCGATCGCGATCGAGTTTTGTCGCCGACATATCCCCACTTTTTAAAGCTGTTCCGGATCGATTCCCGCCTGCCTCAACCGTTCCTCCAACTGTCGGACTCGGTTTTCGGCTTGTTCCGCCTGTTTTGCCAACTCAACCGGGGTTAAAAATAACTTCCCGTCGGGGCGATAAATTTCTAATTCTTCCGTCCCCAAAACAAAGCGAATTCCTAACCGAGGACTCACCCAATTATCGATTTCATCAATAGCCGTAAAACCGTCCTCGGAACGCAGCCACCCGCAGAAATCGACGGACATGGGATCGTAAAGATAATATTCCTCAACCCCGTATTTCCGATAAAAATCCAGCTTTTGAGCCATCTCCTTCAGGGTGTTGTTGTGGGAGAGAATTTCAAACACCACCTGGGGCGGAATGTCGTTTTCTCTCCACTGCAAATAGGAACGGCGATCGCCTTTCGGACGACCGAAAACGACCATCACATCCGGGGCACGAGAAATCTGATTATTTCCCTCCTCCGGATACCACAACAAATCGCCGACGACGAGGATATCATCGCGATCGGAAAATAGAAAATCGATGTTTTCTTTGATTTTTACGATCCAACGAAATTGAAGGGTATTATCTGCCATCGGCTTGCCGTCGCTTTCCGGGTAAACGATGCCCGACTGTTTCGGAGTTTTAATTTCCTGAACCATCGGATTTTTCTCCAAGCTCAAATGATATTTTATCAAAGTTTGATTTTTTTTGACAACCCACCAATTCGGCTGACATTACGGCAACCAAAGATCGGGAATGACCGATTTGGCAAGATTTCGGACGCTTCGATTCATCTGCCGCAAAACTTGAACGTGGTCTTCGTCGGGTTCGACGGGGATAATCTGGGTTTTTTTGCCGTATTGGAAGCGATCGCAAATCAAGTTTGCAGCTTCCAAACCCGTCACATAGGCTTTTTCCTGGGACCAGGAACCGTGGCGGCTGACAATCCAATCCCCACTCATGAAAACGTTCTCAAAACTGGTGGTGGCGGGTAGCATAAATTGATGGCTACCGGGGAAGAAATGGGTCACGGCTTGGCGGAGGCGAACCACGCTGCGATCGCAAATTTGGGCGGACTTAAAATCGGGAATGCAGGTTTTCAAATACCCGTGGACGATATCCACAATTTCATCATCGTCGAGGGGTAAAAACTGGTTGGCGTGGTAAAAATCCGCTTCAATGACGGTTCCGGATTCGTCTTTAAATTCGTCGTGGAGGGCGTTTAAATCGAAGAACGTCCAACCCGTTGTCGAGTCGAAACCGAAACAGGCGTTTGATGGTTTGGGAATGGTAATTTTGCGATCGAACCACAGGCGAGTTGATAAGACATCAATCCCACCCAAATTCTGAATATTACGGAATTCCGAATGGTTTTGGAGGGCGGAACTTCCGGCGACAATTTTTTTCATGCCGCCAATTCCCACCGCAAAAATAACCGCATCGGCATCGAACTGTTCGTCCCCGCAAATGACGGCCGTCGCCTTTCCGGTTTCGTCCAATTTTAAATCGCTGACTCGCCTGTTAGTCAGGACTTTTCCGCCGGAATTTTCAATAGTTTCTATCCAGGGATTGAAGATGCGATCGCCCACCGTTCCCCGACACCAAACGACATCAAAATCCGGCTGATGTGCCAAAATAAAATAGTACAACATCCCCAAAGCAGCGGCGGCAGAACACTGTTCGCCAGGGGCGAACAAACCCACCAATAACATCGGGTTAAATGCTTCGTGATACAGTCGGGCAGAAACGCCGTATTGTTTGAACAATTCCCGGGCGGTGATGCAGTCATAACGCCGCCAAGCCTCCTCGGAATTATCGAAATCAATCACCGCATATAAAAGGGGCAAAGCGGACAGGCGATCGCTCAACGGCAACCGTTTAAATTGCGTATAAACAAACGTCCCCAACGGCATCGGCAGACGCGGCAAATCCTGAAAAATCGGAGATTCCACCACCAATCCATCGGGGGAATATTGGGCGGAACGAGTCCAGGGAGTAAACGGCTCTAATCGCAATTCTCGGACGAGGGAAAAGATGTTTTGATAGGGATACCAAAACCCGTGAATTCCGGCTTCTACGGAACGTCCGCCGGGAGTTTTCCACCCCGCCACCAAACCCCCCGCCTGGGGACTCGCCTCCAGCAGTGTCACGTCATAACCCTGTTTTGCCAGGTGGTGTGTCGCCCCCAAACCGGCCCAACCCGCCCCGACAACGACGACTTTGGGCGTCTGCGTATTTTCGACCATTATTCCTCCGTATTACTTGTTGATATATTATAGCGGTTTCCGCTAAGAGATCCCCCTAAATCCCCCTTAATAAGGGGGACTTTGAGTTGAATTCTCCCCTTAA
>JBNGCR010000289.1:0-4895 GCA_050045915.1 Limnospira sp.
ATTGATAGTCGCAGATAGGGAAAAGTTGAACGGGTTTTCGTCGCTGTCGTTGGTGACAAACGAGATTTCACCTGTCGGCGTTCCGGCGGTATCTGTTACAAGTTCGACTTCAAATTCTGCGGTGGAACTGGGTGCGATCGCATTCGGAAAATCACCGATTAAATTAAACCCTTCTGGGAGAGTTATGTCGGAAACGGACAATTCTGTCGTCCCGCTATTTGCGATCGTAAAAGTTCGGGTAACGGCGGTTCCGACGGTGGTGGTTCCGAAATCTACCGTTCCGGTGTTGTCGGGGATATCAGTATCTCCGTCCGAAACTTCGATTTCGGGGGTGGCAATTACCGTTCCAAATTCGTAGGCGCCGATATCAAATTCGGCGGTTCCATTTCCATCGCCATCAATGGGACGGGGTTCGCCGAGTTGATCGGTTGATGTTGCCGCATCGACACCCGCATCGATCGCCGGACTTCCTTCTAATAAAGGATAGAAATAAGTTCCGTTTTCATTTTGCAACGAACCCAACAGCGGATCGGCGATCGCGATGGAAGCGGTGGCGTTATAATCGTTGAAATTATTGGTGAGTTTTTCCGGCCATTGAATGTTTCCGCCGCCGTCAGTTAATTCGCGGTTGGTGTGTTGTTGAATTCCCCAGTCATTCGGACCGTTGTCGGCGGTATTGTTGGAAAAAATAGTGTTGGTGACGGTAACGGTGTCGTCACCCGAGGCGGCGATACCGCCACCCACCCAGCCGGCGAAATTGTCCGCGATCGTGGCGTTGACGATATCCGCCGGTCCATACAAAGCCATCGCGCCGCCATTTCCGGAGGTGGTGGGGGATTCGGCGCGGTTTCCCGAAAAGGTGGTATTGGTTACGGCCGTCGGCGCGTCCATCATCCAAATTCCACCCCCCTGATTGGCGGCGGTGTTGTTGATAAAGGCGGTATTTGTGACTTCAAATCCTCGGTTTAAGCCGTTGTTCATCTGCACGATCGCGCCGCCGTTTCCGTCATTTCCGCCGTCGGGAAGTGCGAGAACTTGGTTATCTTTAAAAACGCTGGATTCGACGATGACGTTATCTTGGGTTCCGGTGTAGAGGTAAGCCGCGCCACCTTCGCCTCGGCCGCTATTTCCTTCAAATACGCTATTTCTAATTGCAATTGTTCCGGAGGTATCGTCGGCGGAGGTACTGGCGCGATCGGTGTAAATGGCGCCGCCATATCCCCGCAAAAAAGGATTGTCATTTCCTTCGTCGTAAAACGCCGCCGTCGTGGTGTTGTTGATGAACCGAGAATTTTCGACGGTTAACTGACCATTTAAACTGTTGATCGCCGCACCGTTAATACCTTCATTTTCGATAAATTCGCTGTCGGTGACGGTCATCGCATCGGGTCCCCAGAATGCGATCGCACCCGCACCCCGTTCGTCATTTCCGGCAACGGCTTTATTGCGGTTAAAGGCACTTCCGGTAACGGTCAACTGACCTTCAAAGGCGCTAAAAATTGCGCCGCCACCCGCATCCGCGACGTTATCGTTAAACGTGACATTCTCGACGGTCAAAATTCCCTGGTGGGTGGTGGCGATACCGCCGCCGCGATCGGAAGTGTAACCGTCGGAAATGGTAATGTCTTTAACCGTCAAACTGGTGGGAGTCGCGGAGGTTGAGTTGAGATAAAACACCCGCGAACTGTTATTGCCGCTGACGATAACGTTGGGATTATTGCTGCCATCGATAATCAGATTTTTGCCGACCGGAATTTCCAACTGTCCCCCCGTGAGGGTGATGGTATTTCCCCCGGCGAGATCAGCCGCAAATGTAATCGTATCTCCCGATTGCGCGTTGGCGATCGCGTCCCGCAGCGAACCTTCCCCGGAGTCGTTATTATTGGTGACAATTAAACTCGGTTCCGCCGCCGTCGTCGAAAACTCAAACGCGCCGACATCATACTCCGCCGTCCCGCTATCATCCCCATCCACGGGACGAGTTTCTCCCCGCTGGTCAGTCGTCACCGTATTAATATTCACCCCCGCATCGATCGCCGGACTATCTGTCAGTAGCGGATGGATTAATACCCCGTCAATTTCCTGCAAGTCTCCCAGCAGCGGATCAGTTAACGTTATGTTATCAGTAATTAACGTATCGTTTGCATTCAATTCGTTTGACTGAATATTTCCGCCGCCATCGTTATATGTCGTCCCCGTGTGGTGGTTGATATTCCAATCATTGCCGCCGTTGTTGGCGACATTGTACGCAGAAATTGTATTGGTCAAGGTCGCATTGCTGTTGTCTCCCCAAAATGCACCGCCTTGGAATCCGGCGTAATTGTTGGCGATCGTCGTATTAATAATATCGGTGTTATTCGTCCCATTGGCGAGCATAATCGCACCCCCCAAACCCTGAGTTCCGTCGGCGGATTCGGCGCGATTTCCGGATATCGTGCTGTTGGTAATCGTGACGGGAGAAGTTTCGCCGATCCACAAACCGCCACCCTGACTGTAGGCACGATTATTGGCAAAAGTGGTATGGTCAATAATTAACTCGGCATTGCCATGTCGCAGTCCACCGCCTAAAGCCTGTCCCCGGCTACTTTCGAGAACTTCATTATCAATAATTCGGCTGTTTTCGATGATAACACGGTCAGGGGGATAGGCGTACAAGAACAGTCCGCCACCCTGTCCAGAACCTGTATTTCCCTCAATCAAACTATTGCTAATCCGAATTTCTCCGCCAACTGGCCCCGGCCCAAAATCCGACCCGGAGGCATTGGCGCCGTCGGTGAAAATTGCGCCGCCGTAACCGGAGGTTTCCACACCCAAATCCCCGGCGGTCGAGTCGTTATTTCGGAAGACGGAATCTTCGATCGCCAGATTTCCCAACAGGTGATTGATCGCGCCGCCGTTGATACCTTTATTGTTTGTAAATGTACTCCCCGTTACGGTGAGGCTGCCGTCGCTTTTGGTCGCGATCGCACCCCCTCCCCGTTCGCTGCCTCCGGCGGTGCCGTCGTTGTTATCAAATTGGCTATTGATGACGGTGGTTGTACTCTGAAATCCGGTATAAATCCCCCCCGCAAACTGTGCGCGATTATTGTTAACTTCGCTATTTTCCAGGGTTAAATTGGTGCGTCCCGCCATGCGGATGCCGCCGCCGGCCCCTTCTTCCCCGTCTCCGGTGGCATTTCCGTCCGCAATAATCAGATTTTTTAATGTGACCGAAGGGGGGGTAAAATCCGCGCCAACTTGAATGTCAATAACTCGGTGATTTCCCCCGCCACTGAGGGTCAATCCCGGTGCGGCGGCGGCATCGATGGTGATGCTTTTGTCGATAATTAACTGGTCGCTGAGGCCGATCGCCTGACTTGACAGACCGGCATCAAATGTGATAATATCTCCGTCGTTGGAATTGGCGATCGCCTCCCGCAAAGAGCCGGAACCGGAATCGTTGAGATTGGTGACGGTGAGGGTCGCGAAGGTTCCCCGATAAGCCGCGATCGCACGATCTCGCAGAGGTAATTTTAATTGTACCGGCGCGGTGGAATATTCCAAATTCCAATTGCCAAATCCGACAATTTCCGCCGATGCAGAAACAATCGCCCCGGTGATATTCGCCAAATTTTCAATCCAATGAATTCCCGTTTCCGCCGCCACCCGACAGCCGTAGAGAAATAGTGTCGCCGATTCGGATAAAGCAGATTTCCAACCCCGGACGCGATCGCTTTTCAACGCCTCGGCATCGAGAACCCCGCTTCCCAAATACAGGCAGCCGGGACTGCCGTGGGAAAAAATGTGGACGGATTCAATTTTTTCGCCCGATGTGGTATAATGATTTAAGATATCCGAAATCTGTGCGATCCCGTCGCGATCGCGATCGATAAAAATCGCCTCTATTCCATCTTCGACCCCATCTTTGAGGAGTTGGGGAGCGTCCAAATTGCGATCGATAAAGACGAGAGTTTTGGCCGGATTTCGAGACGTGAGATTCTGAGGGTCAAACATTCTGCATACTCCAAGCGGGTCTGTTGGTAGATTCATCCCCGGAGTTCTCAATTCAGGTTGGAGGTATCACTTTTTAAATTGGCATATCTCAAACCGAAACGACATCAGATTTGTGCGGGTGTCAGGTTTCGCCCTTCCTCAACCCAACCTACAGGGGAAGTGGTTGATTGTCAGGATTGGATATGAATTAAAAAGCGTGGAATATAGCAATCAGGAGTCATTTAAAAATCTTCTAGCCCCCAAACCCCCAATCCTGGGGGCTTTGAGTTAATCGAATTTTCACTCATCATTTCACACTGCTATAGTAAAAGGATTGGCACTCCCATTCAGCCACCACCCGGAAGCACCAATCCCGCTGACTCACCGCCCAACCATGAGAGCGGTTTAGGAATCCCCGATCTCAGTCGAGGTATTACCTGTTGAGTCCTATTCCATTAATATCGATTTTTTCTGAAAACTGCCTCAGTAATTTTACGGAAATTGCCATGCTCGGACGGCTCAAAATAGAGGGAAAATACGGTTGTATAGCAGTGAGCGCTCGCGTGTTTACAGTTCTGGAAAAAGGGAAAAACCTCGAAACCCTTATCCCCCCCTTCCTCTTCCCCACCGAGCACCGAGCACCGAGCACACCCCAGCGCGCAGCGCTATATTTAGTGACACATCAAAAAAGCCGCAGCCTTTTCGGGTGCGGCTACGGCTCAAAATTCGGGTTAGAAATTAATCCCGATTGACGGCAATCAGCAATCGCAGGATGAAGATGAACAGGTTGATATAAGTCAGGTACATCGACAGGGCCGCCGGAATGTACTGGTCATCCCGATAGGTGCGGGGGAGGATGAAGAAGTCCACCCCACGGCGGTCAGGACTAGGCCGCCACCCACAAAAGGCAGGGCGTTAGCGAT
>JBNGCR010000290.1:0-1800 GCA_050045915.1 Limnospira sp.
ATTGGGAGAGGGGCCGGGGGTGAGGGCCGATCTCCTGTCCCGCCTCCACGAACTGACGGGGGCAAATATTGCGGCGGCGTCCGGTTGGGTGGGAAGTGCGACAAAAGGGGGAAGCTGGAATCTCGATCGCGCGATCGGACGGGTTCGGCGTGACTTCCCATTTGTCGATTCTATTCAACAAAATTATAGCGGAATTTTGGCAACTTTTACAGTTACGACAACCGACGATATTATTACGGGATCTCTTCGAGATGCGGTCGAAATTGCCAATGTGACACCCGGAACAGATAGCATTATTTTTAATATTCCCATCACCGATCCAGGTTACGACCCGATCACCGGAATTTACACGATTCAACCCTTTTCAGAACTTCCTGAAATCACCGATTCTGTTATTATTGACGGTACGAGTCAGCCCGGATTTGCCGGGACTCCAATTATTGAAATTGACGGTTCTCTCATTGACGATGATGCCGACGGTTTGACAATCAGTGCCGCCAGCAGTACGGTTAAAGGTTTGGTTGTCAACCGCTTTTCCGGAAGTGGCATTCGAGTGCAGTCCGACAATAATACAATTGAAGGAAATTTGATCGGCACTGATGGAACGGGAAATTCAATTTTGGGGAACGGAGTCGGCATCGATATTGCAGGCAATAATAATGTCATCGGCGGTGCGATCGCGGACTCACGAAATCTGATTTCCGGCAATGAAGAAGATGGAATTAATCTCCTTTTGGGAGCGTCAGGAAATCAAATTCTGGGAAACTTTATCGGGACTGATATTAGCGGTGCGATCAATTTGGGAAATGGAGATGATGGCATCAGTGTCTTGGGTGATAATAATTTTATCGGTGGTTTCGAGGCTGGAAATATTATCGCATTTAACGGCGATACCGGTGTCGCCGTTCAAATTGATGCCACTGAAAATGCAATTCTCGATAACCGCATTTTTGATAATGAAAATTTGGGAATCGATTTGGATGGAGATGACGATGATATTGACGATGATGGAGTCACACCAAATGACGGCGGAGACGGAGACACGGGGGGCAACAATTTACAGAATTATCCCATTTTAACCGCCGCCATTCTGGGAACTGGCGACACCACCATTGCGGGGACGCTGAACAGTACGCCGAACACCACTTTTACCGTCCAATTCTTCTCAAATCAAGAATTAGATCCCAGCGGTTTTGGCGAGGGCGAGACTTTTTTGGGACAAGCCAGCATCACCACGGACGCAGCAGGAAATGTCAATTTTTCCGAAACTCTTCCGGTGGTTTTGACGGGGACTGAATTTATTACCGCCACCGCCACAGATCCCGATAATAACACCTCGGAATTTTCCGCCGGAATCCTCCTCAATGTGGTGCCGACTCTCGATCTGGATGGAACCGCCGACGGCATCAATTTTAATACTAATTTTGTCGAGGGTGAAGGCGCGATCGCGATCGCCAACAATACTCAAATCGCCGATCCAGACAGTCCCAATTTGGAGTCCGCCACCCTTACCCTATCTGTCTTTGATTTCGGTTCCGAAACGTTATCTCTCCCGACTTCCCCCGCCGGAATGGCGGTTGACGGTTTTGAAGATACCGAGTTGGAACGGTATATTTTGGAGTTAACGGGAACCGCCACGATCGCCGATTATCAGAATGCGATCGCTGGGGTAATTTACAATAACATTGCCACAAATCCCGACACGAGCGATCGCACTGTCGAAGTTATTGTTAATGACGGACAGGCGGACAGCGAAATTGCCACAACGACGATTACAATCACACCAAATTTACCCCCCAC
>JBNGCR010000290.1:1900-4873 GCA_050045915.1 Limnospira sp.
CCTCCGTTGACGTTTTGGCGAATGACTCCGATCCGGACGGGGATAATTTGACGGTAATTGCCACGACACCGGGAAATTTCGGGACTGTTGCGATCGCCGATAATAACCGAGTTGTCTACACGCCAAACCCCAATTTTCGGGGAAATGACAGCTTCACCTACACCATTTCCGATCCGAATGGCGGAACGGATACCGCCAGGGTAAACCTCTCAATTCTCAACAGCAACCCCATCGCTTCTAACAATAGTGCAACCACCCCCAGTAACAGTCCCGTTAATGTTAATGTCCTCGGAAATGATTACGACGGAGACGGGGATATTCTCTCCTTGGTTGATTTCACTTCCGGGGAAAATGGCGATGTCAGCCGCGACGACAACGGAACCCCCAAAATTCTCACCGATGACTCTCTCATTTACACCCCAAATACAGGATTTAACGGTTCGGATACCTTCACTTATACCGTCGATGACGGCAACGGTGGAACCGATACGGGAACCGTCGTTGTCGAAGTGACAAATAGTCCCCCCGTCGCCAACGACGACACCGCCGAAACCCGACACAACCCGGCATTTACAATAACTCCACAAGACTTGGCGACAGTGACAATCGACGTTCTCGCCAATGACAGCGATCCGGATGACGATATTCTCAGCATTATAAATGTCGTACAAGGCGAGAATGGCAGCGTTGAAATCAACGATGATAATACCGTTACTTATACCCCAAACTTGGACTTTTTAGGCACTGATACCTTCACTTATACCGTCGATGATGGTAATGAAAATACTGCCACCGCTACCGTCACCGTCGAAGTGACAAACAGTCCTCCCATCGCCAACGACGACATCATAGAAGTCACAAGCGGCACGTCCACTGAAATGCGGTTTCTCCTCAACGATCGCGATCCGGATGGCGATATTCTGGTGGTGACAAGTGCCACCCAACCGATGAATGGTGAATTAAATTTACAGCTAGAAGATGTTACAATTTTTTACACTTCTAATCCCGGATTTATCGGCACAGATAGTTTTACTTATACCATTTCAGATCGCCTGGGGGGTACTGATACCGCAACCATCACGATTAATGTCGTCAATTTTCCGCCGATTATCGATTTAGATGAAAGTGCTGATGGTGTCAATTTTAACACAGTTTTCAATGTGGGGGGAGAGGCGATCGCGATCGCGAACAATAGCCAAATTACCGATTTGGACGATACCACCCTCGCCTCGGTGACGGTTAATTTTACTCCCATCGACGGCGAATTTGAGACACTTTCTCTGAGTACCATTCCCCCGGAAATTACTGCCACTCCCACCCCGAACGGTTTGAACTTGACAGGAACCGCCAGTTTGGAAGCCTATCAAACGGCAATTGATGGAATTATTTATAATAATACCGCCGAAATTCCCACTCCTGGCGATCGCATCATTACCGTCACCGCCAGCGACAGCAAAACCACCGGCGAAGTCGCAACCACCACCATTCGCCTCAACCAACCCCCCATCGCCACGAATTTAGAAACCACAACCCGCGCCGATACTCCCGTCAGCCTCGATATTTTAACAGAGGCGATCGATCCGGATGGGGATGCGATCGCAATTTCTAACTTTACAAACGGCGAAAATGGCACCGTCACTTTATCCGAAAATGGCTTAATTTATACCCCCAATCCAAGTTTTGGCGGGTTCGACACTTTCACCTATACCCTCACCGACAGCAACGGTGCCACGGCATCCGCAACCGTCACCGTGGGAGTCAGCAACATCGTCGTCACCCCCCCCATTCCCCCCGTCACGGCAGAAAACGACGGTTCGGCGGTGGATGTGGCGTTGAGTCTCCCGCCGACGGCGGATGTCAGAGTTGGGATCGTCTCTTCCGATCCCACGGAAGCGATCGTTGTTCCCAATACCCTAATCTTTACCCCGGAGAATTTTTCCACTCCGCAATCCGTCATCGTTGCGGGTATTTCCGACTTTGAAATAGACGGCGATTCTGCGTTCAATCTGATAATTTCTCCCGCCGACAGTGCCGATCCAAATTATGACGCGATCGACGCACCCGATCTGGCTTTTACCAATCTCGACACCACCAGCATCATCGAGTTTTCTACCCCCAGGTTTACCGTCAGCGAAGAAAATCCGGCGATCGCCATCACCCGCAACAATACCGCCGGCGTTGTCGGCATCCGTTTAGTTCTGAGTGGCGGCACCGCCACCCCCAATTTCGACTACGATCCGATCCCCTTAAATGTCGTTTTTAATGAAGGAGAAAATAGCAAAGTCGTCACCCTTCCCATTTTTGACGATCGCCAAATTGAAGCAGCCGAAACCGTCGATATCAGCCTCGAAAATCCCCAAGCAAATGCCATTTTGGGAACCCAAACTGTCGCCAATGTGGTGATCAATCCCAGCGATGGCGGAGCGTTGAATTTGAATATTCAGAATTTAAGATCCATTACTTCAACCAATCCCCAATTGCGCGATCGGGGTGTCGAATTTTCCAATAATGCTCTGGGAATTGAGGATTTCAACTTAAATGGCAGCGGCAATTTTATCGATGAAAAACCCGGACGATCCGACGCCATCACCTACGATCGCGGCGACTCCATCGATATCGACGTTCCGGAAGGCTTTGTAGACGAAATTTCCTTCCGCTACGCCTCCCCCTTCCGTTCCCATCAAGTGGTGATTCGAGATGCCTTCGGAAACGAACTCGCCAGCCGCACGCTATCGCCGACAAACGATTCCGGACTGACGCCGGGTGCCTACGTTTTGAGCGATCGCATCACGACAATTGAATTTGAAGGAATCGCCACTTCCGTCGAACTGGGAAGCCAAGCCAACAAGTTGTTAATCGCCGATTTAATGCTCGGTTCTTCTGATAATAATTTACCCGAGTTGGGATTCATGGGTGCGATCGTCGATCCCTTCACCCAGTTATTTTAGTAGGGTGCATTCCCTGCCGTCACCT
>JBNGCR010000291.1:0-4857 GCA_050045915.1 Limnospira sp.
TCCTCTCCGCGATCAATCACGGAGCTTCCAACCCTCCCAGGAGTTTTACGTGAAGGCGCGGGGCGATCGCGGGCTATGCCAAATTGGGAAGGCTTTTCACGGCTTCGAGGTTCCCGGTTTCGGGATCGGTAGCCATCACCCGAGGTTAACAACTGACGATCGAATTGACCGTCGAATATCCCGGTCGTCTCTATTGGTCAGCCGGACGACCCAGATATTTTTCTCAAAATTGATAAAGTTTTGTAAAATCAGTTTTTCCGAATTGCTATAGTGAAGGATGTTGTAAAAGCATTCTATTTTTAGAGAGCAACCATGACCATTGAAACACAACTGAAACCCAATACTCTCGGTAATTGGGCTGCTTTAGGTATTCAAAAATATCTGAACAAAGTCCTCAGCCACGAAGCCACAGTTTTGAAAGATGAAGATCCCGAAGAATTGCACCAAATGCGGGTGGGAATGCGGCGGCTGCGGTCGGCGGCAACCGGGTTCGCCCCGGTGTTGAATTTGCCGAAAGCGGCCGGCGATCGCCAGATCGGAAAAATTGCTCGTCGCCTGGGAGAATTGCGGGATTTGGACGTACTTTTGGAAGCGTTGAATACCCACTATTACCCCCAGCTTCCCGAAAAGGAAAAAAAAGCCCTGGATGTGGTTTTATTGCAGTTAGTCAAACGCCGCCACAAGGCTTTTAAACTGGTGCGATCGACCCTGGAAGGTAAGAAGTATCAGCAGATGAAACAACAGTTGCAGCAGTGGCTCGATTTTCCGCAATATACGGCGATCGAAAAACTGCCCCTCGAAGAAGTGTTGCCGGACCTGCTTCTCCCCCAAGTCAGCAAACTGTTTTTGCACCCGGGTTGGCTGTTTGGTGTCGAACACCTCTCCGATGAAACTGAGGCGGTGGAAAACAATTCGGACGACAATCAACCCACTCAAACCCTGTCCAAGAAAAAGGTAGAAAAACTGTTGACAGCCCACGGAGAAGTCTTGCACAGTTTGCGGAAACAGACCAAACGAGTCCGGTATTTGATGAATCTGTTCACTGATTTTTACGGCCCCACTTACGATGCCTATCTCCAGGACATGAAAGATATTCAAGAATGTTTGGGCGACATTCAAGATAGCATGGTTTTGGAAGCCGTTTTGGTGGATATTTTGGGCGACGATATCAAAAAGAACCTGCCCAAACTTGCGAATCATCTCGCCCGAAGTCGCTATGAGGCGTGGTGCAGATGGACCCAGTTCCAGCGCCGGTATCTCAACCTGACCATTCGCAAAGGTTTCCACTCCGCCCTGCTGCATCCCGAAGTGGAATCGAGCTAAGTTAGAAAGTTGTCAGTCGGGGTCGGGTGGCGAGATATTTATTGATAATCTGCCCACCCCGGCGAATAACGATGATCTGATGACAATATTGCTCCCCAAAATAAATCCGAGTCTATGCGATCGCAAATTCCGTATCTTTGCGAAGTTCGGGCGACTTGAACCCCAAAACAATTTCATTTTTGGAAACCCCCGCCAAACAATTAACAATTAACAATTAACAATTAACAATTTAAACATTCCTCGTTCCATGGGGAAATTTTGTTGTCTTTGAGCGTCAAGCCTCTGCCCAAAAGGGATAGGCAATTGTTGACCGACGATCGCACAAAACGCGACCCGCCAAAATGCTCGACGGATCGCCAACTCTCAACCTAGCTGCGAAGCTGAACCGGCATCACCAGATAGGTCATCTTCAACCCCCCCAAAGGATTGAGAATCACCGGCGCCGTCGCCGCATTCAACTGTATCTGAATTTCCGAGCTGTTGAACACCTTCAACCCCTCCATCAAATACTTCACGTTGAAGGCGAGTTGCTTGGGTTCGTCGCCGGAAATTTGGGCCGGCATCGACTCCAGGGCATTTCCCACATCCGCCGCCTCCACGGAAAGGGAAATCTCTTGATTCACCCCGTCGATCGCGCACTTGATGATATCATTTTTTTGACTTGCCAAAACCGCGATCCGTTCCAGGGCCCCCAAAAACGTGCGGCGTTCCACGTTCACCTGACTCAAAAACTGATTCGGAATCAACTGTTCGTAGGCGGGATAGGCTCCCTCCAACTTCCGCGACGTCAGGCGGCGATAGGTGTCCGAACTCTTGTCGCGATCGCCCAATTCAAACACCACTTGGGTTTCGTCGAACCGCAGCGTCACCCCCGGTGCCGGGGCGTCTTCCTCCGAGGAATGACCCGCGTGCCGCATCCCGATCATCCGCTCCACCTCCCGCAGGGCGCGGGCCGGGACTGTCACTTCAAAATCTTCGAGTTCCGAGGCTTCCCCGTCCCGGACATTTTCCGTCTGCACCACCGCCAACCGGTGTCCGTCCGTGGAGGCAAACGCCAAATTGTCCGCCCCCACCTTCAGATTCACCCCCGTGAGCACCTGCTTGGTTTCGTCCGGGCTGGTGGCGAACAGGGTCCCCCGCAGGCCCTCCAGCAGCGCCTCCGCCGACAGTTGGATCGTGTCTCCCTCCTCCACGAAGGGCAAATCCGGGTATTCCTCCGCCCCCATGCCCCGCACCTGGTAGCGGCCCGAACTCGAGGTCAGGGTGGCGATCGCTTCCCCGGCCTCGTCATCCACCTCGATTTCCCCTCCTGGCAACCGGGAGACGATATCGTTAAGCAGTTTCGCCGGCAGGGTGAGGGTCCCCTCCTCCTCCACCTGGGCCGGAAAACTGGTGTGAATTCCCAAACTCAGGTCGAAGGCCGTCAGACTCAACCGCTGGTTTTCCTTGTCGGCGCCGACCCAAATATTCGACAAAATCGGATGGGTCGGACGGGAGGGAATGGCTCTCGAAACCCAAGATAAATTAGAACTTAACTGTTGCTGTTCTACAATTAAACGCATCGTATCGATTTCCTATTCAGATTCCCATATTTTGGGGATTTCCACCGCGCCGACGGGTGGCGGACGGTCTTTCCGGCAAATCCCCCCAGCCCGGGTGAGGGTGTAGGGTGTAGGGTGTAGCCCTTCGACTCCAACGGGTGTAGGGAACTGAAACCGCTTTTTTGTCAGGGTTTCAAGATTTCTTCCCCGATCCCAACTCTCAATACACTCGCTTCCCATTGCGATATCTCACCATCGGGCGGGCTCGAACATTATATAGCAGTTGGCAACTGGCGGGAATTCGACGATCGCCAACTCTTGCGGCGGCTGCCAGACCGTTTCGGCGGCTCAGAGGTCGGGATTTGCGATCGCACTCGCCGGGCGCTCTTTTCCCGTCTTCCGGCTGTGGAAACTGTGGAAATTATTTCTCAATTTGAGCAGTATCAGCCGTTTCGCAGACTTCACTTCTGTGGAAAACCTGTGGAAAATCATCCGGATCGGAGCCGATTCCGGGGCAAGAAACCCGCCGTCAATGGTCGAGTTGAGCATCAATTGCACGGTTATCCACAACCTTTTCCACAGGCTGCCCGGTCACGCTCGATTGCTCAAATTAATGCGATCGCTCAACCGCCGCAAAATTTGATTCAACTCCGGATCGCGATCGCGACGTTTGGCGATCTTTTCGCAGCCGTACATCACCGTCGTATGGTCTTTCCCCCCGAAGAGTTCCCCAATTTTCGGCAAACTCAGATCCGTATGCTGCCGCATCAAATACATCCCCACCTGCCGCGCCAAACTGATCTCCCGGCGTCGGGAACTCCCCTTCAAATCCTCCACCGAAACCTTGAACGTCTCCGCCACCGCCTGAATCACCGCCTCCGGCGAAGACTCTTCCACCTGTTCCGTCGGCGTCAAAACCGGGGCGATATTCTCCACCGTCATCGGCAAACCCGAGATCGAAATGTAAGCCACCGCCCGGATTAACGCCCCCTCCAGTTCCCGAATATTCGAGGTGTAGTTGGCGGCAATATACTCGATCGCCTCCCGGGGCAGACGCACGTTTTCATACTCCGCCTTTTTCTGCAAAATCGCCATCCGGGTTTCCAAATCCGGCGGCTGGATGTCGGCCACCAACCCCATCGAAAACCGCGAACACAGCCGCTCTTGCAGCCCTGGAATTTTCGTCGGCGGGCGATCGGATGCCAGCACGATCTGTTTCCCCGCTTCGTGCAGGGTATTGAAGGTGTGGAAAAATTCCTCCTGGGTGTACTCCTTCCCCTCGATAAATTGGATGTCGTCCACCAACAGCACGTCCGCCGCCCGGTAGTGGTCCCGAAAACTCTGCATACTGTCCCGGCGGATCGCCCCGATCAGGTCGTTGGTAAACTTCTCCGTCGAAACGTAAAACACCCGCGAATAGGGGTTGATTTCCAAGCGGTAGTGGCCGATCGCCTGCATCAAATGGGTTTTGCCCAACCCCACCCCCCCGCACAGGAACAGCGGGTTAAATTCCCGCCCCGGCGACTCCGCCACCGCCAAAGCCGCCGCGTGGGCCAGACGGCTGTTCGCCCCCACCACGAACCGGGAAAATACATATTTAGAATTGAGATTCGCCGGTTTCGGAGCCGGATTGCCACCCTCCCCGCCGTTACTGTTTCCGGGAGACGGCCAGATCGGGTGAGAATCGTCCGCCTTCGCCAATTCCCCCGTCCCCGTGGTGATGTAGATGTCCACGGAGTCGCCCAAAATTTCTTGCACCGCGTCCGCGATCAGATCCCGGTAATATTTTTGCAGCCAATTGCAGGCGAAAGGGTTCGGCGTGCGGATCACCAGACAATTATCTTCGAGGCGTTCCGCATTCGCGGTCTTGATCCAGGTGTCGAACGTCGGTTCGCCAAGTTGGACTTGGAGACGTTCGAGCACTCGATTCCACAGATGTTCGAGGGGAATGTCCACGGCTGACTTCTCGGGCTAGGGGTTGCTGGGCAGGGGG
>JBNGCR010000292.1:0-1742 GCA_050045915.1 Limnospira sp.
TGACCGGCCTCGTCGTCCTGAGCAGCTTCGGAATCTCCGCCGCCGCCCGGGCCGGCGAGGGGGGCGTAGCCGGTTCCGCCGCCTTCACCGTTAACGGAACCGCCGTCACGGGGGTGGCCGTCTCCGCCGCCGTCGGTAAGGAAGTCGCCGCCGCCCACGCCTTCAACTACGATGCCAGCAACGCCAACGGTTTGCAGAACTCCGCTTTTGCGATCGGTACGGCGGGCGAAATGAGCCTGTCCGCCCTGGGCGACCCGGCGGGCTTCACCTTGGATGTGTATGAAGACACCGATCGCGCCACGGCCCAGGCCAACAACTTCACCGCCGGATACACCATTCAAATCGGAACCCAGTCCGGAAACACTTTGGTTGATGCTCCCTAGAACTGCGGCAGTGGGTTGGCTCGGACTATTTCTAGCCAACCGCTCCATTGGATTGACAGATTTATTGAATGTCGAGATAGACAAATATAGCAATCGGAAACCATTTGTAAAATTGTCTGGCCCCCAAACCCCCAATACTGGGGGCTTTGAGTCGATCAATTTTTCACGAATCATTTCACACTGCTATAGCCCGGGTGCAGATGCCATTCCCCGCCCCGGAAGCGGGAAACCGTCACTTTATATCAATATCCAGGACACTTCTGTGATGCAACCTAAATTTGATACGGCCCAAACCCTGCCCGAGTCCACCCCACTCGTTTTTATTGATGCCGGAGTGGAAAACGCCGAACAACTGATTGAGGGCGTGATTTCCACCGCCGAAGTTTTTCTGCTCGAAAAAATGGCCGATGGGGTCGAGCAAATCAGCCGAGTTTTGCAAGGGCGTCGGAATGTCGGCGCAGTCCACATCATCTCCCACGGTGCCCCCGGTTGCCTGTATCTGGGCGACGGCGAACTGAGTTTGGACACCCTGAACCGCTACGCCCCCCAACTGCGGCGGTGGGGTGTGGACAACCTGCTGCTCTACGGCTGTAAGGTCGCCGCCGGGGATGCGGGGGAAGAATTCGTCGCCAAATTGCACCAGTTGACCGGAGCCGAGATTGCCGCTTCCAAGTCCCTGACGGGGGCCGCTCTCAAAGGTGGGAACTGGGAGTTGGAGGTGAGGACGGGCCGAGCCGAGTTGGCTGAAGCCCTGACTCCCGAAGCGATGGGGAGTTATCGGGGCGTATTGAACACGATTTTAGAAGCCGAACCGAACAACACCATCGCTGCGGCTCAGTTCCTCAATCCTGGCGACTTCAGCTTGACTTTCAATGCCGATATTCAAGCCCTCGATGGTACGAATATCTCGACGACCATTCCTCATGTTTCGATTTCAGGAACTGGTGATGGCACTTTTGATTATTATCGTTTTAATGCCGAACCTGGTACATGGAGGTTTGACATCGATGACAATAATTTTGACACGGAGTTATTTTTGTATGACACCAGTGGCAACCTGCTCGCACAGAACGATGATGACATCGAAACTGGGCATACGGGAGGTTCTCTCCCCTCATACATAACACACGATTTTTCCGCAGGTGGTTATTATGTAATCGGTGTAGGGCGTTATAATTCGTCTGGAGAACCTGGAGGTATCACAGGAATTGCACCAGAAGCAGGAGACACATACACGCTGCACATATCTGGTGGCCTTGCTCCTATTAATGCGCCCACCGACCTCACCCTCGATGTCAACAGCATCGATGAAAATGTGGTCGCAGGTGCGGTAGTCGGCACTTTCTCCACCACCGACCC
>JBNGCR010000292.1:1842-4826 GCA_050045915.1 Limnospira sp.
CGCAGGTGCGGTAGTCGGCACTTTCTCCACCACCGACCCCAACGCGACGGATACCACCTTCACTTACGAGTTGGTTGGCGGCGCCGGAGATACCGATAACGGCGCCTTCACCATCAGCGGCGATCAACTGCAAATCAACAATTCCCCGGACTTTGAAACCAAGTCTTGGTACAACGTCCGCGTCCGCACCACGGACCCGGGCGGACTCAGCTACGAAGAGGGCTTCATCGTCAACGTCAACGATGTTAACGAGGCCCCCACGGCCGTCACCCTCAGCAACGATACCGTTGACGAGAAGGTAGCCGCAGGTACGACGGTGGGACGGTTGGGCACCACCGACCCCGACGCGGGGGATAGCTTCACTTACAGCTTGGCCGGGGGAACCGACGACGCCAACTTCACCATCGAGGGCGATCGACTCAAAATCAATACTTCCCCCGACCACGACACCCAGGCGACTTACAGCATTAACGTCCAAACCACCGATTCGGGCGGTTCGGAGTATACCGAAACCCTCACTATCAACGTCAACGACATCGGCCAGACTTTGACGGGTTCGGGAATCCTGCGGGGTGGGGTTGCCGATGACAACCTGACCGGGGGCGCGGGTCGCGATCGCCTCTACGGTTACGGGGATGACGACATCCTCAACGGCGAGGATGGGGACGACCTCCTCTATGGCGGAAATGGAGACGACGAGTTGAATGGGGGCGCGGGTCGCGATCGGCTTCGCGGCGATGCAGGTAACGACTTCCTCAACGGCGGGGATGGGGACGACCTCCTCTATGGCGGGGATGGAAACGACCAGTTGAATGGGGGCGCGGGTCGCGATCGGCTCTACGGGGATGCCGGGAGCGATCTGTTTGTCCTGCAAGAGGGTATGGGCCGGGATCTGATCTACGGCTTTGAAGATGGCGTCGATCAGATCCAAGTCTTGGATGGTACGGGAGCCACCGTGGACTTCGGCGCCCTGACCGTCACCGCCCGCAGCAGCTCGACTTTGATTGAGTACAACGGCGAAACCCTGGCCACTTTGTACCGGGTCGATGCCTCCCTGATTGACGCCGGCGATTTTGTCTAAGCCGGCCTCCCGTAATCAACCTCTGAATTGAGTCCGCTCTCGGTTGGGTGAAGCTGAATCACATAGCCCTTGTTGGGTTCCGTTGCACTCCACCCAACCTACTACTCCCAATTTTGCGGTGCATCAATTTCCATAATTGATGCACCCTTGATGATGATTAATTTTATCTCAAATTATTTTGCAATTTAACAGTTATTTTATTCGTCCGGTCACGGCTGAATTGATGACGAAAAAAGATATGAACGTTCCTCATTTTATATTTCCCATTTTGACTTCTCTACTTGCCGTCACTTAACAATGATTGCCCTCCTGAAATCCATCCCCAACCCCACTCGGAAATGTGTCAAATCATACAACCGCACGCTTGTGGTTGCCTTAACCATCCTCAACCTAGCCGGCTTCTCCCCAGCCCCGGCACAAACGCCGAACTCGTCTACTTCCGCAGCGGACCTGCAACCCCCATCCTCCAATTTGGCATCCGAACCCGAACCCCCAAATCCCGGATTAAACAAAACCCCCAAACCCTCTCCTCCGCCCTCGGACCCCCACTATCTCATCCCCCCCCGCGTCGCTCCAGACGACCAAATTAGCACCCTGACGACCACTTTACCCCTGAATGACATCCCCATCAGCCACCTGACCGAATGGCAGGTGAGTGGCGTGCAAGCCTTCGCTAATACCACAAATAGCGACATCGTTTTGGATGGTACTTTCAAACTTCATAGCGAGGTCATCGAAAGCCTCAGCCGAACCAATATTTATCGAGTAGACCAGCGGGGGACTTACTTGCAACTGCGGACAGTTCCTCTAGAAAGAAGGGTGAAAACCACCACCACCGAACCCCAAACCATGAACGGTTTGGAAATTCAAATGAGTTTGACGGGCGCCTGTTTTTTCCCCGATGCTCCCAGTGAGGGACAGTGTACTTATATGCCCGGGTTAGTTATCGATCGCGACAGTATCGACCCGGAATTTTTCGTGCCAACTCGGGTTTTTCAAACCTCTAAAGTCGGGGATGTTTTGGAACCAGAAACCTTTGCTTTCATGCAGCTTCCCGGTTTCCAAGGGGGGACTTCCAGCCAACCCATCGGGGTGGATTTTTACTTCCCCAATTCCGGCGCCTTTCCGGGAAACAACCAATCTCAAAGAGCCGAAATCGACCGGGAAGAGGAAATCGACTACACCATCGCCGGGACTTTTTCTCGGGTTCGCCAGGTGGTGAAAGCCAACGATACCGAAGCAGTTCTGGGGCGCACGATTCACGGATTTACCCTATTTTGGGATGATGAAAATCGCTGGCTAAATACAGTTATCCAAGCTGGGGCGCAGTTTTTGCCCGATGTCATCCCCGACCTGGAAGGGAGCGAAAATCCCGCCAATACCAGAATTAACCGCAACTTATTTTTGGCTCCAAATAATACCCGTTTACCGAGCGGCAGTTTTACGATTTATTCGGCCGGACTGGGGCGGGCGGAAAGTTTGACTCCCGACATCCAAAGTGTCAGTGAAATTCCCCGGGCGGGTTATCACAGCGTCTGGCTGGGGCTGTCCCCGGTCATCGATCGCAACTTTGAAGACGATCGCATTTTCTACCAGCCCACCGGCCCCCAACGGGCGATCAGTCGTGCCGGGGCGGAGGGGGGAGAAGATGCAAATGTTGAGTTATTATCTGCCGTCAATCAAGACCTATTTTCTACCGCCAATTTACAAAACTTTTACGCCCAAGTTTATTTAAGTTTTTTGCAGCAAGATGTAAACTTCATCCGCGAAAGTATTTACAGAGAAGAAATGCAATATTATCCCCACCTCAGTTTAACCGGAAACTGGACGGGAAGTCAAGACATTTTCCGCTACTACACCGGGGTCATCGCTTCGGAAACCCTCAAAGTTTACCTGGGGGCAG
>JBNGCR010000293.1:0-4818 GCA_050045915.1 Limnospira sp.
GAAAAGTGTCCCCGAGGGTCTCCGATTCCCTATTCCCTATTCCCTATTCCCTATTCCCTATCCCTATTCCCTATTCCCTATTCCCGATTCCCGATTCCCGATTCCCTATTCCCTATTCCCTATTCCCTATTGCCTATTCCCGATTCCCTATTGCCTATTCCCGATTCCCGATTCCCGATTCCCGATTCCCGATTCCCTATTCCCTATTCCCTACACCCTATTCCCTATTCCCTACACCCTACACCCTACACCCTACACCCTACACCCTACACCCTACACCCTATTTCTCAAACTGAAATGCCCCCAAATATTGATAGTCTCCATCCCGGCGATCGCTGCTGTAGAGGCGGACGGTGTGGGTTCCCCGGCGGGTGACGGGGCAGGAGATTTCCGGGGTTTCTCGGGTGGTGGGGGGGGCGCAGCGGGATGGGGAGCCTCCTGGGGGGGCGACTTCGGCCAATACCCAGCGGCGATCGCGGTTTTTCAGCCAAATTTCGGCGGAATTTCGGACTCCGGCGGGTAGCCATTTGGGGGCGATCAGCTCGAATCCCAGGGCGAAGAAATTGGGGTCGAGGAGGGGTTGGCGGGTGAATTCCGGGCGGTGGAGGGGGCGGGAGAGTAACTGCCACTTGCGATCGCGGGGAAAGTGGGTCATCGCCATCACGTCCGGCGGGGGGAACAGGTAGGCGGTGCGGTAGCGGGAGATGAACCGGGATGGGGTCAAATAGCCGCTATTCCACGTCACGTCTATCAAATACCAGTTTCCCCCAATTTTGGCTGCGTTCCAGGCGTGTCCCTCCCCGCTCAAGTCCCCGGCGGGGTTGCGAAAATCTCCGGGAATGTAGGCCATCTCGATGCCCGCAGCCTCCCCCAGCGCCTTCAACAACCGGGCGAAACCAGAACAGACGGCTTTTTGGGTGGCGAAGACGGTGCGGGCGTCTTGGGGGGGATAGTGGCCGCGTTTGTAGGCGGAAAAGTCGTAGTCGATGCGGGTGGCAACGTAGTCGTGGAGGGCTTTGATCCGCAAAAAGGGGTCCGGTTCCCGTTCCACAATATAATCGGCGAGGGATTCGAGACTCGTTTCGGCGGTCGGGGGAATTCGCCTTACCAGGGGGTGAACCGATTCTTCCGCCCAGGGCCAGGTTTTGGCGGGAGTTGCCGGGTAGGCGGCGGTGGGGGGAGATGCGGGGGGTAGAATGAGGGCGATCGCACAGATCAGCGAAATTGCCGTGACGCTCAAAAAGACTCGGGGACGAAATCGCAGGGACATAAATGGAACAGAACTCACCGTTATTATTGATGTTTTCTGTTGCTCAATCTCAAAATCCGGTGGCTGGGGGTGCGATCGGATTCAAGTTTGAAGCGGACGGAGTTTGGGAATTTTAGATTGTAGGGGCGCAAGCCAGGGGCCCTGAGCCTGATATTCCCCTAAGAATGACTTATAGCAACGAGCGCTGGCGTGGTTACAGGCCGGGAATGATCAATCTCCCGACTCCCTTTTATAGGTTTTGTAACTATACGAGCGCGCACTGCTATAATTCCCCACGCCCGAATTCGGGAAATGGGGAATCAAAAACCATCAACAACTATTAATTGTTAATTGTTAATTATTAATTGTTAATTGTCTAAGATCGTTGGTCGCCCCGGTTCATGCGGCGCAGGTTGAGGACGTCGCTGATGTTTTTGATTTGGACGCAGGTTTGCTCGAATTGGCTGCGATCGCAAATTTCGATCCCCAGCTCAATTAGGGCGGGGGCGCCGCGGAACGTCTTCACCTGGGCGCTACAGACGTTGATGTTATTGTCCTTGAGGCGGGAGAGGATGTCGTTGAGGACGCCGACGCGATCAAGTACCTCGATCTGGATTTTGACCGGGTAGGTTTTCGGGCGTCCCTGGTTGCCGTCGGTGGGGTTCCAACTGACGGGGACCAGCCGCTCGCCGGGGACCTTGGTCACGTTCGGGCAGCCCTGGCGGTGGATGGAAATGCCCCGGGTGCGCGTCACCGTGCCGATGATCGCCTCTCCGGGGATCGGGTTGCAGCATCCGGCGATGTGGTAGAGCAGCCCTTCCACCCCGGCGATGGGGGATTGGGTTAATGGGGACGGGTGGGCCGGCGTGGGGGCGGCGGGAATCGAGGCGGGCATTTGCAGGTTGGTGGTGCGATCGCCCTCCACCTGCCGGATGGGGGTGTGGGCCTTCACCGCGTCCCGCAGCCGGTTCACCACCTGGTTGAGGGTGATTTCCCCGTATCCCAAACCGGCGAGTAGGTCGTCTACACTGTGATAATTGCAGCGATGGACGACGCCCTGCATGGGTTCGGATTTGAGCAGGGATTCAAAGCCGTTGCGGCCCATTTCCTTTTCAATCAGGGCCCGGCCCCGGGCGATATTTTCATCCCGGTGCGATCGCTTGTACCACTGGCGGATGCGGTTTTTTGCCGTGCTGGTTTTGACGAAATTCAGCCAGTCCAGGCTGGGGTGGCTGTTCTTCTGGGTGAGAATTTCCACGATATCCCCGTTTTTCAACCCCGTATACAGGGGGACGATGCGATCGTTCACCTTCGCCCCCTTGCAGTGGTTGCCGACTTCCGTATGGATGCGGTAGGCGAAATCGACGGGTGTCGCCCCGTGGCTGAGGGCGATGACATCGCCGTCGGGGGTGAAGACGTAGACATCCTCATCGAATAGGTTATTTTTGACGCTCTCCAAATACTCGTTGGCATCCTTGAGGTCGCTCTGCCATTCGAGAAGCTGCCGCAGCCAGGTGAATTTCTCGTCCGTGTTGCTCAATTTGCCGAACCCCGAGCCGCCGGTTTCTTTATATTTCCAGTGGGCGGCGATCCCGTATTCGGCGATGTGGTGCATTTCCACGGTGCGGATTTGCACTTCGACGGGGCGCCCGGTGTTGCCGATGACTCCGGTGTGGAGGGACTGGTAGCGGTTGGGTTTGGGCAGGCCGATATAATCTTTGAAGCGGCCCGGAATCGGTCTGAAGGCGTCGTGGACGATCGCCAGAGCCCGGTAGCACTCGTCTTTGTGTTCCACGATCAACCGCAGGGCGGCGATATCATAGATCTCGTGAAATTCCTTGTGGCGGTCCTGCATCTTTTTGTAGATGCCGTACAGGTGTTTGGGACGGCCCGTCACTTCGTAGCAGCGGATACCGGCCTGTTCCATGCGATCGCGTAAAATGTCGGCCAATGCCGCGAGTCTTTCTTCCCGGATGGTTCTGCGATCGGCGACAGCGGTGCGGATTTCTCGGTAGGCGTCGGGTTCGAGGTATTTGAAGGATAAATCCTCCAATTCCCATTTGAAACGGCCGATCCCCAACCGGTTGGCGAGGGGGGCGAAGATTTCCCGGGTTTCCAGGGCGATGCTGCGCTGTTTAGCCTCCGGGAGAAATTCCAGGGTTCTCATGTTGTGGAGGCGATCGGCCAGTTTCACCACGATCACCCGGATGTCTTTGGCCATCGCCAGGAACATCCGCCGGAAGTTTTCGGCTTGGCGTTCGGTGGTGTTGGAGAAGTTGAACTTGGAGAGTTTGGTGACGCCCTCGACCAAGTGCCGGACTTCGGGGCCGAAGTGGCTTTCGAGTTGCTCGGGGGTGACGTCGGTATCTTCGATGATGTCGTGGAGGAATCCCGCCGCCACCATCGCGCTGTCGCTGCCCAGAAACCGCAGCAAACCCGCCACGGCGATCGGGTGGTTGATGTAGGGTTCCCCGGATTTGCGATACTGCCCTTTGTGGAGTTCGTAGGCAAATTGGAACGCCTCACAGATCAGGTCGGTGTCCGGACAGTCTGAGGGGGGATCGGATTCCCGCAGACTCTTGGAGGTGTCCAGACAGTGTTGCAGCCAGTCGGGGATGGCGCATTCGTAAACGGTTGAGGATGATAGTGTGTTGGTGTTCATGGTAGTTCGCCTCTATTGAGTTACAGATACAAAGGTGATTTTGAGAGTTTTTGTGCTTTATGAATAAAATTGGGAGTCCCAGTCTGCTGTGACTCGGTTTGAAATTCGGGCGCGGGGTGCCGGGTGCCGGGTGTCGGGATTTTAGAGTTCCCCGATTTGTCCCTGGCTTCTTCAAATATGGACGAGGAACGCTCGGGGAAACCCGGGCGAAGATGCTACTCTTTGAGATTGCGATTCCCTTTCGTTAGATTTCTTCACTCCCGCGATCGCCGAGTCTGCCTTCAGGTCTGTCGCCCGCGACTCAGGAGATGTCTCTCGGTTGAGAATTATCCTACTCTATCCCCAAGTGGGCGAGTTCATGCTTTCTGAATTGTGAAAATGCAGAAAATTTGATGAGAATCGCAAGGGGATCACGTCGGAACTGGGTTTGCTGTCCCAGTCGGACGGCGTGACTTTTGTCTATGATCGCTAATAATAGACAAATTTCTTAACATTATGTTAACAAAAGACACCCGCGACGCGATCGCGGATTTTCGCCAATCCCTGGAAACCCTGCAGGCGACTCTGACTTCCGACCAGCCGGAGGTCGAACCCGTGACCCGGGCATTTGGGGAAGTTCAAGAGCAGTTTAAGACCCGAATCACGACCCTCGGCGATCGCGAATCGGACGATCCCCACCTACAATCTCAACTACAGTCCTACATCACCGAAACCCACAAGCAGATGCGATTGTTGGGTTTGGATTTGCGATTTTTGCAAGCATCCCGCCAGAGTGCCACAGCCCGCGATCGCCTCGCCCAAGTACGCGATCGCATTTCCATTCTAATCGGATATTCCACAGCCCTGTTGGAGAATACGGAGGGGGAGTAGGGCGGAGGGGCGGAGGGGCGGAGGAGGCGGAGGAGGC
>JBNGCR010000294.1:0-4803 GCA_050045915.1 Limnospira sp.
GACGAGACGACGCTCTCGGATTTCTTCGGTCGATCGACCCAGCAGTTGACAGATGGGTTCGTTCAGCTTCAGGACTCTACTGCGATCATCCACGATGGCAACGCCTAGAACGTTCGATCCTGTGATTTGAAACGCCTCGTTCCCGCGATCGCTCTGGCGATCTCCTGTATTTTTAGGGGGGGAAGAGGGAACGGGGAACAGGGAACAGGGAACAGGGAACTGTATTAATTAATGTAAAAATCCCCCCAATAGCAGGATAACGCGCTATAATATAAATAGAAACCTACCAAGTTTGTTTATGTTGCCTTCTGTTTCTTCCATTCTTGCCTCTGCTCCTGCCGTTGGGTTTTCTGGCTCCCGCTCGGTTGTTCCTCCGGCGTCTGTTTCCTCTGCCGTCATCGCTTCTGTTTCTTCCGGCGCTGCTGTGTCGGTTGGGTGTGCGGCTGGCGTGGATCGGGTCTTCCGTTCGGCTTTCCCGTCTGCCCGCGTCTTCTCCGTGGCGTCGTTCGGTCGCGGTCGTGGCGCTTTCGCGGCTCGGTCGGTGGCTTGCGTCCGGTCGGTCGCCCCTGGGGGCGTTTGGGTTTCGTTTCCCGGCCGGCCTTGTCCGGCCGGTTTGTCGCCGTCGTCGTCGTCCGCTCGTTGTTTTTGTGGTTCCGGTTCCGGGTCGTGGGCGTCGTTGGCGTTCGCCCTTGGTCTTGGCGTTCGCTCGTTGGTCTGGCTGCCCCCGTCCGTCCCCTGTCCCGCTGGCTGGGGTCTGTCTCCCGTTGGCGGCGGGTGGTTCGTTTCCTCGGCGGCGCCTCGTCAGTTGTCGTTGTTTTAGCTTGGCTTGGGGGGTCTTCCCCCTCATTTTTTCTGTGGATATAACCCCTTCGGTTGGAGGGGTTATTGTTTTATTTAACAGGGTAACGTGCTATAATATAGATAACCTACCAAGTTAAAGCCATGTTTGAAGTTTCCTCCGCTCTTAAGTCCCAGTTGTTGACACGCCAAACGATTTGGCGATCGATCTTCGGTTGTGAACCAACCTATCGCGAAGCAATGGCGATCGATTTCGAGGTCTGGTCAAACTGCCTTTGGGTTCTCTACCGTCCACAACCCGGCTACGACAAGGGTTTCTGTCGTTTTGTCAGTTTTAAAGACGTAGCGATCGCCGTCGTCGAACACACAGATTGGCGCAGCCAACAACTTCAAGCCTTAAAAGGCGATCCGATTTTCTGTGGAGATAGCAGTTATCTGGTTCGCGGATTCAATAACGATTACAAGGTTTCGATCGACCCAGGTACGAGCGAACTAACTTGCAACTGCAAGCTGTTCCGCTGCTTGAATAATCGTGAGGGAGAATTGCCGGAAGCCTTTCGTGAAGCCTTACATAAGTTTGGACGATACCTTAAATGTCATCACATCTTAGCGGTGGAGGATTTGCTCGACCCGTTCAATACCGAATCAGAACCGCTTTACCTCGAAGACGATCCGTGTTGGTGGATGTCGGGTTAAAAAAATGGGCGGCCGTGAGGCCGCCCGTCGTTTCAATTCAGGGCAGACTCGATCGCCCTCTGAACAAATTGCTCAAGTTCCTGTCCTGACAAACCGAGTCGATCGAATTTGTCTTGGTTTTCAAGCCAGGCTAGAAGCGCCCCTCGGGCGCAATCTTTGTATCTTAATGGCTCTCCCTTCGATCGAGGGAGGGCTTTCTTAACGCGATCGCTCACGTTGAGAGCGACTCGAGCATTCAGCGATTCGTTCCGGTCGGTTGAAAAGCTGTATTCGGTAATGGTGGGATTCCCACCCGGTCTTCCTCTAGGCATCGTTCTCTTTTTTTTAACTCGATACCCTACTATAACACTTGACATTTAGCGGGATAACATGCTATATTATATTTAACCGAAGGGGAGAAAAACCTACCAAGTCGCCTCCCCAACGGCGAAAACCTTTATCAGGTCTATTGAAATGGTAACAAAATCCTTATCCTTCTACGAACGGACGCGCGATCGGCTCGAGAAGAAGATCAACGAGAAAGCGGCAGAGTTCGAGCGGAAGTACGCGGGGTACTTACCAATTTTTCAACACAAATTCAAGCGCTGGATTGAAGAATATCTCGATCGAGTTTTGGAGAATGTTCTCGAAAACGGATTCGACAACCAACTCAGCTTGGAAGACGAAATTAAATCAAAGGTCGAAGAGGAGAGCGAACTGATTGAATTCTTCGGAGCAATCGATCAAATGCACGGAGAACTGCCACCGCTAGAGGCAACGCTCGAAGAATTTGCCCATTTGGTAGAACCGACTGCCTAATCAACTGGGGAGTCTCCGAGGCTCCCCTGCAAACCTTCTATCTCCACAGAAAATGTTTTTTGAACTACCCCCCCAACCCCCCCAACCCCCGATCATTTCGCAACAACCCGAAGAAATTCGATCGGCAGAATTGCTAAGCCGATACACGCAAAGTTGTGGAAATCCACACAACTTTGCCAGAGAGACAGTTTGGATTGAAGCAGTTCTTCGCCAGGGCGTTAACGACGTCCTGATTATCCCCGACAACGAGTACCACAGCGAATCTGCCAACCGTGTGATTCAAGTCCTTCGCGTTCGGCACTCAGTGATGGTGTTGACTTGCTCTGCTAGTCGCTGGACAGTCAACGGAATTATAAATGAGGTAGCCAATCGATACGGGTCTGAAGATTTTTATTACCGATATCAGGTGCTCAGTTCGCCCGTTCATGGAGGATTTTTTGTAATCCAATTCGACGGGTATCCACCGCGATACTGGAATAAAGATTAACTTTCTCGGGAGGCTTCCACGCCTCCCATTCAACCCCGTTATCTCCACAGAAAAATGAATAGCATTACAATCGACACCACCGCTAAACAGATTCGATCGAACCCCATACAACCCCCGACCAAACCGGGAGAGTGGTCGTTGAGGCAGATCGAGGAGGTTCTGAGTCGGCCGATTCCTCGATCGCTTCTCCAGTCAAAGCGACTGGGAGGATCAACCGTGTTTTTTTTGTCTTGGTACGAGGCTGCCAAGATTTTGTCAAAGTATTGCCCCGGCTGGAACTGGAGGATTATCTCGGTTCACTGCACGAGCGATCGCATATTCCTTGTTGGTGAGTTAGCCGTGCCAACAGCAGACGGAATGGTGGTGCGGCACGCTACGGGAACTGAGGAACTGAACTGCAATTCCTACGGCGATCCCAGCAGCAACGCTGAATCGATGGCATTTCGCCGCGCGGCTGCCAAGTTTGGGCTGGGACTATATCTCTATCAGAAATAAGCCCTTGGGAACGGCGATCGCCCTCAAAGGATCGCCCCCTGTCGTCTATCTCCACAGAAAAAAATCCGAGATTTGGATTTACGATCTCGCGAAACACCCTGGCGATCTTACGGGCGCTCAGAGACCTGAAACTCGTAGAAATTAAACCCCAAAAGGGGTACAGACAGCCAAATCGGTATTTCAGGACTTAGACGCCACCACATTGGCGATCGCCCTCAACAACTCCCCGAGTTGCTCCTTGGGGAGTTGTTCAATTGTCGAAATCAGTTCGCTTCCTTGAAGACCGATTTGAATATTTATAGAAGAATTTATCGTGTTGCATCCGAAGACGACGGAAAGCCCGTAGCGCCGAGCCTCAGTTTCCAACACCTTCGATCGAAGTTCTGGCGGCAGTTCGTGGAGTTCTTCGGCCAGAATTTGCGATCGCTGGTCAGGCGGAAGAGATCGCAACAGCTCTTGAATATCCGTCAACTCCACCGGCCGCACCCCGTTTTCAGACATCGTTCCATATTTACAGACTTTTTGACATGGTTAACGTCTTGTTAAAACTTTGTCATCGGTGGAAGTACGGGATTTCCCAGCCAGCCGTTCGCCAATTAGCCTCAAAATTTCGGCCAGTTCGCTCTCTGGGAGCGACCAGATAAGGATTTGTTTTTCGCGGTCAGTCAAACCGTGGACTTCAACTTTGCCAATTTGACTGACAAAATCATTAATTGCGCCTGGGCTTAACTCCTCTAAGCCCATCAAAAGACGTTCAAGCGTCTCAACTTTTAGATCGCCTCTTCCACACTGAAACCGGCTCAAGTGAGTTCGAGAAACCCCGGTGTGTTCGTGTAACGCAACATCCGTAACGCCGTGGGATTGTCGGACTTTTTTGAAAGCTTCACGAATGTTCATATTTAAACAAAAAAACGCAAGTGGTACAATAATATTTAACTCACACCACTTGCGACAATCAAATTATATTCTATACCAATTATGACACAGCATCACCGAATACAGCTAGAAGACGCGATCGAAGACTACGCCGCAGGTCTGCTCACAGCCACGATCGCCTACTGGATTCGCATTCATACCCAACAAAACCAAGTTGTAGCAGTCGATCGCTCGCGGTCGATCGAATTTGTCCTGACTGAGAAGGACGAGGAGGTGTAGCGATGGCACGCCAGCAAGAGCAATTCTACCCCCTCACCGAGTCGGAGCTGTCTACTGTCAGCCAAGTTCTCAAAGCGGCCGAGCTGAAGGTTTATCTTTGGCTTTCGATTCAGATGCCGTTTCCCGATAGCGCCCCCATCGAAATCGACACCGAACGGATTGCCGAATCTCTAGGTCTCCACCGGCGCACCATTCAAATCGCACTCAACAAACTCAGCGAACTGGGGCTGTTCGGGTGGGAAGCCGTTCGCGCCAAAATCTGGCGATTCTCGTTCCGAGACGCTTCGCGATCGCCCGTTCGCCAAGAGAACAACCGATCGCGATCCACAGATCGCCAAAGCGATCCACAGATCGCCAAAGCGATCCACAGATCG
>JBNGCR010000295.1:0-4681 GCA_050045915.1 Limnospira sp.
GCGATCTGTGGATCGCTTTGGCGATCTGTGGATCGCTTTGGCGATCTGTGGATCGCGATCGGTTGTTCTCTTGGCGAACGGGCGATCGCGAAGCGTCTCGGAACGAGAATCGCCAGATTTTGGCGCGAACGGCTTCCCACCCGAACAGCCCCAGTTCGCTGAGTTTGTTGAGTGCGATTTGAATGGTGCGCCGGTGGAGACCTAGAGATTCGGCAATCCGTTCGGTGTCGATTTCGATGGGGGCGCTATCGGGAAACGGCATCTGAATCGAAAGCCAAAGATAAACCTTCAGCTCGGCCGCTTTGAGAACTTGGCTGACAGTAGACAGCTCCGACTCGGTGAGGGGGTAGAATTGCTCTTGCTGGCGTGCCATCGCTACACCTCCTCGTCCTTCTCAGTCAGGACAAATTCGATCGACCGCGAGCGATCGACTGCTACAACTTGGTTTTGTTGGGTATGAATGCGAATCCAGTAGGCGATCGTGGCTGTGAGCAGACCTGCGGCGTAGTCTTCGATCGCGTCTTCTAGCTGTATTCGGTGATGCTGTGTCATAATTGGTATAGAATATAATTTGATTGTCGCAAGTGGTGTGAGTTAAATATTATTGTACCACTTGCGTTTTTTTGTTTAAATATGAACATTCGTGAAGCTTTCAAAAAAGTCCGACAATCCCACGGCGTTACGGATGTTGCGTTACACGAACACACCGGGGTTTCTCGAACTCACTTGAGCCGGTTTCAGTGTGGAAGAGGCGATCTAAAAGTTGAGACGCTTGAACGTCTTTTGATGGGCTTAGAGGAGTTAAGCCCAGGCGCAATTAATGATTTTGTCAGTCAAATTGGCAAAGTTGAAGTCCACGGTTTGACTGACCGCGAAAAACAAATCCTTATCTGGTCGCTCCCAGAGAGCGAACTGGCCGAAATTTTGAGGCTAATTGGCGAACGGCTGGCTGGGAAATCCCGTACTTCCACCGATGACAAAGTTTTAACAAGACGTTAACCATGTCAAAAAGTCTGTAAATATGGAACGATGTCTGAAAACGGGGTGCGGCCGGTGGAGTTGACGGATATTCAAGAGCTGTTGCGATCTCTTCCGCCTGACCAGCGATCGCAAATTCTGGCCGAAGAACTCCACGAACTGCCGCCAGAACTTCGATCGAAGGTGTTGGAAACTGAGGCTCGGCGCTACGGGCTTTCCGTCGTCTTCGGATGCAACACGATAAATTCTTCTATAAATATTCAAATCGGTCTTCAAGGAAGCGAACTGATTTCGACAATTGAACAACTCCCCAAGGAGCAACTCGGGGAGTTGTTGAGGGCGATCGCCAATGTGGTGGCGTCTAAGTCCTGAAATACCGATTTGGCTGTCTGTACCCCTTTTGGGGTTTAATTTCTACGAGTTTCAGGTCTCTGAGCGCCCGTAAGATCGCCAGGGTGTTTCGCGAGATCGTAAATCCAAATCTCGGATTTTTTTCTGTGGAGATAGACGACAGGGGGCGATCCTTTGAGGGCGATCGCCGTTCCCAAGGGCTTATTTCTGATAGAGATATAGTCCCAGCCCAAACTTGGCAGCCGCGCGGCGAAATGCCATCGATTCAGCGTTGCTGCTGGGATCGCCGTAGGAATTGCAGTTCAGTTCCTCAGTTCCCGTAGCGTGCCGCACCACCATTCCGTCTGCTGTTGGCACGGCTAACTCACCAACAAGGAATATGCGATCGCTCGTGCAGTGAACCGAGATAATCCTCCAGTTCCAGCCGGGGCAATACTTTGACAAAATCTTGGCAGCCTCGTACCAAGACAAAAAAAACACGGTTGATCCTCCCAGTCGCTTTGACTGGAGAAGCGATCGAGGAATCGGCCGACTCAGAACCTCCTCGATCTGCCTCAACGACCACTCTCCCGGTTTGGTCGGGGGTTGTATGGGGTTCGATCGAATCTGTTTAGCGGTGGTGTCGATTGTAATGCTATTCATTTTTCTGTGGAGATAACGGGGTTGAATGGGAGGCGTGGAAGCCTCCCGAGAAAGTTAATCTTTATTCCAGTATCGCGGTGGATACCCGTCGAATTGGATTACAAAAAATCCTCCATGAACGGGCGAACTGAGCACCTGATATCGGTAATAAAAATCTTCAGACCCGTATCGATTGGCTACCTCATTTATAATTCCGTTGACTGTCCAGCGACTAGCAGAGCAAGTCAACACCATCACTGAGTGCCGAACGCGAAGGACTTGAATCACACGGTTGGCAGATTCGCTGTGGTACTCGTTGTCGGGGATAATCAGGACGTCGTTAACGCCCTGGCGAAGAACTGCTTCAATCCAAACTGTCTCTCTGGCAAAGTTGTGTGGATTTCCACAACTTTGCGTGTATCGGCTTAGCAATTCTGCCGATCGAATTTCTTCGGGTTGTTGCGAAATGATCGGGGGTTGGGGGGGTTGGGGGGGTAGTTCAAAAAACATTTTCTGTGGAGATAGAAGGTTTGCAGGGGAGCCTCGGAGACTCCCCAGTTGATTAGGCAGTCGGTTCTACCAAATGGGCAAATTCTTCGAGCGTTGCCTCTAGCGGTGGCAGTTCTCCGTGCATTTGATCGATTGCTCCGAAGAATTCAATCAGTTCGCTCTCCTCTTCGACCTTTGATTTAATTTCGTCTTCCAAGCTGAGTTGGTTGTCGAATCCGTTTTCGAGAACATTCTCCAAAACTCGATCGAGATATTCTTCAATCCAGCGCTTGAATTTGTGTTGAAAAATTGGTAAGTACCCCGCGTACTTCCGCTCGAACTCTGCCGCTTTCTCGTTGATCTTCTTCTCGAGCCGATCGCGCGTCCGTTCGTAGAAGGATAAGGATTTTGTTACCATTTCAATAGACCTGATAAAGGTTTTCGCCGTTGGGGAGGCGACTTGGTAGGTTTTTCTCCCCTTCGGTTAAATATAATATAGCATGTTATCCCGCTAAATGTCAAGTGTTATAGTAGGGTATCGAGTTAAAAAAAAGAGAACGATGCCTAGAGGAAGACCGGGTGGGAATCCCACCATTACCGAATACAGCTTTTCAACCGACCGGAACGAATCGCTGAATGCTCGAGTCGCTCTCAACGTGAGCGATCGCGTTAAGAAAGCCCTCCCTCGATCGAAGGGAGAGCCATTAAGATACAAAGATTGCGCCCGAGGGGCGCTTCTAGCCTGGCTTGAAAACCAAGACAAATTCGATCGACTCGGTTTGTCAGGACAGGAACTTGAGCAATTTGTTCAGAGGGCGATCGAGTCTGCCCTGAATTGAAACGACGGGCGGCCTCACGGCCGCCCATTTTTTTAACCCGACATCCACCAACACGGATCGTCTTCGAGGTAAAGCGGTTCTGATTCGGTATTGAACGGGTCGAGCAAATCCTCCACCGCTAAGATGTGATGACATTTAAGGTATCGTCCAAACTTATGTAAGGCTTCACGAAAGGCTTCCGGCAATTCTCCCTCACGATTATTCAAGCAGCGGAACAGCTTGCAGTTGCAAGTTAGTTCGCTCGTACCTGGGTCGATCGAAACCTTGTAATCGTTATTGAATCCGCGAACCAGATAACTGCTATCTCCACAGAAAATCGGATCGCCTTTTAAGGCTTGAAGTTGTTGGCTGCGCCAATCTGTGTGTTCGACGACGGCGATCGCTACGTCTTTAAAACTGACAAAACGACAGAAACCCTTGTCGTAGCCGGGTTGTGGACGGTAGAGAACCCAAAGGCAGTTTGACCAGACCTCGAAATCGATCGCCATTGCTTCGCGATAGGTTGGTTCACAACCGAAGATCGATCGCCAAATCGTTTGGCGTGTCAACAACTGGGACTTAAGAGCGGAGGAAACTTCAAACATGGCTTTAACTTGGTAGGTTATCTATATTATAGCACGTTACCCTGTTAAATAAAACAATAACCCCTCCAACCGAAGGGGTTATATCCACAGAAAAAATGAGGGGGAAGACCCCCCAAGCCAAGCTAAAACAACGACAACTGACGAGGCGCCGCCGAGGAAACGAACCACCCGCCGCCAACGGGAGACAGACCCCAGCCAGCGGGACAGGGGACGGACGGGGGCAGCCAGACCAACGAGCGAACGCCAAGACCAAGGGCGAACGCCAACGACGCCCACGACCCGGAACCGGAACCACAAAAACAACGAGCGGACGACGACGACGGCGACAAACCGGCCGGACAAGGCCGGCCGGGAAACGAAACCCAAACGCCCCCAGGGGCGACCGACCGGACGCAAGCCACCGACCGAGCCGCGAAAGCGCCACGACCGCGACCGAACGACGCCACGGAGAAGACGCGGGCAGACGGGAAAGCCGAACGGAAGACCCGATCCACGCCAGCCGCACACCCAACCGACACAGCAGCGCCGGAAGAAACAGAAGCGATGACGGCAGAGGAAACAGACGCCGGAGGAACAACCGAGCGGGAGCCAGAAAACCCAACGGCAGGAGCAGAGGCAAGAATGGAAGAAACAGAAGGCAACATAAACAAACTTGGTAGGTTTCTATTTATATTATAGCGCGTTATCCTGCTATTGGGGGGATTTTTACATTAATTAATACAGTTCCCTGTTCCCTGTTCCCTGTTCCCCGTTCCCTCTTCCCCCCCTAAAAATACAGGAGATCGCCAGAGCGATCGCGGGAACGAGGCGTTTCAAATC
>JBNGCR010000296.1:0-4642 GCA_050045915.1 Limnospira sp.
GGCAGAGGGGGCAGAGGAGGCAGAGGGGGCAGAGGGGGCAGAGGGGGCAGAGGGGGCAGAGGGGGCAGAGGAGGCAGAGGAGGCAGAGGGGGCAGAGGAGGCAGACTCCCCAATCATCTTTAGATGATTTTGGCTATTAGCTTGGGAATTAATTCCCAAGCGGTCCGGATGTTCCACCCGCTTCTGGGCTTCCCCCACTTCCCCCGCTCCCTCCGCCCCCCGACTCCCGACTCCCGACTCCCGACTCCCTCAAAAAAAGCGCGGGCTGTTTCAACAACTCGATCGCCCGGTCGGCGGGGACAGGGGGAGAAAATAAGAATCCCTGAGCCGCCTCGCAGCCCAGGGATTCCAGCCATTCCAACTGTTCGACCGTTTCGACGCCCTCCGCGATCGCACTGAGTTCGAGCAAATTACTCAAGACGACGATCGATTCGGCGATCGTCTGATTGCGGGAGTCCGGTTCGGCGGGACTGACAAAAGCGCGATCGATTTTGAGGGCATCGACGGGCAACTGGTGCAGGTAGCTGAGGGAAGAGTAGCCCGTGCCGAAGTCGTCGATGCTGATCGGGATACCTTTCGACCGGATCTGTTCGAGCAACTCGCAGGTGATGCCGACATTTTCCACCAACATACTCTCGGTAATTTCGAGGACCAAACTATTTTTTTTGAGGGCGTGCGTAGCGAGAATTTCGTCGAGTTGTCCCAGCAGAAAATGTTGCAGTTGTTTGACCGAGAGGTTGACGCTCAATTTCAAAGGGCGATCGGGAAATTGCCCCTGCCAGTCCGCCAACTGCCGGCAGGCTTCGTGCAGCAGCCAGCAACCGATGGGGACGATCAACCCGGTTTCTTCGGCGATCTCGATAAATTCTCCCGGCGACACGATGCCCCGCTGGGGGTGCCGCCATCGAATCAGGGCTTCAAACCCGCGAATCGTCCGGGCTGGCAGATCGACGATGGGTTGGTAGTACAGGACAAATTCCCGATTTTCCAGGGCTTTCCGCAGGTCGTGTTCGACGTGGAGCCGCCGCACCGCCTGGAAGTGCATAATGGGGTCGAAGATGGCGTACCGGCCCCGCCCGTTTTGTTTGGCTCGGTACATCGCCAGATCCGCATCCCGGAGCAGATCCTCGGGGGAGCGGTGGCGGCTCGTCCCGGCGACAATGCCGACGCTCGCGCCGGTAAAGACCTCCCGATCGCCGACTTGCAGAGGCGATCGCAGCACCTTCAAAATCGCCTCCGTCACCCGCACCGCCGCCTCGATGCCGTCGATCTCTTCAAGCAGAATCACGAATTCGTCGCCCCCCAGCCGCGCCGCCACGTCCGTCTCGCGGATGAATGTCGGCAACCGTTTTGCCACCGACAGCAACAACTCGTCTCCGAGGAGGTAGCCGAGACTGTCGTTGACCACTTTGAAATGGTCGAGGTCGAGGAACAGCACGGCAAAGTGAAACTCGGGGTCGTATTTCGTTCGCTTCAGGGCCAGGTCGAGGCGGGCGATGAGGAAGTTGCGATTGGGTAGCCCCGTCAAGGCGTCGTGGAGGGCTTCGTGCCGCAACTGCTCCTGGACTCGGATGCGATCGCTCACGTCTCGGGAGGTGGTCTGCAAGTGCAGGACCTGCCCCGCCTCGTCCAAAACTGCCCGGGTCAGGGTTTCGAGCCAGATGTACTCCCCGGTTTTTTTCCGAATCCGGTAGGTGGCCGGGGTGGTGATGCCCCGCAGGTTGGGCTCGTGGGACAACAGGCGAATGCGATCGCGATCGTCAGGGTGGAACAACTTGTAGGGGTCGCGCCCGATCAATTCCTCCGGACTGTAGCCCAGCAGTATCTGACTCGACGGGGTGACGTACAGATAACGCCCGTCGGGGTGGTGCAGGCAAACCAAATCCCCCATGTTCTCCGTCACCAGGCGCAGGCGCTCTTCGCTCTCCCGCAGGGCGACTTCGGCCCGCTTGCGATCGCTAATATCCATAATCAACGTGTCCCACACCACATCGCCGTTTTCCCGGCGTTCGGGGCGTCCGCAGGCTTCGAGCCACTTCATTTTCCCGGAAGGGGTGGTGATGCGCCACTGCCAGGACCAAGGTTGCAGGGTATCGGCTGAAGTGATGACAGATGCGTACATTCCGGGCCGGTCGTCGGGGTGGACCATCTCCCACAAAATGCCGGCGTCCGCGACGACATCCGCAGCCTCCACTTCCCACAGTTCGTGACAGCCCGAACTCACATAGAGAACCCCGTCGGAGCCGTCGGGGTGCAGGACGTATTGGAAAATGGCACCGGGGACGTTGGCGGCCATGTTGTGAAAGCGCCGTTCGCTCACCTGCCGAGCCGCTTCGGCTTCCCGGCGACGACAGATTTCCTTCCTCAAAAAGCGGTTCCACATCAAAACGACAGCCAAACCCGCGATCGGCACATATACCGCAAAATCCGCCAAAATATGTCTGACCTGCCCCCAGCTCAACCGTTTCTTCGGCTCCAGCCAGCGCTCCCGCACCCGATAATAGGCGGAGTTGTAATCGGCCTTCAAATCTCGGATGTGGCGGTCCAGGGTCGCCAGCAGGTCGGCTCGTTTCCCCTGGGCCGTGACGAAGTGTAACCGGGAGGGGTCGAAGAGAATGTTGGTTTTGACCAGGTTGTGGTGGGGGGCGACTTCGCCACCGAAGATGTTGTTAACCACCCCGGCATCCACCTCTCCGCTGGCGATTCGCCGAAACAGTTCCTCGAAGTCGGCGACTTCCACGAATTGGGGCGCAACTCCGAAAGCCTGGGCCTGCTCGGCCAGCATTGTCTGTTGGATGCTCCCTTTGAGGACGGCAACCCGCTTTCGATCCAAGTCGAGAATGGACTCGAGGGGTATTCCGGGGCGGGTGTAAACCTCGGACCAACTGACGAGTACGACTTCTCGGTTGAAGTCTAACCAGCGATCGCGATCTGGGGAGTGAGCCACGTCCACCATAATGTCGATGGCACCTTCCTCGACCCCCTGCAAACAACGCTCCCACTCGCAGGGGACGTATTGCAACTGCCAGCCCTCGGCCTTCGCGATCGCCCGGAGTAGGTCGGGCCAAAATCCCGCCGGCCTACCGGTTTCGTCCAGAAACACTTTCGGCCGATTTTGATAGATGCCGACCCGCACCGTCTCGCCGGTATCTCGAACCCTGACAGTCCCTCCCCCCACCAAGAGAGCCACTATCAAACAACTGCCGAGTGCTGCCGCCAACTTCATATCTTAATGCCGGAATCCTATCCGTTCAAAATTTACCTTTCGGATCGGCGAATTCATGTGCTTTCATGATACCAAACAGTTGTCTAGAATCAACGAAAGCGATCGCCGTACAGGGGTATGCGGTTTAAACTTTTGGCAATTCATTGAAGATGGTAGAACGGATCGTCTGTTGCGGATATCACCGAATTTTATATCGCAGGATTTGATACAATATCCAGAAAAAATATTGTAATTTAGCACCGAGACATCCATTTTTTTGACTTTATAAAAACCAGAAAAAATGGCAAATTTCGTCTCAGTTTTTAGAGGTCAATTCTGCCTCAAACGGCACGTTTTAGCGATCGCACGCACGGAAAAACGGGGCGGTCGAAAATCTCCGACACCCCGTCGCCGGAAAATTTTTAAATCATGCTAAAAATTTCCGTAGCGGATTGTCTTCCTCCCGAACGAGAGGTCTGACCGGAAGCCAAGGACACCGATCTGCAGGATATCGGGACTCCGCCAGATCTTCCAACTCAGCCCCGGTGTCCTCGCCGTAGGTTCGGTTGAGGAGCTCTCCGGCGGTTTCGGCGATCGCATCCAGGGCATCCAATGCCGAGCAGTAAGCCCGTTCCGCCTGTTTCACCGCCCGCATTTGGGACTGTAGGCGATCGAGGGCGTTTTCGATCTCCGCCTTGCGATCGCCCAATTCAGCCGACCGGCGATCGAATTCCTGTCGTTTGGACTGTAGCAGATTTCGAGTCTTCTTCAACTGCTTGCCTCGTTCTTTCTCGGAACGCAACGATTGATAATGCATTTCGAGGCGTTCTGCCAGGGGCAGATCCCGACTCGGGGGCCGAAACACCGTTCGTTGTTCCAATTGTTTAACCGTTGCCGTCAGGGTTTGGATTTCCGAGTACAGTTGGTTCAACTGTTCTGATAAACTAGGTTCCAGCCATCGGACTGGAGTGGACTTTGCGGACGCTGGGAATTGGAGGGTCATGGTAACACGCTCTTGAGTCGGACGGTTCGTCGATGCCCCCTGAGTTGTGGAATTCAGTCGTGCAAAATGGGTGTGTGTCATGCTAGAACGGAGGCGCGGTGATCAAAAATGCTGAACTATAAGGATAATTATTGATAACCTGACAGCCCGCGTCTCGGCTTCATGTCCCGGCTTTGGAATCGTCCACCATTGACACCGCAAACTCGGCTCTTTTGGGAGCCAGTCGCATCATAACATCCTGACAGTTTGACAATCGACTTCTGTTCCCGATTTCTCATTTTTATCGATGGCACTTCTGCAAAGCGACAATATCGGCCGTAAAATTGACGATCGCTGGCTGTGGCGGGGCGTTTACCTAGCCCTGTCCCCCGGCGATTAAGGGAGTGGGGAGTGGGGAGTGGGGAGTGGGGAGTAGGCAATAGGCAATAGGCAAT
>JBNGCR010000297.1:0-4620 GCA_050045915.1 Limnospira sp.
CTCCGCTCCCCCTGCTCCCTCCGCTCCCCCTGCTCCCTCCGCTCCCTCCGCTCCCCCTGCTCCCCCTGCTCCCTCCGCTTCCTTCGCTCCCTTCGCTCCCACCGCTCCCTCCGCTCCCTCCGCTCCCTCCGCTCCCCACACCCCACACCCCACACCCCACACCCCACACCCTAATAAAAAAGCGCTGGAGCCAATTGCCGACAGCGCTTTTTTTAGGGTTGAAAAAACGGGGAAAAATCAGGTTTACCCTTCCTTTCCTTCGCGACTCTGGGTCTGAATGTACAGAATCAGAAGAAATACGGAAGGAACCAGCACAAAAAGGATGCTGGCAACAAATCCGAGGTCATTAACTTCCATAATTATCCAGCCTTTTTAAGACACAAGCGACACTCACCTCCCTAGGATATCATTAGATCGGCCGTATTGAACCGCTACAATCCAGGTTTAACCTTGAGTGCGATCGCGGGGGTTTCCCTTTCCGGCGTGTTTTTCCAAATATTCGATGATCTTCCTCGGCACGTCCACCCCCGTCGCCTTCTCGATGCCTTCGAGTCCCGGCGACGAGTTCACCTCCATCACCACCGGGCCGTGGTTCGATCGCAGCAGGTCCACCCCCGCCACCTTCAACCCCATAATCTTGGCGGCGCGGACGGCGGTCGATCGCTCCTCCGGCGTCAGTTTCACCTTCTCGGCCGTTCCCCCCCGGTGCAGGTTGGAGCGAAATTCCCCCTCAGCTCCCTGCCGCTTCATCGAGGCTACCACGCGATCGCCGATCACGAAACAGCGCAGGTCCGAGCCCCCTGCTTCCTTGATAAATTCCTGCACCAAAATGTTGGCGTCCAACCCCCGGAACGCCTCGATCACGGACTTGGCCGCCTGGTAGGTTTCCGCGAGCACCACCCCGATCCCCTGGGTGCCCTCCAACAATTTGATCACCAGCGGTGCCCCGCCGACGATATTGATCAACCCGTCGATATCCTTGGTGGAGTGGGCGAACCCCGTCACCGGCAGGCCGATCCCCTCCCGGGCCAGCAATTGCAAGCAGCGCAACTTGTCCCGCGATCGCGAGATCGCCTGGGACTCGTTGGCGGTAAATACGTTCATGATCTCAAACTGGCGCACCACCGCCGTCCCGTAGAAGGTTTTGGAGGCGCCGATGCGGGGGATGATGGCGTCGAATCCTTCCAGGGGTTTCCCCCCGTACATCACCATCGGCTTGTGGGAGGTGATATTCATATAACAGCGCAGGTAGTCGATCACATACATCTCATGACCCCGCTGTTCTCCCGCTTCTTTGAGTCGCTTCGTAGAGTACAGGGAACTATCTTGGGACAGAATCGCGATTTTCATAATCCAAATATCTCAAGTCTTCTGGGTTGCAGATCGCACGAGGAGCAACCGTGCTTCGAGCGGTTTGGGAGGATGTCACAACGTCCCCAGTTTGTCCGTTCCCCCAACATCCGAAACCCCACGCCATTGGACTCCCGCAGGTTATCTTCAACGTCCACTATTATCTCACCGATCGCGCCGAGTGGGGTGGGGAGTCGGGAGTCGGGAGTCGGGAGTCGGAAAGCGTCGATACGAAATCCATTTTTAGGATTTCCTCTTTAGTTTTTGTTCTGGAGCGAGCGAATCAGAGAACGTAGCATTTTACCCACTACATCACATTGTTGCAGAAGCGGTTCAACCGCTTGATTATTAGTTAATTGCACTCTTTCTGACAGGAGCAAATGGGTTTCGAGTTCCTTTAGAGAACCCTGAGCTATTTTCAAAAATTGAATATATTCTCCTCTGTTCTCTCGACCATATCCCTCTGCTATGTTGGCTGGCACCGATGCCGCTGCCCTGCGGATTTGTGAAGTCATTCCGTAAATTTCAGCGGGCGGAAACGCTTGAGTGATCTGATAACACATCTGAGCCAAATTCATCGCTTCTCCCCATACCCTCAAATCTCGATAGGATTTAAAGGCTTTATTTGTCATAATTTTGAATCCATTTTTTTAGAATTGAATCCGACTCCCGACTCCCGACTCCCTAATGAATTGGAATTTGCCAAAAATAGAAGGTGCATTCCTCTTCTGGATGGGGTAAATGTAGAATGCGATCAGGTTTCCAATCTCCCATGTCGAAGTCTCGGGAAATGATGCGGGTTCCGGGTTGGAGTTGCTCGAATAATTGGGGTTTCAGGCGGAGATTGAGATGGGGTAAAAGGTAGAGGAAAATGACGGTCGCTTCGCCGAAATGGCTTTCAAATAAGTTGCCTTGGCGGAACTGAACGCGATCGCCCACGCCCGCTATTTTGGCGTTTTCGGCCGCTTCCGAAATGCGATCGCGATCGATATCGATGCCGACTCCTCGGGTTCCGAATTGTTTCGCCGCCGCGATCGTTACCCGTCCGTCCCCGCAGCCGAGATCGTAGAGAATATCAGTTTCGCCCACTCGAGTCCAAGCCAGGACATCCCCCAGCAAATCTTGGGGGGTGGGAATGTAGCCAATATCGGGTCCGGTAGAGGGCATCATAAGAGGATTGTTTAAGATGGAGTCACTTCGCTCTCAGTATTTTTGTCCGGGTTATCTTCGGAGTCCGATCGCTCAGGCAACTTCGGGGAATATCCCGAATCTTGATAATACCAGATTGATCGCTGGGGGACACCGAGGGCAATTCCCGCCTCGTCCAGGGCGGTTTTGAGCCGTAATCGTAGCGTCCGCCCCACAGCCCACTGTTGGCTGGGCAAGGTTTTGATCAGAAAGCGGATCACGGTTCCTTCGTGGGAAATATCATCGACTCCCAGAATTTCTAAAGGTTCCAATATCTTGTCTTTCCACTCCGGTTCGCCTTGCATTTTTTGAGAGACTTCCCGAATAATTTCCATCGTTTTTCGGATGTCCGCATCCCAGGAAATTTGCAGGCCGAAGTTAACCCGCGACCAATCTTTAGTATTGTTGATGACCGCCGAAATTTGACCGTTGGGAATGGCGATCGATTGGCCGTCCAAATTGCGGAGGTTGGTGACGTAAAGGTTCATGCTTTCCACCGCTCCCGCATACTGTCCAATTTGGACTACATCTCCTACAACGTAGCGATCGGTAGACAAAATCAAAATCCCGTTCAACATATTTTCGACGATATTTCGGGACAGAAATGCCGTCAACAGTGCCAAGGCGCCCGCCCCCGCCAAAATCGCCGGATTGATGCCGAGCAAAACAATCGTCCCGTACAGACCGAGGACAACCATAATGACGGTCTTTCCACTTTTCAACGCCGGAGAATAGGTACTCGCCCGCATGGTGTAGCGGTTGGATTTGGGGTCGGCTTCTTGTTGTTCTATCGCCCAACTGTTCAGGGAGGAATCGATGGCAAAGTCGAAGATCTTATCGATGACCGTGATTCCGATCCAGAGGGCGGGGATGGCGATCGCCTGCACTGCGACCAGAATCATAAAGGGGCGGGTCTGACGAAATATAAAAAAGATCAGACCGATGCAGATCAAAACAATAAATAAATCTCCGACGAAAATAAATCTCCGCAACAACTCTACCAAATTCTTTTCTTGCTGAAGGGAAGTTTGGCTGTTGAGACGAGCCGCGATCGCTTTGGGAACCTCGGCAATTTTTTGTTTGAAACCGAAATCAAACTTGCCTTTTATATTTTGGGTGGAAAGTGGAGGATCGGACTCAGTTTCAGAGGCAAAAAAATCGACTTCGCCGTCAGATTTGGGAAGGGTTTCCCCCGATGCGGTTTCCGGGTTGAATTGAGCTGATTCGATCAGGGCTTCCAGTTTTCTTTTGACGCGCTGACGCCATCGCCTCAAGAATTTTCGCAACTGGGACAGAACCCAGATTCCAATGATGCCCATTCCACCGATACCCAGTGCAATTTGTAACCTCGCCCAGGGGTATTGAGCATCAAATTCTCGCCCCCACAATGCTTCGCTGGCAGATTGTCTAATCGCATCTTGCCAAGCGACAGCCAGTCCTTGAACCGTCGTGGCATTGACGGTCGCATCCGGGCGGGTAACGGTTACAAATGTGACTTTGGGTATCCCAAAGTCGAGCTGTGCGGGGGCAAAGATGACCGTTTCCTTATTTTCAGTTCCAATTTCCAATCTCGGCGTGAGGGGGTGCAGGGGTTTTTCCGAATTGTAAGGCAACCAAAATTGCCAATTTTTCTGCTCGGAAACCTGGGGCAAAGATTGCGCCCTGGCAATATTGCGAACTCCTCGATTGAAAGATTCTTCGAGGAGTTTGGCGCGTCTTTCTAAACTCACGGCAATTTCACGCTCATCTGGTCCTAGTTCTCGAGCCGCTCCCAAAGTCAAATCTCCCTTGTACTTGAGTAAATTCCCACTCAGATAAACGTGACTGCACCAATGGGAACCGCAGATCTCCGCCCGATTGAGATCCCACCAAGGGGTTTCGGGATTTTCGATGTTGGGTGCTGCGGGAAGGAACGGAAATTGGGCAACTGCATCGGATTCCCAAGTGAGAGTCAGGCAAAATGCGAGTAGTGCAATTCCTATCAAACGGGCGATTTTCTTCATTTTAAAGTTCCTCTAGGAGTTACGGCGATCGCCAATTTACAAATCATCTCAGACATGATAACTAAAACGCAAAAACCGT
>JBNGCR010000298.1:0-4616 GCA_050045915.1 Limnospira sp.
CCCCACACCCCACACCCTAAAACTACCATGACAGACAGCAACCAAACGTCCTCTGAGCGCCCGTTAACAGCCCCGAAACCCCCCGTCACCACCCCCGCCAGTCCCCCCCCACAGCATCGCCTTCCGGGGTGGCGGTTGTGGGCACCACTGCTGTGTCAGGCTGCCCTAGTGATGGCGATTCCCGCCCAGGCGGTTTACACCTACCTCACCGGAACCACAATTGTTTTACAAACGGCGCCCGTCGATCCCTACGATTTTCTGCGGGGTTACTATCAGGTTCTCAGCTACGAAATTTCTGAACCCAACACGCTCAAAACCCTTCCGGGTGGGCTGACGGTTGTAGCCGGAAATAATAATTCTTCGTATATCGAACAGGGACAACCCGTTTATGTGATATTGCAAAAACCGGAGGGAAATTCGGAAAGCAACCGCCCCCCCGCGTGGGAACCCGTCGCCGTCAGAAGCGATCGCCCGGAGGATTTACCCGACAATCAAATCGCCATTCGGGGGGAAGGAAATGGCTGGGGAGTCGAGTACGGTTTGGAAACCTATTATATGCCGGAAAGTGAGCGCGATCGCGTCAATGCGGACATCAATTTCGCCCAACAAACCGACCCGGAATCCTTCGTGGTAGAAGTGAAAGTGGACTCCGGCGGCCATGCCATTCCGGTGCGGCTGTGGGTGCGCGATCGTAGTTTTCAATTTTGATCAATTTACCCCACCCAACCCTCCCCTTGGCAAGGGGAGTGCTTCGTTATATTCATTATAGCGCTGCGCGCAGGTAATGGGGAATGGGGAATGGGGAATGGGGTAATGAAATCACCTGGATATAAGGGTTTCAAGGTTTGTCCCTCCCAGGAAACTGTAAACAGACGAGCGCGATACCTGCGATAAATCAGATCCGGTAAAATACCCGTAAACAAACCGGTTGAATATTCGCACCGCTTGGGAATCAATTCCCCGAGGGCGCAAGCCAGGGGCCCCTACCAGCAAAAATCCTCGCTTCGTGGATTGGGGAGGTTGAGGAGGGGATAACCGGATCTGATATGAAATACTTAAACCTCTCGATTCTATAGCAAGCGACAAGGTGGTTAGGACACTATTACTCCAACCGAGTCCACGCTTAGTGGACTTTTGCTATGAGCCTTGAAATGAATTTCAAGGCGGGTCTAAAATTGGCTTAAAACTCTCGATTCCAACTCTCCCCCCCTTCGTAAGGGGGGGCTGGGGGGGATAATCAACTTTGACTCAAATAAGTATATCGCCCGAGGCTGCGTTCGTAATTTTGCAGCAGCAGTTGGGATTCTTCCAGGGTAATTTTTTGGGCTTGCAAAGCCGCTTCCGTCTGGCGGCGGATGCTTTCGATCAAGTCCTCACTGTCATATTGGACGTAACCCAAAACCTTGGTCATCGTATCCCCTTTCACCACATATTCCACCTCATAACCTTGGGGGTTGAGTTTGATGTGGACGACGTGGGTATCGCCGAATAAGTTATGCAAATTCCCCATAATTTCCTGGTAAGCCCCCGCCAGAAACATGGCGAGATAGTAGGGTTGTTCCGGTTTCAGGGGGTGCAGTTCCAGGATGGATTTAACATCTTTCCAGTCGATAAAGCGGTCGATTTTGCCGTCGCTATCGCAGGTCAAATCCGCCAAAATTGCCCGCCGGGTGGGTTCTTCGTCGAGGCGGTGAATGGGCAGGATGGGGAACAGTTGGTCGATCGCCCAGGAGTCGGGGGCGGACTTGAAAACGGAGAGGTTGGCGTAATAAATAGAAGCCATAATTTGTTCGAGATCGCCGAGGTCTTCGGGGATGATTTCTAAATCGCGGATGGTCGCCCGAATTTTGTGGCAGCAGGCCCAATACAGTTGTTCGGCTTTGGCGCGATCGCGCAAATTCAAATAGCCGAAATTAAACACACTGATCGCCTCTCCTTTAAATTGAACCGCGTCGTGGTAGGCTTCCTGGCAGTTATTTGGATTGATAGATTGGTAAGTTTCGGCGAGGTTGCGGAGGATCAGATGGTCGTCTTCGCTGACAGAAGGAATATCTTCCGAGGGCGGTTCGCTGCTTCCGAGAACGTCAAATACTAAAACCGACTGGTGAGAGGCGATCGCCCGCCCACTTTCGCTGATCAAAATGGGGGCAGAAATTTTCCGTTCTTCGCAGGCTTCTTTCACTTCCGCCACGATGTCGTTGGCGTAGTTTTGCATATTGTAATTTTTGGAAGCGGGGGCGTTGGTTTTGGACCCGTCGTAGTCCACCCCCAAACCGCCGCCGACGTCGAGATATTGCATATTCGCCCCCAACTCAGCGAGTTCGACGTAAATTTGACTCGCCTCCCGGATGGCGTCTTTGATGGTGCTGATGGAGGAAATTTGCGATCCGATGTGGAAGTGGAGGAGTTGCAAACAGTCCAGCATCCCCGCGTCTTTGAGGCGATCGCAGGCTTGGATCATCTCGGGGATGGTGAGGCCAAATTTGGCGCGATCGCCTGTGGAACCGCCCCAGCGTCCGATTCCTCGGGTTCCCAATTTCGCCCGGACACCCAAAATGGGTTGAATGCCCAATTTTTGACAGGCTGCGATCGCCAGTTCGACTTCCTCCAACTGTTCCATCACGACGATCGCCGTTTGTCCCAACCGCCGCGCCAACATCGCCGTTTCGATGTATTCTCGATCTTTATAACCGTTGCAGATCAGCAGCGCCCCGGGGGTGGTGAGGGAAGCTAGGGCGATGAGTAATTCCGGTTTGGAACCGGCTTCGAGTCCGAACTGGTGGGGCTCTCCGAAACGAACTAAATCTTCGATCAGGTGGCGTTCTTGGTTGCACTTGACCGGGTAGACGCCTCGGTAGACTCCGGGGTATTTGTAGCGGGCGATCGCTTTGGAAAAGCAGGCATTGAGGCGTTCGATGCGATCTTCGAGGATGTCGGGAAACCGGATCAGCAGGGGCAGTCCCAGGTTGCGCTTTTTCAGAGATTCTACCAATTCGTAGAGGTCGATGGAACCGCCGCGATCGCCCTTGGGGGAAACGGTGATATGGCCGGCGGCGTTGATGGCAAAGTAGGGTTCGCCCCAACCCTGGATGCGGTAGAGTTTCTCGCTGTCTTCGATCGCCCAGGTTTTGGCGGGGGAAGAAGTCCCGTTTTGAGAAACCGGATCGGAGGGGGGAGGGGTCAGGGGCTGCAATTTCATTGAGTGTCGCGATTCTCACTGTTGGCTGTCGATTGGACAGTATAGCTTGCGAGGAGAAAAGATGGTGAATATCGGACTGGCTTAAACGAAATTGAATTTTTGATGGGATCGGGCAGGCACAGAGGCAGAACCCCCACAGCTTGTTATGACAGTGTGAAATGATGAGTGATATCAAGTCCGTTTGAATACTTACACAATCCTTCGAGAAAAGGCAATAGGCAAGAGGCAATCGGCAAAAGTTTGAAGCGGTTTCAGGAGGGACAAGGAAAACCTGGAATTATAATGGTTTTAGCGGACATGATATGAAAATTAAATCCAATCAAAGCCCCCAGAATTGGGGGTTTGGGGGTGAAATTTTTGGATCGGGCAGGCACAGAGGCACTGCTCAAAACGGGAACCGAACACTCTTTCACCCTCACCCACTTGGCGATGGGAAATTTATTTGAACTGAAAAACCTCCGATCCGATCGCCCCGAAGATGCCGCCCCAAAAGCGTCGCTGACTTCCTGTCGTTGTGTCGAAATTTGGCGATCGATGCCCTGTTTAAAGGTGGTTTTGAGAGCGCATGACTGTTGCCAGACCCTCATCGTTAATTATTTTTGTGAATTGAATGCTCGGACGGGAGCGATCGCGGCGATGGGGTTGTCTGCTTGAGTCCAACGTAGAGTCCAAAATCGATTGATGTTAAATTATGTTAAAATCAGTTCGCGTTTGGCGTTTTCAACCCGATCGCCTGCGATCGCTCTCAATTTACACTTCCTTCAGATTCCAAGGGGGGGCAACCAGACGGCGAATTTGGTCGGCGATCAGGAGCGTCTCGTAGCTGTCGCCGTCGATGGTGAACAGAATCCCGTCGCCCAGAGGAGTTGGGGAGTATTCCCGCAACAATTGAAACAAACAGGGTGAAACCTTCTGAATTTCCAGTTTCAGTGTCTTCATGGGTTTTCCTCACTCGGTATCTTGGTATTAGTGAGCCACTAATATCTAGTGTACGCGATCTGAAATCAAATCGGATCGGTGATTTTCCGGAAACTGAGTCTAAATGCCGACCCCGGAGCGGATGTCAACTGAGAAAATACCCAGAGTTATGCCCCTATACGAAAAATGCGGCCCCGATCCCGATTGTCCCTATCCCCTGCGATATTACGGACGGTTATGCTTTCTCAAAAATATCGTCAAAAATCCTAATATCATCGTCGGGGATTATACCTACTACGACGATTTCGAGAATCCCGAAAACTTTGAAAAAAATGTCCGCTACCATTTTGACTTCATCGGCGATCGACTGATCATCGGGAAATTTTGCGCGATCGCCAGCGATGTCACGTTTATCATGAACGGGGGCAACCATTCCCTCGAACATTTCACGTAAAATCTCCGATACGTTTGGAAGCTCTGTCTCTTTAGAGCAGGGAGG
>JBNGCR010000299.1:0-4615 GCA_050045915.1 Limnospira sp.
CTTGGGAATCAATTCCCAAGCTAATAGCCAAAATCATCTAAAGATGATTGGGGAGTCTGCCTCCTCTGCCTCCTCTGCCTCCTCTGCCTCCTCTGCCTCCCTTACCCCCCCCGCCTCCCTTACCCCCCCCGCCTCCCCCGAAGATCCTGTAGAAATTCTGGAGTTGAAGCTGCTCCCCATCATTCCCCGCTGGCTGCAAGTGGCGATCGCACTATTGCTCTTGGGCGGCATCTGGTGGCTGTGGTACGCCTCGTTCCGCCTCAACACCCACACCGGTCCGGTGAATGCCGTCGAGTTCAACGGCTTGGGCGACCTGGCGATCAGCACCTCCAACGACCAAACCCTGCGGGGGTGGCGGGTGCGGGGGAACAAACTCCGGCCGACCGGCTTGTTGGGCAACTTGGGCAAAGCCGGACGGACGGCTCACTACCGACCCCTCAATAATAATCGCGTCGCCGTCGGGTTGGAAAACGGGGAAATTCAGATTTGGGACCTGCTCGAACGGGCCGAACAGCCCCGCCGCTCCCTGTCCTACCGCCGGGACGATCGCGTGATGGCCCTGGCCTACGTCGGGGATTCCCAATTGTTATTTAGCGCCCACGGCAGCGGCCTGCTGTTGCAGTGGTACGTCGGCCCCAATGTAGGTCTGGTCAATGTGGACGAACCCCGATCGCTCCGAGAATTCGATTTCGCCATCTACGATCTCGCCCCCGTCGGCCCGGAACAGAACACCCTGGCGATCGCGGGCCGCTACAACCAACTGGTGTTGTGGGACTGGTCCGGCGACGAAGAGGAGGCGGCCTCCGGCAACCTGCGGGCCGTCCCCTACCGCACGGGGGGACAGGACGAATACATCACCAGTCTGGCGACGACTGAAGAGAAACCCTTTTTTCTGGCTACAGCCGACGATCGCGGCACCATCAGCCTCTGGAATCTCGGAGACTGCCTGCAAAAACAGGACGTTCCGTGTCGGGTCTTGGAACAGTGGCAGGCCCACGACGGCCGGCCGATCCGTTCCCTAGCTTTGACGGCCGACGGCTGCTATCTAGCCAGCACCGGAGATGACGGTCAGGTGATGCTGTGGAGTTTGCGGCGTTCGGGAGAGCGATCGGCCCAAAACCTCAACGGCGAAGCGATTGTCAAATCCCGTTCCCCCCTCAACAGCGTCGATCTGATGGCGGTGGAGTCAGACCTATTGATTCTCACCGGCGGCGACAACACCCGAGTCCGCCTGCACCGACTCCGACGCCCGGAATCCGGGTGTGGGATGTAGGGAAAAATTCCCCATTCCCCATTCCCCATTCCCCATTCCCCACTCCCCACTCCCCACTCCCCACTCCCCACAAATCGTACACAACTACAGGGGTTGACAGATTATGAACGGCACACAACTCTCACAAAATGGCGACCAACCGGGCAAAATGGTGGCGACGGTTCGCGAAGCGCCCATCAAGAATTTGGGACAATCTCTGATTGCGATCGTCAACCCGTCGGGGGACTTTGCCCTCGACGCCGGGGAAACCTTCGAGCTGCGCGTCACCCTCGTCAACCAGGGCGGCGTCGGCGCCATCATCGACGTTTACATCGACGAAACCTCCGCGTCCGTTTGGGACTGGTGCGTTAATCCCCACGATCGCCTCGCCCTGAGTCCCGGACAGAGTGCGGAGGTGGTCTTTCAATGCCCCGTCCCCCCCCAGACGGCGGCGGGGACCTACCGCTATTTGCTGGTCGTCGATGCGCCGCAGCACTACCCGGAAGATACCCCCATCTACCACGAAGCCAACTTGCAGGTGATGCCGCCGGTGATCTCGGCGGTGCGGATCGACGATCCCACCTTCAGCCTCGTGCCGGCCACCACCTCCACCGAACCCGCGATCGCCCAACCCGGACGCCCTTTGGAGGTTCGCGCCGTCGTCAACAACCGCGATCGCCGGGTAGATCGGTTTCGACTCAGTTGCGCCGACATCCCCCCGGAATGGGTGGAAATCGAATACCCCGAAGGCCTCAACGACCTGGGTTTGGTCGTCGCCTCCGAAAGCCTCGCCCTCAACCCTGGGGCGGTGGGAGAAATTTTGCTGCGTCTCAACCTCCCCCCGGACGTGCAGGCGGGACGCTACGCCACCACCTGGCACCTGAGCTCGGAAAATCGCCCGGAACTGGCTTTGTTGGATATCCTGCATTTCAGCATCCCCGCCAACTACAATTTGGCCTTGGATCTGCGGACGGTGGTGGGCCGCATCCGCCGGGGCAGCGGACAATTTGAACTGCAAATCGACAACCGGGGCAATACGGCCCGGGAACTGCGGTTTACCGCCCGGGAAGCGGGGGAAGTGGAACACTGTATCTATACCCTCACCCCCGAGGAATTTCGCATCCGCCAGGACGATCGCCTGAAAATGTCCGTGGGGGTGAAGCCGAAGCGGTGGTGGAACCGGCCCTGGTGGGGGCGGGGGCGAGTGTACGAGTTTTACCTGGAACCCCAGGATTTGCACCGGCTACCCCTGCCCCAAGATCGGGTGGACGGAACCCTAATTTGGGAGGCCCGCCCCTGGTGGCAGTTGCTGCTGGCGATTTTGACCGGACTCGGCGCGATCGCGGCCCTGATTTTGGCGATTTGGTGGGTATTTTTCAAACCCCCTACCCCATCCCGAATTTTGGAATTTGCCTCCGAGTCCCCCCGCTATACGGCGGCTAACGACGATTTTATCTATCTGGGCTGGGTCATCGACCAGCCCCGCCAGATCCGCGCCCTTCAGATCGTCGGCAAATCCCCCGACGGCAGCATTACCAGCCAAGCCGTCAGCTACGATTTCACCCGCGGCATCCCCGAGGAGTTGAAGTCCCTGTGTACTTTGAAACAACTGTTGCAGTGTCACAATATCCGCACCGACGCCCGCCAACCGGGGGACTATATTTTCGAGTTGCGGCTGCTTCCCAAACACGCCGAACAGCCGATCCAGTCGGCGACAACCAGTTTAATTAATATCCAACCTTTGCCGGTTCCTAAAATTACCAATTTTGTCGCACAATTGGGGACTCGGGAGGCGGCAGAACCCTCCCCCACCCCGATCGCATCTCTCTCCCCCAAAGATGAGCAAACCGTGGCTCGGTTGGATTTTACCGTCCGACCCGGCGATCGCATCCAAACCCTGAAAGTGGTCGGCCGTTCTCCCGAAGGGACGGTGAATTTTGAGGAGAAAACGTTTGATGTGAGTCCCGATAATTTTTCGGAGGAATTGTTGGGCGTTTGTCAGATTGACTGGGATGGGATTTTGACCTGTCGCGGGTTGCCGCTGGAATTGGAACAACCCGGCACTTATATTTTTGAACTGCAAGTTATTTCTCTGGATTCTCCGGGGGAAGCCGCGGACGCGGCCGAAGCCGATCCGATCGTCTGGTCAGCCCCGGAACCGCCTCGGGTGACGCAATTTGCCAGCGATCGCTCCACCTATCGGGTCGGCGAACAGGAGCAAATTCAGTTTGAATGGGCGATCGCAAATCCGGCGGAACTCAAACAATTGGTGTTGCGGAGTTTGTCCCCGGAAGGGTTGGTCAATTTCCCTCCTCTCACCTATCGCTTTGACGGGCAAATTCCCGAAACCCTGCGAGACAAGTGCCGAGTTTTCGGGGAACAATTGGTTTGCAAAACTATCCCCGTCGCACTGCCGGAACCCGGACGGTATGATTTTGAACTGGAGGCGATTTCTAAGTCGGAAACGGAACCGGATCGAGAGACTTACGCGATCGCGATCGAACCGCCTCCACCCCCAAAAGTCGATCGCTTTGCCGCCGCCCAACCCAGTTATCAAGCCGGGAAAGATACGCCCATTCGACTCAATTGGACGGTGCAAAATCCGGAACAGTTGCTCGAAGTTCGCATCGTGGGGCGATCGGCTGATGGATTGGTCAAAGTACCCGAAATGACCTATCCTGTGATCGATGGTACGATTCCTCCAGACCTTCAAAAAAACTGTCAACTGACTCCGGAAATGTTGACCTGTCGCAATGTGCCGACTGCCGCGACGGAGGCGGGGGATTACATCTTTGAACTGACGGCTATTCATCAAGGAAATGTGAATCCGAACTCCACATCCACCCAAAGCGATCGCATCCGCATTCAACCTCAACCCGTCCCCCCACCGGAAATTAAGGCATTTCAAATTAACGGTCAAAATGCCCCGGCAAAATATGTCATCGAAATCGCCCCCGATACGTCCCCATTGCCGTTGACAATTTCCTGGGAAGTGGGCGGCGAGGGCGAACTGAAAACGGAATTACTTCCCGTTCCCGGCGAAGTTCCAAGCACTGGGAATATCACCTATCCCATCGCCCCCCAGTCCGGCCAGGAAACCCTGACGCTGACGGTGACAAATTCCGCAGGAAAACAAGTCCAACGTTCGATTTTAATCGAAACGGTGATGTTGCCCAAAGAAGAAGAAGCCGCACCGACGACACCGGAAGAATTGTCGAGTCCGGAAGCGACACCACCCCTGCCACCGCCACCTCCCGACTCCGAATCCAATCCCTTGGTGCCCCTCGACAACCCCCCGCAATTTAATTAAAAATTGGGGGATGGTAAAAAATAAGATATTATCTTGATTTATGGCTTTTCTAT
>JBNGCR010000300.1:0-4601 GCA_050045915.1 Limnospira sp.
TTGAGTTTTTTCAACGGGTTGGGTGTCAAGTTTTGCCAGTTCATCGGTGTATGCAAGATAGGGTGTGGGGTGTGCTCGGTGGGGTGTGGGGAAAGATTAGCTTTCAGCTTCCAGGTATCAGCTTTGGGGTTGACGGCTGACGAGTGATGGCTGATGGCTTTTTTCCCGACTCTCTACTCCCGCCACCCCGGCTGTTTTCGGGTTGATAATCGGGATTTGAGTAAAAACGAGCGGGTGCGATCGCAACAAAACTAGACAACAGGATAGCAGGCGAGGAGCGATCTGCCTAGGTGTTGCACGTTACTGAGGCGGTTCGCGAACGACCCCTACACCCCAGGGCCGTTTCATTTTCCCCCGAACAATGGCAGAGGGGGCAGAGGGGGCAGAGGGAGAGGGGGGGAAATTAATTAATTAATTATCAATTATCAATTATCAATTATCAAGTATCCCCACCGCATCGGCGATCGCATCGAGTCCCCGTTCCTGCAATTTCTGCAACAACCCCTCCAAAATCCGGCGCACCATCCCCGGTCCCTCGTAGACCCATCCGGTGTACACTTGAACCAAGCTGGCGCCGGCGGTAATTTTTTCCCAGGCATCCTCGGCGGTGAAGATGCCGCCCACGCCGATAATGGGGATTTCGCCTCGGGTGTGTTGCCAAATATAGCGGATCACTTCCGTCGATCGCTCCCGCAACGGTGCACCGCTGATCCCCCCCGCTTCTTCCGCGATCGGTTTTCCCGTTTGAGTCAGCCATTGGGTTTTGAGCATATCCCGGCGGATGGTGGTATTGGTGGCGATAATTCCGGCCAAACTGTGGGTTTTCGCCAGATCGACAATTTCCGCGATCGCCTCCCACTCCAGATCCGGGGCAATTTTCACCAGCAGGGGTTTTCCCTCAGTATTGGCATTTTGCAACGTCCCCAGAATTTTATCCAATTCCGCCGCCGCCTGAAGCGATCGCAACCCCGGCGTATTGGGGGACGAGACATTCACCACGAAATAGTCTCCGCAGTCCCGCAACAGTTGGAAACTGCCTAAATAGTCCTCCGCCGCCCCCTCCAAAGGGGTAATCTTAGATTTGCCCAAATTGATGCCGACGGGAATTTTCGGGGATATCGCAGAGGGTTGATAAGTTTGCAGGCGGGTGGCGAGGGTTGCCGCCCCCTGATTGTTAAACCCCATGCGGTTGAGAACCGCCCGATCATCCAAAAGTCGGAAGAGTCGGGGGCGGGGATTTCCCGGTTGAGGGTGCAGCGTCACCGTCCCGAGTTCGGTAAATCCGAAGCCGAAACTGCCCCACAACCCCGCCGCCATGCCATCCTTATCGAACCCCGCCGCCAGCCCCACAGGGTTGGGAAAATGCAGGCTCCAGAGGGTTTGTTCCAGGCGGCGATCGCTCAATGAAAACCCCGGTTGCAGCCCGGTTTCCAGCCAGGACACCGGACGCCGGGATTTGTTGAGATCCAGCCAGTGCAGCAGTTGCATGGTTTGGTGGTGCGCCCATTCCGGATCAACCTTCAGTCCCCGGAACAAAATCGGTTTGAGCAGCGATCGATACAGATCCAATTGACATTCCTCAAATTGAACAAGCCGTAACCCGCTAAAATTAAAGTATCCGAAATTTTAAATGTATTAAATCGAATATAAAATCTAGGTCGCCGTCCTGAAATTCAACTCGACTTGTGCCGTGCAGGTTTTCATCGTTTATTGGGTCACTTCATGGATTGCCAGCAACAGCCCACCGCGTCCGACGATCGCATCATCGCCCTCGCCAGAATCCTTCAAACCCTGCGAGAAGAAGAAAACGTCGATGTTCTACTCCAAACCACCTTATCCCATCTGCGATCGCAGTTCAACTACAGCTTAATTTGGATCGGCTTCTACGACCGCCTCGAACATCAGTTGGTGGGCAAAGGGGGCATCACCCCCACAGGGGAAACCGACCTACTGCTGCAGAGATTTTCCCTGTCTCCGGGGGATCTTTTAGAGCAGGTTGTCATTCAACTCCGCCACGTCGTCGTCCCCGGCCTGCAGGCCGAAACCCGGGGGGGAGAATGGCGGAGTATCGCCGCCCGCTTCGACATCGAAGGAACTTTACTCTACCCCATCCGCCACCGCGATCGCTGTTTCGGAGTCGTGCTGCTGGGATCGACATCCTGGGGCATTTCTCCGAGTGACGACGAGACGAGCCATTTATCCATCGTTTTGGGAACCCTAGGGACCTCGTTGTGTCAACTCGAAACCCGGTGGCAACAGCAACAACTCAAACGCCTAGACGAACCCCTGTTCAAACTCCTGTCGCGGTTATCTCAACCCCTCACCCCCGAGCGCTCCCTGGAGGCCGTGGTGGACGAAATCCACCGCTTCATCGAACCCAGCCGCACCAGCGTCTACTGGTATGCCCGGGAAGGGCGGTATTTTTGGCGGCGGGCCGGGACCCAACAGAAATTATCCGTCGGCGGCGGCCACCAAGCCTCCTCCGGCATCACCGTGCAGGATCTGGGGGATTTTTACAGCGCCCTCAAAGCCAACCGCCTCGTCTCCATCGGGGAGGCCTACAGTTCCCTGAGCGCCGGTACCACGGGGATATTGATGGAGAAAATCCGCGCCCGATCGCTCCTGGCCGCCCCCATCGGTTCGGGGGACGACCTGCTGGGCTTCGTAGCCGTGGAGGGGCAGCAGCCCCGGATCTGGCAGGAGTCCGAAAAGCTGGGATTGCAGGCGATCGCGCAATTATTGTCCCTCACCGCCCCAGTCTGGGAACGCTCGGAGAAAATCCAGCAAATCGAATTCGACCGCGCCCTCACCGCCGGGTCGATCCGGGCGATCGCGAATCCGGCCGAGGGAGAGGCCATCTTTCAGGATATCGGCGATCGCCTGAGCCGGCGACTGGGCGGGACGCGGGTACTGCTGCTGCAAGGTGAACCCCAGACGGGGTTCGATGCCATTTACCAAACCGAACAGATCCCCGAAAAGCGCCCCGTCGCGCCTTTACCCATGCCTTTGAGTCCCCCGTCCGAGGCCGAGTGGGAAACCCTGCACTCGGAAGGGGTGGTGGCGGTGGAAAATTGGGCCGAGGAGCGGATTTTGGCATCTTGGCGGCAACCCCTGTGGGACAACGGGGTGCGATCGCTCTTGGTCGCCCACGGAATTCTGTCTCACCCCGACCACTTCTGTCTGCTGGTCATCTGCCACGAGAGTCCCCGCAGTTGGGACTCTCTGGAACGGGATCTGGTGCGGCAGGTCGGACAGCAACTCAGCGCCATCGTCCGCCAGTGGCATTTACATCGAGAATTGCACCGATGCCAACAGATCCAAAGTGCGATCGCCCGCAGTTGGGAAGCGTTGAGGGACACCCGAGACATCCAATCCGCCACCGGGGGCATTTTGCAAGCGATCGCCGAGTTTTTGGAGAGCCCGCGGGTGTATCTGGTCGCCCTGTCGGAAGTGCCGGAAACCGCCAAAATTGTGGCCGTTTGGACGGCCGATGGCGAACCCGTCCCCGCCGGCATCAATATCCCGGTTGCCGCCGACCCCCTGATCCAAACCAGCCTGTCGGGGGGCGAAATCATATTTGTCGAAGCCTCCCAACTGTCCCCGGAAACCCGAAATTGGCTGCCCGGAACCGTCGATCGCCAAATTGGCGCGATCGCGTTGCGGACGGCCCCCCAACACGGCACCCGAACCCTGTTGTTGGCGATCGATCCCCAAAATCCCAACCCGACGGACGACCTGCAACCCTTGGCGACGCAACTCGCCTGGTGCTGCCGCTACCTGCAACTCGGGCGGCAGTTGGAAACCCAACAGCAGACCTGGGCCGGCTTGAACTGGTACAAGCACCGTCGCCTGGATTGGCTGTATCGCACCGTCGGATCGGGACTCAAACAACTCCAGGAACTCGACGATTCCCCCCTGAACCGCACGGAGGGACACAAACAGCAACTCGCCCACCTCCGCCAACAACAATTGCTGCGGCAGATCGGCAACGCCCTCGCCACCACCGCCCCGGCCATCAAACAGGAACAGTGGCAACTCCGCTATGCCCGGGACCCAATCCCCATCGCCAGCCTGCTGCGGCACGTCCGCAGCCGCATCGACCCGTTACTCAGAAAGCGGGGGTTGATACTGCCCATCCGCCGGGACTGGCAGGGGACGATCGCGGGCGATCGCCTTAAACTCGAATTGGCGATCGGAGAATTGCTACAGTTGGTGTGTTACGGATCGCGAGAAGGAGATGCCATTCAAATCACCGTCTCCCCCCCCGATCGCCGGGTCGCGATCGTCACCATCGAACCCGCCTCCCCCATCAACCCCCGCCGGTTCGACGAATCAGTCCCCGACTGGCTGGAAATGCCCCCCCTGGCGCGATCGCCCGCCCGACACTGGCTCATCTGCCGCCGGATCGTCGAACAAATGGGCGGTCAACTCCAACTCAAATCCGACACCATCCATTTGATTCTGCCTTTGGCCGATTAGGTGGAGCGGCAGGGGGGCAGGGGGGCGGAGGAGGCGGAGGAGGCAGAGGAGGCAGAGGGGGCAGGGGGGCGGAGGAGGCAGAGGAGGCAGAGGAGGCAGAGGAGGCAGAGGAGGCAGAGGAG
>JBNGCR010000301.1:0-4560 GCA_050045915.1 Limnospira sp.
GTGAAAAGTGAAATTTTCCCGACTCCCGATTCCCGACTCCCGATTCCCTCATTTCGCCAGCCAGGGCAAAATTAGGGTCACGAAATAATAGACCAGGGGGGCGGTGAAAACGTAGCTGTCGGCGCGATCGAGGATGCCACCGTGGCCGGGGATCAGTTGGCCGGAGTCCTTGACCCCCGCATCCCGTTTCATCATCGATTCGGTGAGGTCGCCCAAGAGGCTGGCGACGCCAATGATGGAGCCGAGAGCCGCCCCCGTCCAGGGAAATCCGGGCCAGCGGAGGAACCCGGCGCCGACGATCGCGACCCCGATGCTGCCTAACACGCCGAACACCGCCCCTTCCACCGTCTTTTTGGGGCTGATATCGGAGAGGCGGGTGCGGCCGAAAAATTTGCCGAAGATGTAGGCGCCGATGTCGGCGGCCCAGATGCAGCCGAAGGCGAGGAGAGTGACGGTCAACCCTTGGGTGAGGGGGTAAGACAGATTCCAGGAGATCGGCCAGTCACCTTGCAGGGAGAGGGAACCGGCGATCGCGGGTGCGGCTGGGGGGGCGGCGTCGAAACCCACCCGCAGCCTGATCCAATAGCTGGGCAAATAGCCACCGTAAAACAACCCCAAAATCGAGGCGGCGATATCAGCGATGGTGGAGAGTTTGGGTTGAAACAGCAGGTAAAAACAGATCAGGGTTCCCGCCAAGGCAAACATGGCATCCACCAGGGAGGGGGCCAGGGCGGCGGTGATCAACAAAGCCTGACTGACGGCGAGGGTGGTTTTCCCGGCGGGTTCGATGCCCTTCGCCCGCACCAATTGAAAGTATTCCAACTGGCCGAGGTAGACGATGACCCCAAAACCGAGCGTGAAGTACCATCCCCCCAGTGTCAGCATCACTAACGCCAGGGCGATCGCCACAATTCCACTGATGACACGAGACCAAGACATAAAAAGCATTCCCAGTGCGAACCCGCCGGGTCGGACGGCCGAGCCGTTCAAACCCCACAGTCTATAAGTATGACGGTTAATGGAAGGTTAAAAGGTTAAAAATTGCAATAACAAGTTGCGATCCGCGGCGGGGCTAGTCCATTTTTTCGCCACTGAGGATGAACATCGGGTCGATCGCCGCAAAACTCTGGGACCCGCCCCGGCCCTCCAAACGGTTGATAGAAGACTGGACGACTTCCACATTCCGCACCTGCAACTCGGCAAACCCCTCCGAAATCAAATACAAACTCTCCAAACTCGAAGCGGTGGCGACAATTCGTCCCCCGGATTGCAGGTATTTCCAAACCGTCGCCAGGATATCCTTGATCGCCCGTCCCCCCTCCAAACACACTCGGTGGGGGCGGTGGGGCAGGTCGTGCAGGCACTCGGGGGCGCTCCCCTCGATCACGTCCACATTCGTCACGCCGAAGCGATCGCAGTTGTTGCGGATCAAATGGGCGACCTCCTCATCCCGCTCCACGGCGATAATTCGGCCCTGGGGACACAGCAGCCCAGTTTCCACCGGAATCGTCCCCGTCCCGGCGCCGATATCCCAAACCACCGAATCCGGCCGCAAGCGCAAATACGAAATCAACAGCAACCGCACCTCGCGCTTACTCATGGGAATTCCCGGTAGGCGCTCGAACAGTTCGTCGGGGATGCCGGGGGTGATGTAGGGCCAGAGTGAGGAAGACATAGATTCGGTGTTGCTTGAGTTGAAGGTTTGCAGATTGTGGGATCTAGACGACCACCCGCAGGGTTTCCAGACTCGGGTCGCCACATCCGACGATTTGCCCCCCCAAAGCGCGGACTCGTCGGAGGAATGCGATCGCCTCCTCGGAAATGACTTCTCCCGGCCACAGAATCGGAATTCCGGGGGGATAGGGACAGATGCACTCGACACCGATCCGACCGCGACACTCCCCGATCGGGAGGGGGGCGGTTTGGGCGAAAAACGCATCTCTGGGAGACAGAACCGGGACGGATGCCGGGGGAGTGGGAAGATCGGTGCGGGGAAATCGGGAAGCATCCCGCCCCCATTCCTCCGCCCGCCGGATCAGACCTGCAAATCCCTCTACCATGTCGTCGATGTCCTGCACCGTGTTGGCCGGACTGACAATAAAGGTCAAATTCTGGAAATCCGGCAACTCGGCCGTCACCCGAAACTGCCGGTGCAGAATTTCATCCGCTTCGTAGCCGCTCAGACCCAAACCCGCGACATCGACGGTCAATCGGGTGCGATCGCTGGCCAGACACCCCGGACGGGATTCGGCATTGTAAACCCGCAAATGGGGAAATTGATGCAGTCGATTTCTTGCTCTCTCTGCCAATTTTAGCGCCTGGTCGATGCGTTTTTTCCCCCGAGTCGCCATTTGGTGGCGAGCCGCGTCCAGGGAGGCGAGGAGGAGGTAGCTGGGACTGGTGGACTGGAGCATTTCCAGGGCGCGATCGAGGCGGGAAATATCAATGCGATCGCCCTTAATATGCAGCATGGAGGCCTGATTCATCGCCCCTAACACCTTGTGGGTGGATTGTACCGTCAGATCGGCCCCCGCAGCCAGGGCGGAAATGGGTAAGTCGGGGTGAAAGCCGAAGTGGGCGCCGTGGGCTTCATCGACGAGGAGGGGGATATTATGAGTGTGAACGATCGCGGCAATTTTTTCCAAATCCCCGCAAATCCCCTGGTAGGTGGGGTGCACGGCCAGCACCGCTTTGATGTCCGGGTGTCGTCGCAACGCAGATGCGATCGCCTCCGGGGTGAGACTCAGGGGGATATTCCAGTCCGGGTCAATTTCGGGATTGACGAAAACTGCGATCGCCCCGGACATCACCAGCCCGGAAATAACGGAACGGTGGACGGTTCGCGGGACTAAAATTTTCTCGCCCGGATTGCACGTCGCCAGGATAGCGGCTACAATTCCCACCGTAGAGCCGTTGATTAAAAAGCGGGTGCGATCGCTCCCGAACGCCTCCGCCGCCAGTTCTTGAGCTTCCAGAATCACCCCGAACGGCGCGAACAGATTATCCAATTCCGGCAATTCCGGCACATCCGCCCGAAACACCTGCGACCCCAAAACCGCCGCCAGGGGTTCGGGAATGCCTTGCCCCCGCCGATGTCCGGGGGTGTAGAAGGCAGCGTGGGGGCGATCGGCCACGTCTTTGAGGGCTTTTAGTAAAGGGATTTGATTTTGATCGAGCATATTGATGGAGGGCGATCCGCAGATGACGCAGATTGCACAGATTGGATGTTTTCTCCAAACCGGGTTTCTCAGATTGATTGTAGGAGCGAATGGTATTCGCCCCCACTGATTCTCGCCACAATTGAGATGTCCGTCTGCTATCCTGTCTTAGGTAAAACCCTTTGCAATCGGTATGCTCACAGCAGGAATCGTCGGACTCCCCAACGTCGGAAAATCGACCCTTTTTAACGCCCTGGTGGCTAATGCCAAGGCCCAGGCCGCCAATTTTCCCTTCTGCACCATCGAGCCGAATGTCGGCGTGGTGGCGGTTCCGGACGAGCGGTTGCAGGTGCTCGGGAAACTTTCCAGTTCGGAGCAGATCGTCCCGACGCGCATCGAGTTCGTGGATATCGCCGGACTGGTGCAGGGGGCGAGTCAGGGGGAAGGGTTGGGGAACCAGTTTCTCTCCCACATCCGGGAAGTGGATGCGATCGTGCAGGTGGTGCGCTGTTTTGAAAATGATGATATCATCCACGTTTCGGGGTCCGTCGATCCGGCCCGGGATATCGAAATTATCAATTTGGAATTGGCGTTGGCGGATTTGAGCCAGGTGGAACGTCGCATCGATCGCACCCGCAAACAGGCCCGCACCAGCAAGGAGGCTCAACTGGAATTGGGGGCGCTGGAAAAGGTGGCGGCGGTTTTAAATGAAGGAAAATCGGCGCGACTGGCGGATTTGACGGAGGAAGAAACCGAGGCGATCAAGTCTCTGGGACTGCTAACGCGCAAGCCGATCATTTACGCGGCAAATGTGTCGGAAGAGGATTTGGCGACGGGGAATGAGTGGGTGGAAAAGGTGCGGGCGATCGCATCGGGAGAAAATGCCCAGGTCGTGATTATTTCCGCCCAGGTGGAATCGGAATTGATCGAATTGTCGGATGAGGAACGACAGGATTTTTTGGAATCCCTGGGGGTGGAAGAAGGGGGCCTCAAATCTTTGATCACAGCCACCTACGAACTGTTGGGTTTGCGAACCTTTCTGACCACCGGGCCGAAGGAAACTCGGGCCTGGACGATCCGGGCTGGGATGTCCGCACCCCAAGCCGCAGGGGTGATTCACTCGGACTTTGAACGGGGTTTCATCCGGGCGGAAACCATCGCCTATCAGGATTTGGTGAAACACGGATCGATGAATGCGGCGAAGGAAAAAGGATTGGTTCGATCCGAGGGGAAAGAGTATGTAGTTCAAGAAGGAGACGTGGTATTGTTCCGATTTAATGTTTAATAGCAACAGTCAAAGAACTTCATTCGGAGGACGAAACCATGCTCGATGCTTCACTGGTGAATTTGATTGTCGCTTGGTTGGTGACGGCGGTCAGCTTGTTTCTGATCGCCCAACTCA
>JBNGCR010000302.1:0-4557 GCA_050045915.1 Limnospira sp.
GCAAAATCCGTGACCACTCCTGTTACTGTTGTTCCCGCTTGAATCTCTGTCATCTCTTGATTCTGCCTTCTTGAACTCGATACTGTCACTTTAAACAGGAAAAATGACAGGAAGATGACAGAAAATAGTCGCCCCTACTGCCACTCCTCCCAAGAATTGTTAAAAATCGAAGTCTTGGGAAACGCGATCGGATTGTTGTTTTGTTCCAAAATCCACTGCAACTCCTCCAAAAGCGGTTCCCGCCGCGGCAACTCATCCACCAATTCATAGGGAAAAATATCGCGATCGCCCGCAAAAACCGCCGCCGTCCCCGCCGCCGCCCCCGAGGACCATTCAAACGAGTGCACCCGATACGCCGCCGCCGCGATATGGCTGGTGGCGATACTCTTCCCCGCCACCAACAAATTGTCGATTTCCTGGGGAATCATCGCCCGCAGCGGTATTTGGAACGGATACGCCGCCCCCTGTCCCAGGCGTTCCCCCTCCCGTTCCGTATTTCCCGGCGTTTCCGGGGGACTCAGCGTCATGCAGGGGTGAAAGTCGATCGCATAATGTCCGATCCCCACCGTATCCGGGTAAATCGTCGATCGCGATCGCCTCCCAATCTCCTCCGGCGTCAGATTTTCCGCCACCATCTCCGGCAACTCCAACCCCGCCAACGCCATCCACAATTCCCGATACTCCTGAGACGAGAAATTTTCCCGGTAAAAATCCTTGCCGAAATCGTTGCGAGAAATGTCCGTTTCCCACACCGTAAACCCCTCCGGCTGGCCGTAAGACGGGCGTCCGATAATCCGCCTCGCTTCCCTCATGTAGGGAAACTTGGACAGTCCGTGAACCGTCCCCATCGGCGAGTCCAACCCCTGCAAAAAGCGGTGATCCGGGTGGGGTTCCTTGAACCCGTCCCCCAGTTGGGAATCCGTGGTCCCCTCCACCAGCCAATAGAAAAACCCCACGGCGTTCTCTTCCCCCCTTGCCAGCGTCTCCACCCGCACGCCGCCCATCCAACCTCCGGGGTCTAGCTGCCCCGTGGCGGCCAGTTGTCGGGGCGTCAGGATTAAATTGTCCTCCGCCGTGCCGGGGCGGTAATCGTTGCCCCAGGTCCAGTTTTGCATCGAGATGTCCCCCGGAATGATATCCCATTGGCGGGGATTGGGGGAAAAGGGACCCTCGGGCTGTTCGCTGTGGATGCGGCGGTAGGTGTAAACCAGGGTGAAATTGGCCAGCCGTTCCAACTCATAGCTGTAGTAGGGGGCATAGCGATCGTAAAATGCGGGCAACTCGTGGGGTTTGGGTCCCGGCAGGGCCTCCATCGCGAAGGTGTAGGTGAAACCCTGGGTACAATAGGGGTCGCCCGTTTCGCTGGAGGAGGTGGGTTCGAGGGGGGTGCGGGCGTCGATGCCGAGGCGGTGGGGAATATTCGTCATGCCGATAATTTCCCCGGTTTCCGTCGCTTCGATAACGTACCAGTCGGCGGCTTGGCGGCCCGAGTTGGCGGGGACAAATTCGATAATCGTCTTGTCGAAACGGTCCGAGTCCTCGAAGCGGTAGGCATCCTCAATGACTCGGGAGAGGGGTTCGGTGTTGAGGGGCGGCGTACCCGGCGCCGGTTGGTGTTGGATGGCGATCGCACTGACAATTTGGCGATCCTCAATTTCCAGAGATTTCGGCACCGTATTGGGAAACCATTTTAAAGTACCATTTCCCCGTTTTGCCGCCTCTTGCAACATTTCCAATAAAATGGCGTGGCCGTCGTCGGGGCGGAAACAGGACTCACTCACCCAACAGGCGCCGGGATTGAGGATACCGTACTTTTCCTCAATGCGATCGCGCAATTCCAGATAACCGCGAGGATAAAATAAAAGCGATCGCTGCGTCGGCCGTTCGTCGAGGGCGGAAGTCCCCTGGGCGGAAATCTGCCCCCCCACCCAGTCCGTGATATCCGTCAAACAAACCGTGCGTCCCAACCGCAATCCCTCGTAAGCCGCCGCTACCCCCCCCAGTCCGCTACCGAAGACCAAAAGATCGCAACCTTCGCGGCGATCGGGATTAGGAATCCTATCATTTTCAGCAATAGTTGGAATTGCCCAAAATAGGGACAAACTGCCGACAATTAGACGGGCGAAAAATCTGCAGTTCAAAATTAAAATCTCCAACGAAACAAAGAAACCGGGTTTCCCAGAAAGTTTTTGGTGAAAGACCAAAGTTGCAGATAGAAACCCGGTTTCTAATATCAAATCCGGTTATTGACCAGAGAATCGGAGATCCCCCCCAACCCCCATCCCCCCCGGCCCCCCTTTGTAAGGGGGGAAAAAGGGGGGAGCCGGAATTGGCTTGCGGGTATTTAACCGGATTCGATATAACAACAGATATAACCCGACAATTAAATCTGCGTCAATCTGCGTAATCTGCGGATCGATATTACAAGAATCCTGACAACTCCAAAGCATCCGAATTGACCCCCTCAAAAATAGCCAATTGCTGGCCGTCGAAAGAGACAATAACATCGGCGCCGTCTTGAGTCATCTGCACCTGTTCCCGAGTCAACCCGCCTTCGAGGGCGATGAAATCGACACCCACCTGAAAATCGGTGATCCGGTCCAAACCCGGATTGACGGCGAGGACGAAGCGATCGCTCCCTTCCCCACCCGTGAGGGTATCATTGCCGTCGCCCCCGAACAAGATATCATCCCCCATCTCACCCAACACCAGGTCATCCCCCTCGCAACCGCTGAGGCTGTCGTCGTCCTTACCGCCGTGGAGGGTATCGTTTCCTTCGTTACCGCAGAGGGTATCCCGGCCTTCATCCCCATACATCAGGTCATCGCCGGCCCCGCCGGACATCCAATCCTGCTGTCCCTCGGCGCCGACAGCGGGGGAGTTGCCGTCGTCAGCATGGTCGCCCCGCAGGGTGTCGTTGCCGTCCCCACCGCAGAGGGTATCATTGCCTTTATCGCCCAACAGGAAGTCATTTCCGCCCTCACCGAACAGGATATCGTCATCCTGTCCCCCGTTGATCTTGTCGTCGTCGTCTCCCCCCACCAGGGTATCGTCGCCTTCGTTGCCATTGATGACATCATTTCCGGCCCCACCGAACAGGAGATCCCGTCCGCCGACATCCCGGGGTTCCTGGTCGAGGTCGTTGCTAGTCCCGCCGAGGAGGGTATCATCACCCTGTTCGCCGACAAGGGTATCATTACCCTTTTCGCCAAAAATGTAGTCATTATCTTTGCCCCCGTGGGCGCGATCATTTCCGTCCCCGCCGTGGAGGGTATCCCGGCCCAAATTCCCCACCAGCCAATCATCGCCCTCGTCGCCGAACAACAGATCGCGATCGCCAGTATCGCCCAGAGGTTGCGGACCGCTCGGGCCACCGATCAGGGTATCGTTATCCTCCTCGCCATAGAGAGTATCATTCCCTTCGTCCCCGAAGAGGAGATCGTCCTGCTTACCCCCGTGGAGGCCGTCGTCGCCGGACTCACCCACCAAAGTATCATTCTGCTGGTTGCCGAACATGGAATCGTTGCCGGGACCGCCCCAGAGGTAATCCCGTCCGTCCATATCTTCAACGGTGGTATTGGTCGTCCCGCCGAGGATGGTATCGTCCCCCTCATCGCCGATGAGAGTGTCGTCCCCCTGTTCGCCCAGAACCCAATCATTGTCCTTACCGCCGTGTATGCGATCGCTTCCTTCGCCTCCGTGGAGGGTGTCTCGACCCAGATTTCCGGCCAGTAAATCGTCGCCCTCGTTGCCGTAGATGACATCATTATCGCTCTCATCGTCGCCCAGGGATTCCGAACCACTCGGGCCGCCGATCACCGTATCGTTGCCCGTACCTCCCTTCAGGTAGTCATTTCCCATCCCGTCGAATATCAGGTCGTCGCCGGAACCGCCGAAGGCTTCATCATCCCCGCCGCCGGGAAGGAGGGTATCGTTGCCGCCGAAAGCTTCAAAAAACTCGTTTTCGTCGCTTCCGATTAACTGATCGTCATTTTCCGTCCCTTCCGAATCACCATTCGACACATCGGGAAGTTCCGGGAAAGCGATCGCATCCAGAATCGGATGGACCGGGAGAGTAATCGGGTCAATTTGGGGAGACGGCGGACATTCGCAGCAAACCTCCAAGGGCGCCGGACTATCGTCCCGGAACAGCGGTTCGATAACGGGTTCTTCCGGTTCAATGACGGGAGGTTCAGTCACGACAAAAGCCGGAAAAACAACAGTCGGCCGTTCAAAAATCTCCTCAACCTCCACGGTAACGGCCGCCGTATCCGTTCCGCCGTTATTGTCGGTGACGGTGTAATTGAAGGTATCCGTACCGCTAAAATCGGGGGCGGGAGTGTAAATCAAGGTATCGCCATCCTGGGTGACGCTTCCCTCATTGGCGGACACCGCATCGAAACGGTCGATGCTGAGGACATCCCCATCCGGGTCGCTGTCGTTGTCGAGAACCGCGATGGTGACGGGTTCTCCGGCGATCGTTCCGGTATTGTCATCCTCAGCCTCAGGCACCGCGTTGACCTCCCGGAAATCGGGGATACCGTCCCCGTCCGTGTC
>JBNGCR010000303.1:0-4520 GCA_050045915.1 Limnospira sp.
GGCGTTCAGTTTCGGCCCGTTGGCGTTCAGTTTCGGCCCGTTGACGTTCAGTTTCGGCCCGTTGACGTTCAGTTTCCAATTCATCTTGGACGATCGCTTTTTGTTCGACGGGGGTCGAGATCCAATTTCCCTCCCCATCGTACCACCGCAGCCAGAGGCGGTTCATTCCTTCATAGTCTCCCGCCCACAATCCCAAACCCAACTCCAATTGGGGGATCCAAATTTTGGGTTCCGCCAACTGCAATTCTTGATAAAAACCCGCCGTGAGGACGAACCCCCGCAGGCGATCGCTGTAGCGGTCAAAAACAATATAATAGGGAACCTTTAAAATTTGTTCGTAAACTTCCCATTTGGTGGGCGGAGCGGTACTCAGGCGCGTCGTCCGGCCCAAGTCTTCTCTTTCCGTCCCCGGCGACAACAGTTCCACCACCACCGTCGGAGGCACCATTTCTTGCCACATCACATAGCTCAAACGCAAGTCGCGATCGTCGTAAAGTTTCGACACGCCGACGACTCCGAACCAATCCGGGCGTTTGTACCAAGAAAAGTGACGAATATCATAATAAAGGTTCATATCCCCGGCACTAAAAACCTGCTCTGGCGGGTAAGTTTTGGGTTGAAAGGTTTGACTCAGGAGGGGGGGTTGGCGATAGTGAAATTCGTCGGGCAATCCAGGTTCCTCCGGGTCTTCGCTGGGTAAATCGTACATGGTGGGAAGGGTTTCCCGGGGCGATCGCGGCGGGTCGGTTTGGGGGATGGGGTATTGGAAGGACATGGGCAGTTTTGTGACAACTGTAACCTTGATCATAAATAATAGATCTGCGATCGTCCCCAAATTGTTACAGCATCGCGGGATAGTTGCGATCGTCGCGTCAAATCGGCATCTCGCTTGTGATCACAGGCAAGATGCCTGTGCTAGAGATATTGAAAAGGCGTTTGGCGATCGCCCCAATTCCCCCCCAAGCATCGGACTGGGGAGCGCTACACTATAGAAACGCCTCGACTTAGACTGAAGAGGATACAGCAACAGGAAAGGGCAAATATTGATATGAAAGGTTCCTGGATCGACGGATTCGGACGGCGGGCCGCGAAACCGTCAGTGACCAAAAAACATCTGTGGCGGATTTTAGGGAGTTGGGCGATCGCCCAAAGTATCCTGTTGGGGACTCCCGCCCTCGCCCAGAACAATTCCGATCGCCTCAGTTACACCGAGTTATTGCAGAAAATCGAAGCGGGACAGGTGATCCGAATTGAAGAAGATCCCTCCCGCCAGATGGCGAAAGTGACCTACACGGACGCGGAAAATCGAGAGCAGAGCCGATATGTCGGACTCTTCGACACCAATCCGGAACTGATGGATGCCATCCGAGATCGGGATGTGGACTACGAGGTGAAACCCTCGGCGGACAACAGCGCGGCGATGGGTTTGGTGGTCAACATCCTGGTGATCGTAGTCGTTTTGGCGTTTCTGCTGATGATCCTGCGCCGTTCCACCCAGTCTTCGGGAAATGCGATGAATTTCGGCAAATCTCGGGCGCGGTTCCAGATGGAGGCGAAAACCGGGATTCTGTTCGACGACGTGGCGGGGATCGAAGAGGCCAAGGAAGAACTGCAGGAGGTCGTCACCTTCTTAAAATCCCCGGAAAAATTCACCGCGATCGGGGCCAAAATTCCCCGGGGGGTGCTGCTCGTCGGCCCGCCGGGGACTGGTAAAACCCTGCTGGCGAAGGCCGTCGCCGGGGAAGCGGGGGTACCCTTTTTCAGCATCTCCGGCTCAGAATTTGTGGAAATGTTCGTCGGGGTGGGCGCTTCCCGGGTGCGGGACCTGTTCAAAAAGGCGAAGGAGAACGCGCCCTGCCTGATTTTTATCGACGAAATCGATGCCGTGGGGCGGCAGCGGGGCGCGGGAATCGGGGGTGGCAACGACGAGCGGGAACAGACTCTCAACCAGTTGTTGACGGAAATGGACGGGTTCGAGGGGAATCCGGGGATTATCGTGATCGCGGCGACGAACCGCCCGGACGTGTTGGATGCGGCGCTGCTGCGGCCCGGACGGTTTGACCGGCAGGTGATCGTGGATTTGCCGAGTTACAACGGCCGTCTGGGCATCCTCCAGGTTCACGCCCGCAATAAGAAGTTGGCGGAGGACGTGTCTTTGGAGGCGATCGCGCGGCGGACTCCGGGGCTCTCGGGGGCGGATCTGGCAAATTTGCTCAACGAGGCGGCGATTTTGACGGCTCGGCGGCGCAAAGATGCGATTTCGCTGTTAGAAATTGACGACGCGATCGACCGGATCACCATCGGGCTGGCTTTGACGCCCCTCCTCGACTGCAAGAAAAAGCGGCTGATCGGCTACCACGAGGTCGGACACGCCCTGTTGATGACACTTTTGGAAAATTCTGACCCCCTCAACAAAGTAACGATCATCCCGCGATCGGGGGGCGTGGGCGGGTTTGCCCAGCAGATGTTCAACGAGGAGATGGTCGATAGCGGGCTCTACACCCGGGCTTGGCTGATGGATCAGATCGCCATTGCTTTGGGCGGGCGGGCTGCGGAGCAGGAGGTGTTCGGGGAAGCGGAAGTGACCATTGGCGCGAGCAATGACATCCAAGTGGTGACGAATTTAGCCCGGGAGATGGTGACGCGCTACGGAATGTCCGATTTGGGTCCGGTGGCCCTGGAACATCCCGGCGAACAGGTGTTTTTGGGGCGGGGCTTCCCCAGCCAGTCGGAATATTCTGAGGAGGTGGCGACGAAAATCGACCACCAAATCCGGGCGATCGCGCTCCGGGGCTACGATCGCGCCCGCCGGATCATGCGGGAACACCGGGTCTTGCTCGATCGCCTGGTGGACCTGCTGCTGGAGAGGGAAACCATCGAAGGGGAAGAGTTCCGCCGTCTAGTGGCCGAGCATACGACGCTCCCGGAACGGCAGATGGCGATCAGTTTGAAGAAAGGATAAAGAGAGTTGGGGACATCCGGAGTGTCCCCTCCCGGCCCCCGAACTCCTTAACGCTGGGAGTACCGCCGATTTTGCTGGTCGTACATGGCGATCAGAACCCGGGCCGGATCGACCCACTGTCCGCCATATTTGAGCCCCCAGTGCAAGTGGGGGCCTGTGGTTCTGCCCGTCATTCCGACTCGGGCGATGCGGGTTCCGGCGGGGACCATTTGCCCTTGCCGGAGTTGGATGCCACCGTCGCGATCGATAAAATAGGTGCCGTCGGCGGTTTTTTGGACGTATCCCTGGACGTGGCAGTAGATGTGTTCCCACTGGCCGGACTGGATGACGATACCGGTGCCACAGCGACTGTCTTCCCAGACTTCGACGACTTGTCCAGTCCACCAATTGCGGATGTAGCTCCCCATCGGGGCGGCCAGATCCAGGCCGTAGTGAAACCCGCTGCCGCGGTATCCGAAGGGGGAGGTGTATTCGAGAAAGTTTTCGACGGGGAAGGAGGCACCGTTCCAGTTGATTCCCACCGCGACTTGGGAGGCTCGGGCCTGGCGGGTGCCGACTTCCAATTGTTGCCCTCCCAAAGGAATCAAGCTCAGACCGATGCATCCCGTTGCCAGCAACACTATCTGTTTGAGGCGGATGTGACGCCCCGGCGCCCGTAGCGGTTGGAATTTTGCCATAATTCTTGATTCCTCAATCACCGAAACTGCATGACTGGATGCACCACAAGGGATTTTAATAGATGGGGTTGCGATCGGGCGGCGCGATCGCCCAGATTGGAGATTCTCTCACCCCAGGCGATCGACCGGATCGAAATGCTTGCTAACTATGACGGAGTATTCTACTCGATGATGGGGGCTGATCGAACAAATTTCGCAAATTTTATGTTAGGTTTTTGCAGACGCTGCCATCACATGACCCATGCTGATCGACATTTTTCCCTTTTCATTCACTTTCAACGCCACGGCGATCGCGGGGACGGCATTGTGGTCACTGGCTCTGTACTGGGGGTTTTCTCCGGTGAGCGAATGGGTGATGCAGCAACTCACCCGCTGGTTCAACTTTGCGGAGCGATCGCTCTACACTTCAGAGGAAGAATTTGAACGCACCCGCACGGCCCGAGAATCCCAAAATGCGTTTTGGGGGTCTATTTTCAGCATCGTACCTTTTTTGATTGTCGGAGGACTCTGTAATTGGGGAGTCGAATTGGGTTTGGGCCGCAGTTGGTCGATCAGCATCGGCGTGATTGCCGCCGTCCTGTGCGGCGTTTACGAGTTGGGGCGGCGGGATAGCCAGCAGAACGGATGACCCCAACTCAAGAATCCTCCAGTTCTTTGTTCACCTCCTCGGCCCCATTTTCCTGAACTGCACTCGCTTCGGGTTCTGATTCGGGAAAGAACGTCGGGGGTTTGGGGGACTCTTTCGGATCGGCATTCGCTTCAGGAGTTTCAGTTTCCGGTGCGGGTTCGTCTATGGGTTCCGGTGCGGGTTCGTCTATGGGTTCCGGCGCGGGTTCGGGTTCCGGCGCGGGTTCGGGTTCCGGCGCGGGTTCGGGTTCCGG
>JBNGCR010000304.1:0-2119 GCA_050045915.1 Limnospira sp.
GAAGATGCGATCGCCTGCTACCGAGACTCCTTGCTAGTCAGAACCCCCGCAACTTTCCCCCTGAACTGCTTGGGAACCGGACGCAACCTCGGCGACTTGGGATTTGAGGAACAAAACTGGGAAACCGCCATCTTCGGCTACGACAACGCCATCCGCGCCGTCGAACAAAGCCGCAACTGGGCCACCTCCCCCGACACCAAACGCCAACTCATCGAAGACGCCCTGCCCCTCTACGGTAAAATGGTGCAGGCCTGCATCCACCTGGAACGCTACGAACAAGCCCTCCTCACCGTCGAGCGCAGCAAATCCCGCACCCTCCTCGAACTCCTCAGCGGCGCGGACCTCGTACCCAAAAACGCCACCCCCGAACAACAGCAACGCTACCGCCAACTCAACCGAGAAATCGCCGCCCTGCAACAGTCCTTCGGCGACGGGGAGACAAGCAGAGAGGGAAATGGAGAACAGGCAGATGGGGAGACGGGAAGCAGAACGACCCCACACCCCACCGAGCACACCCCACACCCCACCCAACTGCAAAGTCTCATCCAACAGCGGGAAACCCTCCTCGCCGAAATCGACGACCCCGAGTTCGAGGCCATCCGGGACGTCCGCCCCCAACTCCCCGACTTCACCCGACTCCTGACCCCGGAAACCGCCCTCATCGAATGGTATCTGCCCCGAGATCCCGACCTCGGCGCCTGGGCCTTCACCGTCACCCTCCGCGACAACCGCCCCCACATCCGCCCCCACACCTACACCCCCGAGCGGCGCCGGGCCCTCGACGAGTTCAACGAAACCTACTTCTCCGACTACCGCCAAGACACCTGGTACAACCACCTCGCCCCCCGCCTCGCCGAGCTCGCCGGACTCCTGGACCTCCCCGAGCTCCTCGACACCTGCGCCGCGTGCACCACCCTCATCCTCGTCCCCCACCTGTACCTGCACCTGTTCCCCCTCCACGCCTTACCCGTAGAGCGCTCTGAAGAGCCCACTACAAACCGGACGCACTTAATCGATTATTTTTCCGAAGGCGTGCGGTTCGCCCCCAGTTGCCAGATTCTCGACTACATCCACACCCGCCGCCGCCCCGCCGCCGCCGGCCCATTCTTCGCCATCCAAAACCCCACCCAAGACCTCCCCTACACCGATGTGGAAGTGGAATTCATCCGCCGTCGCTTCGACCCCGACACCCACATCCTCAAACACCACGAAGCCAACAAGGTCGCCCTAAATTCCCCCGCCACCCTCGACCAACTGAGCCGGAGCCTTTTCGTTCATTTTTCCTGCCACGGCGGGTTTGACGGCGAAAATCCCCTCAACTCAGCCCTCATTTTAGCCGGGGATGCACCCCCCCCCGCCGAGGACCGCCGCACCCTCACCCTCCGGGACGGTCGCCGCTTCGACACGGAACACCAGGGCCTCACCCTCCGGGAAATCTACGCCAACCTGGAGCTCCCCGCCTGCCTGTTGGTGATGCTGTCCGCCTGCGAAACCGGGCTCATTGGCAGTCTCTTCACCGACGAATATATCGGATTAGCCAGCGGCTTTTTCTACGCCGGCGCCCCCTCGGTGGTGAGCAGTTTGTGGTGCGTGGACGACTTCGCCACGGCCCTTTTAGCCATCCGCTTCTACCAAGAATTTAACCCGGACAAAAGCATCGCCGAAGCGTTAAAAGCGGCTCAAACCTGGATGCGGCGGCAGACCAAAGCGGATTTATTGAACTGGTTCAAAGGGGATTGGAAGTTATCGAAAAATGACCTAGATGAATGCGCTTTCAAACTGTTGGATTACGACCAAGACTCCCCCTTCACCGACCCGAAATATTGGTCAGCTTTTGTTGCGATCGGCTTATAGGGGTTATAATTTGAACGACAAAACCGCTTGGGAATCAATTCCCAAGCTCACAGCACAAATCCTCTAAAGAGGATTGCAAAGCGATATAGATAACAACTGCCCAGATGACTCGAACACAATTGCCCCAACCCAGTCCACTTGAGTGGACTTTTGCTGTGAGCCTTGAAATTCATTTCAAGGCGGGTTAGCTCGAAATCAGATCGAATCCGGTTGAACGACAAAACCGCTTGGGAATCAATTCCCAAGCTCACAGCACAAATCCTCT
>JBNGCR010000304.1:2219-4520 GCA_050045915.1 Limnospira sp.
AAACCGCTTGGGAATCAATTCCCAAGCTCACAGCACAAATCCTCTAAAGAGGATTAAAAAGAATTGGCGAAAAAAACAGGATATGATACAATCAAATCATTGACCAAACCCCGATAATCGCCATGACTGAAAATTACATTCCCTCGGATTCTGTCCTCTACATTCAAGACTTCCTTACCTACCTCGAACAAGCGAAAACTAACTCGGACACCAACCTGGCAACCCTCCAACCAAAATTAGCCGCCGCCGAAGACAGACCGCCGCAACTCGCCCAAGCCATCAAGATCTGGTGTAAAGATCATAACATCAAACTCGATCGCACACAACTGGCGGCGGATCGCGCCAATATGTTAAAAAAGAGTGAAAAAATTCCCAAACCCGCAGAAGGCGATCGCCCCGAAATTGTCTATAATAAAGCCTTACTGGAGGAAAGAGTGCAAAAGGCTATTGAAGAACAATCCAAAAAATAAGATGATCGGCAAATGAGCGAAACGATCGCCCCAATTTATGCCCCCAGTCTGTATTGGTTCGCCTATCAATACCACAGTGGCTTGGTGACTTCCACCGATGGAAAATCAACCCAAAATTTAGACAACATCAACCCCGAATGGGTGAAAGCGAGATATCGAAAAATCCTCGACGCCTTCGAGGTTGGCGTGGCGTTGCCCATCCGCGAAGACAAGCCCTGCCAAAATTTCGATTTGCTGACCCTATCCGATGATGAACGTTCCATCCAAGATTTTACCACAAAAGACGATAAATTAGAAGGTTTTATTTATCCCCAATCTCTCCACGACAGTTATGCCCTCAATCTCAATATCTACCAACCGGAAACACCCGGCAAAGACAAATATAAAATAGCCGACCTGGGAAAATTCAACCCCGATAACTGCTTTCACCCCGAACCCGACTCCACCTCAAATTTGGGTCAGACGCTGTTATTGAGCGCCTATTTAAACCAAAAATCCCCCGAAAATATCCGCGACTTGGAACCCCTCGCCCGCCAGTGCTGGCTGAGTTTCTTTCAACCCCAAAACCCCGAAAAATTCCCGCCCTTCTATCGCGCCTACAACCTGTTTGGCGGCTATCTCTACGAATACGGCAACCCCAGGGCGGATTTACAAGAAAATCCCTACGGTCATTTATTGATATGGTTTCTATTTGAAGAACAGCCGACCCTGACCCTGCAAAAGTGTTATTGGGACTTGCCGGAACTACTGTTATATTATCACAAAATCTGCAAAACATTTCAAGATAGCAGAATTTATTACGATCGCGCCGATCGCATCGTCACCGACAACGAAACCGAGTTAAATCAATTCAATCAAAATTACCTCGATCGCGCCACGGGAGAAACCCTCACCGCCGACGACCTGAACACCCTAAAAATCACCCTCAAAAAACTGCTGACGGCCTCCCTGGACTATTCCAAACAACTGCGAAACCTGGAATACGCCCGCAACACGATCGCCATCAACGCCAAGAACTATCAAGCCACCCTGGAACGCATGGAACAGCTCGCCCAAACCCCGGCGGAGGGTTGGCGGTTATTCGCCCAAAAAGAAGCCCCCACCTTTCAAGAGCAAATCCGCGCCGATTTGAACTACTTCCAACCCGGTTATCACTTACTCGATACCACCATTTCCACCATTCGCGGTTTGGTAGAAATTGACCAGGCAGAACGCGATCGCCAAATCCAAGAAACCAACCAAAACCTACAGGATAACTTACAAGCGATCGGTGTGGGAATTGCCGGGGGTGCGATCGTTGCTTCCACCAGCGGATTGGTATTTAAGCAACAGCGGATGACCCTTCCCTGGCAACAAGAATCGGGCAATTTGCCCCATCCATTTTTGATATCAGTTTTCATCAGCAGCATCATCGCTTATTTGGCTTTCAAAGGTGCAAAATTTTGGATCAAAAAAAGGCGATCGGCCTCCGAAGCCAACAGCGGTGAGGGTTGAGGGTTTGCCAACGCCGTCTTAAAACCCGCATCGCCCGGACTTCATCATCTCTTTTGGTGCGTTCCCTACTATCACCTCCGCCCCGAAATCGATTGATGAGTGGGAACGCACCCTACTGGACTGTTTCATCTTAAATGAGGCGATCGGATCTGAATCCACAGGCAAGATGCCCGATGCTCCGTTTTGAATTTTGCCTCATTTTAGCCGAAACGGTCCACTACGCGAAAGCACTAAAAATCAGGGCGCAAGCCTTGCGCCCCTACAATTCACTACGCGCTATTTTTTCAAACCGTGTGCCCGTACAGGTCATAAACGTCGGCGTCGGTAATTTTCACCG
>JBNGCR010000305.1:0-4488 GCA_050045915.1 Limnospira sp.
AGTCGGGAGTCGGGAGTCGGGAGTCGGGAGTCGGGAGTCGGGAGTCGGGAGTCGGTAATAGGTAATAGGTAATAGGTAATAGGCAATGGGTAATAGGCAATGGGGGGATAGTTTCCCTTCCGCTTCCTCCGCCTCCTCCGCTTCCTCCGCTTCCTCCGCCCCCTCCGCCCGTCCAGCCATTGTTCGGGGGAGCGGGAAAAAATTTTTTTCCGGAAGTGTTGACAAACTGATTTTTCTGTGCGACTATGAGAAAAGTCTGATGAAATGCGGGTGTAGCTCAGTGGTAGAGCGTCACCTTGCCAAGGTGAATGTCGCGCGTTCGAATCGCGTCACCCGCTCTGAAACAAAAACCCGACTTCCTCGCGAGGTCGGGTTTTTGTATGGTTGATGGGAACCCCCCATACTTGACGAGGGGGGAGTCAAAAAGCAGGGCCGTTTCATTTTCCCCCGAAAAATGGCAGGGGGAGCAGAGGAAGCAGAGGAAGGGGAGGGGGAAGAGGGAGTTTTTTTGGAATGAAAAGGTATTTTTGACCAAAAAAAACCCTTGCTCCTGGCTCCCATTAACGGTTTTCATAGTCACCCTCGACCATTTTGAACCGAGAATGAAACAGCCCTGGGGAGTCAAAAAGTCCCCCTTCTTTCCAAGGGGGATTTAGGGGGATTTTCGACACCTACATCGCCCGTTCGGTCAGCCGGGTCAAAACGTGGTTCGATCGCTCCACGAAATCTTTCATACCCTCGGCATCAAAGCCCTTTTGAGCCATCAACGCCAAGTCATAAACGTGGTGGCAGATCATTTTTGCCAGTTCCTCGGAGGGAGACTCGCCACCCTCTTGGATAATCGTCCCCTGATTCAAACTCGCCAGATTTTGGATCAGCGGGTGGGCGGTATTCACCAACAAAATATGATCCTCGGGGAAGTCGGCTTTTTGCTGTTGTAAAAGGGCCGTCATGTCCTGCAACCGCCGCATCGCCTCCGGCAGCAGAACCATCGCCGGGGGGGTATCCTCCGACTTGAGCGATTCGGTGCGGATATTCAGGCGGGGTTTGTTGAGGGACTTCTCGAACAACTCCTTGATCTGTTCGCTGCGGGTTTTGTTGGTTTTGGGATCGACGATTTCCGATTCTTTATCTTTTTCGATCAGGGTGTCGTCGAGTTCGGAGTCTACCCGCGAGAATTTGACATCGGAGTGTTCCCGCTCCAGGAAACTGATAAAGTGGGTGTCGATAAAGGAGTCGAGGAATAACACTTCCAAACCCTGGCTCTTGTGCAGTTCTACATAGGTGGCTTGGGAAGCCTCCTCGGTGCAGTAAAAGACCCGATTTTCGTGGCGGGATTGGTTCCGCTCCAGGTACTCGCTGAGGGTGGTGTAGTAGCGCCCCTGTTCGTCGGTGCTGGCGGATTTTTCACTGTCCGATTTCACCTCTTCCCAGGCGTCTCCCTCCTCGGTTTGCACCTGGACTTCGGCGGTTTTTGCCTCCCCTTCCTCGGCGGGAGGTTGGTAGGTGCTGCGGAAGATCAGGATATCTTCGACTTGCTTTTTAAATTTGTCGTCGTTGAGGGAACCGAACTTGACAAACGTGCCGACATCCTGCCAGCAACGGATGTATTCTTTGCGATCGTCCCGGTAGAGTTCTTTGAGGCGATCGGCGACTTTTTTGGCGATGTAGTCGGCGATTTTGCGGACGGTGCGGTTGCTTTGCAGGGCGCTGCGGGAGATGTTGAGGGGGATGTCGGTGCTGTCGATCACGCCCCGCAACGGCATCAGGAATTTGGGGATCACTTCCTCGCAGTGGTCGCTGACGAATACCTGGTTGCAAAACAGTTTGATATTGCCCTGGGTGACATCCACATCGGGTCTGAGTTTGGGGAAATAAAGGATGCCGTTGACGATGAAGGGATAGTCGGTGTTGAGGTGCACCCACAGCAGGGGATCTTCCTGGAAGGGGTAGAGGTAGCGGTAAAGATCGAGGTAGTCGTCTTTGGTGAGGTTGTTGGGGGATTCGCGCCAGGGGGCTTTCTGGCGGTTGATGACTTCGCCGTCCATTTTGATGGGGACGGGCATGAAGTCGCAGTAGGTTTTGATCAGTTGCTTGATGCGGCCGGGTTCGAGGTACTCGTGTTCGTCATCCATCAGGGTGAGGGTGACGGTGGTGCCGCGTTCGGTGCGGGCGGAGTCTTCGAGTTGGAATTCGGGGGAACCGTCGCAGGTCCAGTGGACGGCTTGGGCGCCCTCTTGGTAGGAGAGGGTGTCGATTTCCACCTGTTTGGCGACCATGAAGGAGGAGTAGAACCCGAGCCCGAAGTGGCCGATGATGGATTCTCCTTCGTTGGCCTGGTATTTTTGGATGAATTCTTCGGCGCTGGAGAAGGCGACTTGGTTGATGTATTTTTTGATTTCGTCGGGGGTGAGGCCGATGCCGTTGTCGCTGACGGAGAGGGTTTTGGCGTCTTTATCGATCGCGATCGCGATCTCGGGTGAGCCGATGTCCCCGGAGTATTCCCCTCGGCGGGCGACCATCTTCAGCTTGGCGATCGCATCGACGGCGTTGGAGACGAGTTCCCGCAGGAATACCTCGTGGTCGGTGTAGAGGGATTTTTTGATGATCGGGAAGATGTTCTCGGTGTGGATCGTGATCTGTCCCTTTTCGAGTACGGTCATGGGCGCTATGTCTCACATCTTATGGTTGTCATCTCTTGATTTTGGGCGATCGGCGGGGCATACTGGTGATGGATCGCCCCACCGGATGATTCGGATTCCCGTAATTGGGGAGGTGGGGGCGATCGTCGGGGTATTATTGTACTGGATACTTAGAACCGAGAATGAGGGCTTTACTGACTGATTTCTTCAAGATTTACGACCGATAGTTTGTCAATAATGTATGCCTGTTGTTGGGTAGTAAAAATTGTGAAAAACTTTTCCGATTTATGGGAATTAATTTGTCGGGTATTAACGGTTCTTCCGCCTTCTTCAAAGCTGATGTAATCTGCTTTTTTGGCATAGTCATCGATCATTTTGCCTTCAAATTCAATATTTAAAAATTCACAAATCAGACCTAAAACTATTTCTGGTTTTTCAACTAACGCTTCATATCTGACAATCAAATGATTGGGCCGACCGCGATATTGTTGACTGGCTCGAATCGCCAACAGCCAATCCATAATGCATGTATCAATACTCTTGGCGCCACCCCACGGCTCCGGATAATTGTGAGTCACTTCATATAGAGAAGCCACAACATCAGTTCCATTCCGAATCAAATGAATAAATTTTGACCGAGGCAAATACTGTTCGATATATTTGATACAGTAAACATGATCGGGAGTTTTCTCCAATAAAATTGTTCCTCCCTGTTCTTCGGCCAACTCTTTCAAAATTTTGATAAATTTTCGAGTATAATAGCCTCTGAGGGGTATTTTGGGTAAGCGTCGGATCAATTCGGGGCGATCGAGGTCTTCTCTGAAAAATTTTTCTAACCGAGGCTTGAGATTGCGTGAAACCAATCCAAATCCCGCTTCACCCTGCTTGTAACCCCTTCGTAACATATGATGAAAAAATTGTGTTTCTGGAAATGATGCGATCTGAGAATGAGAAGCTAACAAGCTTTGGAGGAGTGTCGTTCCGGAACGGGGGCATCCAACCAAGAAAGCCAACGTTTCAATTGTCATTACTTCCTCCTTATTGACGACAACAGTGGGTGTGGGTCAAATGCCTGTGATTTCTGTAGTGATCCCAGTATACAACGGTGAAAAGACCATTCGAGAAACCGTCGAATCTGTTTTAAAACAAACATTTACTGATTTTGAGCTGCTGATTATTGACGATGGTTCGACCGACTCAACGCCAGCTATTTTGTCAAGTTTTACCGATCCCAGACTTCAAGTTTTATCTTACCCCAACGCGGGCTTGGCGGCCAGCCGCAACCGTGGAATTTCCGGGGCGACAGGTCAATATATTTCTTTCATTGATGCCGACGATCTTTGGACTCCTGATAAGTTAGAAGCTCAGTTACAAGCCCTTACAAATAATCCAGAAGCTGCCGTCGCCTATAGCTGGGTTGATGTGATCGATGATTCGAGTCAATGGGTTCGTCCTGGCGGTCATCTCACGGTTAACGGTAATGCATACCCCTACCTCTTGCTCAAAAATTTTCTGGAAAATGGTTCTAACGCTTTAATTTGTAAATCGGCTATCGATCGCACGGGCAATTTTGACGAATCCCTCAAAGCCAGTGAAGACTGGGATTTCTACCTGCGACTGGCAAAACACTATCCCTTTGTTGCCGTGCAGTCGGTACAAATTTTATATCGCGAATCTGCAACTTCAATGTCAAGTCAAATTATTCGGCAAAAATCCGAGAGCTTGAGAGTGATAGACAAAGCCTTCTCTGATGCACCGGAATCATCGAAACATTTAAAAAAATATAGTGTCGATAATATGAACAAGTATTTGATATTCAAATGTTTGGAAGTTGCTTCGGGGCGAT
>JBNGCR010000306.1:0-4482 GCA_050045915.1 Limnospira sp.
AGTCGAGTCCCCCCAAACGCTTTGAGAGGACTCGTCAACGGACGCGATGATGTTTGACATGGTAGATAACCCTTGTTAACCCATGCAGGTTTTTAAATCTCCTTTAAACAGACGCTCAACTCGGAAATTTCAACCCGAAGCTAGGCGACGTAAGATGATGACGTCAGCGGCATCGGATTTCGGGTCGCCTCCCGAGACGGGGACCCGGACTGATGCTGGGATTTCAGATCCGGGGTGTTCCCGAACTGTTCGAGCCAATCAAAAATTTTGTCCAATTGTTCTAATGTCACCAGCCCGTACTGCCACAAAATCATCGGAAGCTGACCCGATTCTTGCTCGGGGTGCCGGAGGGCCATTGCGATGGAGGAGGCGGGGATCGCCAATTCCCAACGTAAAAACTGAATTAACTGGGCTTGCTTGGTGGAGATCATTGATATTTTCCTGCATGAATGTCAAAAAGGATTTGTAATTTTGGATATTAACAACCAGAACGGGACTGGATTTTAATTTCCACAGTCCTAATCTTAGCGCCTAGAAAGGTAAGTTCAGTGACAGAACACACCTTAAGATTGTGATTTATTGCAGAAATTTCAGTGATCTTGGTCACGCATTGGTATCGGTGTCTCCAATCCCTCAATCTCTGTCCCGGGGGTGATTCCAAAAGCCGCAGATTCGGTTTTTGCGTAAGTTTATCATACCCGCTTCTCGACCCATCTCGGTATAATCACGGAGATTTTTTTAACAAAACTTGATGTATTGAAGATTGATCAACTTTTATCGCGACCATGATTAATTCTCAAGTGGACTCGGCGGACGCGATATCCTTCGCCTACCGCCCCCCGCAATCGGCTTTCGATGCCCGCCGGATTCTCGTCAAACCCAACTTGGGCTACCCCGCCGGCCCCCCGGTGACGGTGAGTTTGGGCGTTTTGAGGGCGGTGTTGCGGGGATTGAGGGCTGCCAATCCCACCGCCGAAATCGCGATCGTCGAGGGGGTCTGTTCCCCTGTGTCCCTCCCGGAAATCGTCCGCCGTCGCGGGGTGGAATCCCTGTTGGATGAAGGAATGGCAATTTTGGACGCCGACACCCTGCCCCTGGCAGAATACCCGAATTTGTCCCCCAAACCCGTCAGGTTCCCATCGATGTGGGCGCCGGCAATGTTGCGAAAGGTGGACTGTCGGATTACCGTCGGCGCCCTGAAACGGACGCATTTGAAGGGACAACCCCTGATTTCGGCCTCTGTGAAAAATCTCTACGGCCTGTTTCCGCGATCGCACTACCGGGCCAGAAGTCCCAATTCCCGGGGACAGCTTCACCGTCCGTCCGTGCCCCTGGTGTTGCAAGATGTCTATTTCTGCATCGGACATCTCTTTGACGGGGCGGTGGTGGACGCCGATCGCAAATTGATCAGTCCCGATTGGAAACCCGATCGCGGCCAAACGGTGGAGGTGGGCCAAGTGTTCTGGGGCGACGACCCCATCGCCGTCGATCGCCTCGCCTGCGAGCTCGCCGGGGAACCGGTTCCGGACTATTTGGGGGCGATCGAAGAAATTAGGGTGTAGGGTGTAGGGTGTAGGGTGTAGGGTGTAGGGGCGAATGGCGTTCGCCCTCCGTATATTTTCCAAAAAAATGGGCAACCCGAGATTTTTCAAAAAATGGGCAACCCTATAAGGTTGCCCCTACGGCTTGCTTTTTTCATTAATCTGGTGGGACTTCTAAAGCGATCGCACCCAACAAGCCTTTGCGAAAATCGTTGAGTAATTGACGGGCAGCCCGTTCGCGATCGCCCTGATAGCGATCATCGGCTAAACTTTGCAGGTAGGATTCCCCCGTTTGCGAACCCACGTCTACAGAGTAGCGATCGTGCAATTTATCTTGCAATTCCAAATCCGCAAATAACTCCACCATCCCCGCCGCCACCCGCTGATTGTCGTAGGCGGCTTCCCCGATATCCTCGCAAATCGCCAATTTCAGGGCATCTTCCTGATTCTCGATCCGGCTCGGAATCACCCCCGGAGCATCCAATAATTCAATTTGATTGGAAATTCGCACCCACTGCAACTTCCGAGTCACCCCCGCCCGCCGAGCACTCTCCACCACCCGCCGTTTCAGCAGGCGGTTAATTAAAGCAGATTTCCCCACATTCGGAAATCCGATCACCACAGCCCGAACCGGCCGGGGCAACATCCCCCGCGTCCGCCGTTTCTCATTCACCTTATCCCCCGCCTGTCGGGTAGCCTTCACCACCGCTTCCACCCCCTGACCCTTTTGGGCGTTGGTGAAATAGGGCGTCTCCTCCCTTTCCTCGAACCACCGCTGCCACTGTTCCCGCAAGTGGGGCGGAATCATATCCAGGCGGTTGATCACCAACAACCGTGTTTTCCCGGATACCCACTCGGACACCTGGGGGTGGTGAGTCGCCAAAGGAATGCGGGCATCCCGCACTTCGAGCACCACGTCAACCCGTTTGAGCTGTTCTTTGAGGGTGCGTTCCGCCTTGGCAATGTGACCGGGATACCATTGAATTGTCATGAAACGATAACAAATGATGAGGGAGTCGGGGGGCGGAGGAGGACAATCAATTAATAATTAATAATTATTAATTCCCCCTACACCCTACACCCTACACCCTACACCCTAATCTCACGGTACGACGAGAACAGCACAGGGGGAAAGATTGATCACGCGGTTAGTGATGCTGTCGGCAACACCTTCTTCAGTGAGTCCCATGCCCCGAGATCCCATCACGATCAAATCGGCGTCGATCTCGTCGGCGACGTCGCAGATGGTGAAGGCGGGTTTTCCTTCCCGTTCGATGGGTTTAGCATCGATGCCGAGGTTGGTAAACATGGTGTGGGCTTCCTTCAAAAGCTGGTTGACAGCCTCGGGGGAAGCCATTTGTTCGGAGTGGGGCTGTTCCCCCTCCGGTTCCTTGGGTTCGACTACGGCGAGAACATAGAGGTTAGCCTGATAGGTTTGAACGATATTGACAACCTTTTCGGCGGCCTCGCGGGCTTCTCGACTCTGATCGATCGCAAATAAAACGGTCTTAAACATAATCGCGCATCTCCAAGACGCGGACTTCGGTAGAATGTTTACGGTGAACGTTCGGATGGCCGAGGTGCCATCGAGTTGGCCACAGCTCCGGGGCTGTCTGGCCAATCACCCGTACCGCCCCCATTCAATTCGATTAAAGCAGAAGAAACGATTTAGGAGGTTAATCCTGTGGCTAAGAAAACTGTAGCAAATTTATCGGCATCAGACCTATCCGGCAAAAAAGTGCTGGTACGGGCGGACTTCAACGTGCCGATCGACAACGGCTCCATTACCGATGATACCAGGATTCGGGCGGCTCTGCCGACCATTCAAGATCTGACCTCCAAGGGGGCGAAGGTGATCCTGACGAGCCACTTCGGCCGTCCCAAGGGGAAAGTGGTGGAATCCATGCGTCTGACCCCCGTGGCGGAGCGTCTGTCGGAATTGTTGGGCAAAACCGTTAAAAAATGTGACGATTGCATCGGCGAGGAAGTGGCCGGAACCGTCGCGGCCATGAGTGACGGCGACGTGGTGTTGTTGGAAAATGTCCGCTTCTACGCCGAAGAAGAGAAGAACGACCCGGAATTCGCCCAGAAATTGGCTTCGATCGCCGATCTGTATGTGAACGACGCCTTCGGGACGGCCCACCGGGCCCACGTTTCCACGGAAGGAGTGACGAAGTACCTGAGTCCCAGCGTGGCGGGTTATCTGATTGAGAAGGAATTGCAGTTCCTCAAGGGGGCGATCGACAATCCCCAGCGTCCCCTGGCGGCGATCGTCGGCGGCTCGAAGGTGTCGAGTAAAATCGGCGTGATCGAGGCGTTGTTGGACAAGTGCGACAAGCTGCTGCTCGGCGGCGGGATGATTTTCACGTTCTACAAGGCTCGGGGCATCAGCGTCGGTAACTCCCTGGTGGAAGAGGACAAGCTGGAGTTGGCTAAATCCCTGGAAGCGAAGGCGAAGGAGAAGGGCGTCGCCATGTTGCTGCCGACGGATGTGATCGTCGCCGACAAGTTCGACAAGGATGCTAATTCTCAAACGGTGGCTGTCGAGTCCATCCCTGACGGTTGGATGGGATTGGATATCGGTCCGGACTCCGTGAAGGTGTTCCAGGAAGCCCTGGCGGACTGCAAGACGGTGATTTGGAACGGTCCGATGGGGGTGTTCGAGTTCGAGAAGTTCGCGGCGGGCACTAAGGCGATCGCACAAACGTTGGCTGAACTGACGGGCACCGGCGCCACCACGATTATCGGCGGCGGCGACTCCGTTGCGGCGGTGGAACAGTTGCACCTGGGCGAAAAGATGAGCCACATCTCCACCGGAGGCGGGGCGAGTCTGGAATTGCTCGAAGGGAAAGAACTTCCCGGCATCGTGGCGTTGGATGACGCTTAATTTGATTGGCTAAAACTGTCGGGGTGGGCAAGGGAACCGCCCTGACGGTTTTGG
>JBNGCR010000307.1:0-4469 GCA_050045915.1 Limnospira sp.
GGTTGCCGTCCGATGCCAAAATAAAGCTCGGCGTGGTGGGCCAGATCCGGCCGGACAAACCCATCGCCAAAGTCGTCGAACAGCTTTCGACTTACGTTTCGGCCCATCCCAACTGCGAATTGGTGATCGGGACTCCCTTCGGCCAGAAGCCGAAAGAATTGGATGGCATTGACGCGACGCTGCGAGATACGACCGAAGAAGCGGAGTATTTAAAAGTCCTGCGAGAAATCGATATTCTGGTCATCCACTACGATCGCGATCGCTACTACTATCGCACCAGCGGCGTGATCAGCGATGCCGGTTCCTGCGGATGTTATATTATCGCCTCGAATTATCCCGTCATCGAGCACCAAGTCCACTGGCCGACGTCCATCGGTTCCACCTTCGATCGCTTCGATGAAATTCCCGAACGGCTCGATCGCGCCATCGTCCACATCCGAGAGACGGGACAGGACAACCACTGGCAATGGCGCCAACAACGCAACGCCGAGGCGATCGCCAAAATTCTGTTTCCGGGCGAGTGCGAACCGTCTGATCAGGTTCCGACACCCGAAGCCGTCTGATATAAGCCCCGGTTAAGGCGGCTATCACGAATTGTGGTTTGTTTTTGATTTTCTTGACGCACTGTATAGAATATCATCTATAGTAATTCTAAAGAGAAGATAAAATCCGCAAACTCATCTGCATCCATTGTCGGCCTTCGATCGCCAGACGACTTTTCCACTTGTCCTCAGTGCATTCAATGACTTGCCACGCCCGGAACCCAAATTCCGGGCTTCCCTTTAACAAAATCCGACCCCGAACCCGACGAGTTTGAGTAATTGATCTCAAAATTTCAGTTATGACTGAATTCTTCCTGCAAAACATTTGGTGGATTCCCTGCTATCCCTTCCTGGGGGCAATTTTATCCGTCCCCTGGTCGCCCGGAATCATCCGCAAAACCGGCCCAAGACCCGCCGGATACATCAGTATCATCATGACCCTGCTGGCCTTCGTCCACGGCTCGATCGCCCTGGCCGGAATGTGGGGTCAACCGGGCCGTGAGATCGTCATTCCCTGGCTACAGGTGGCCGATCTCGACTTTTCCATTCCCATCGAACTCTCCGCCATCACCATCGGTGCCACTCTCGTCATCACGGGCCTCAACTTCCTAGCCCAAATCTACGCGATCGCCTACCTGGAGATGGATTGGGGCTGGGCGAGATTTTACTGCCTGATGGCATTATTTGAAGCCGGACTCGCCGCCCTGGTGCTGTGCAACTCCCTGTTTTTCAGCTACATCATCCTGGAAATCCTCACCCTCGGCACCTATTTGCTGGTGGGGTTCTGGTTCAACCAGTCCCTGGTGGTGACGGGGGCGCGAGATGCGTTCCTCACCAAGCGGGTGGGGGACCTGTTCCTGCTGATGGGGGTGGTGTCCCTCTATCCCCTGGCGGGGACTTGGAACTTTACCGAATTGACCGCATGGGCCGCGACGGCAACCCCCGATCCCACCGTCGCGACGCTGCTGGGACTGGCGTTGCTGGCTGGCCCGTTGGGGAAATGCGCCCAATTTCCGCTGCACCTGTGGCTGGATGAGGCGATGGAAGGCCCGGTTCCCAGTACGATTCTGCGGAATGCGGTGGTCGTGGCTTCCGGAGCCTGGGTGCTGACGAAGGTGTTTCCGGTGATTGCACTGTCTCCGGTGGCGGAGTCGGTGACGGTTGCCATCGGGTTGGCGACGGCTCTCGGAGCCAGCGCGATCGCGATCGCTCAAATTGACGTGAAACGGGCGATCTCCTACTCCGTCAGTTCCTACATGGGGATGACGTTTATTGCCGTGGGGACGGGATTCACCAACACGGCTTTACTGGTGCTGTTCACCTACTCCCTGTCAATGGCGTTGCTGGTGATGACGGGTGGCGGCATCATCCTCAACAACATCACCCAGGATCTGACCCAATACGGGGGCCTGTGGTCGCGCCGCCCCATTTCTGGGATTTGTTTTATCGTCGGGATCGCGGCTTTGGTGGCCGTCCCGCCCTTCGGTGGCTTCTGGATGCTGTTGGAACTGACGCAAAATCTGTGGCTGAGGGAACCCGCGATCGCGATCGTGTTGCTACTCGTCAACGGGTTGACCGCCTTCAGCCTCACCCGGGAATTCGGCCTGATGTTCGCCGGAACCGTCAAACAGATGACGGTGCGATCGCCGGAAGGACTCTGGGCTTTGGTGCTGCCCATGACCTTTTTGGCGGGCGTTTGCCTGCACGTCCCCCTGCTGCTGAAAGCCTGGGGACTGCTGCCGAGTTGGGAGAGCATTGACCTCACCGCGGCCGGGTTGCTGGTGCTCTCCAGCGCGATCGGTATCGGACTCAGTGCCTGGATCTACGTCTTCGACGGCCTGCCCAAACCCGTGAAACTCGGTTCGCAAGCCATCCAGGACTTCTTCGCCTACGACTTCTACACCGCCAAACTCTACCGATTGACAATCATTTCCGCCGTGGCGATCGTCTCCCGGATCATCGACTGGATAGACCGGTTCATCGTCGATGGCTTTGTCAATTTGGTCGGTCTGGCTACCGTCTTCAGCGGACAGAGCCTCCGATATAACGTCACCGGCCAAACCCAGTTCTACGCCCTCACCATCCTGATCGGCATCGCCCTGCTGCTGAGTTTGTTGTCTTTCGGTTTGTTCTAACGATCGCCCATCACGAATTATGCTCAGTCTCCTAATTCTGATTCCCCTGGTGGGCAGCCTGTTAATCGGGTTATTGCCCTCCTCTTTCAGTTCCGCCCGCATCCGTTCCGTCGCCCTCGGAGTGACGGCATTGGTGGGGCTGTGGCTGCTCAAACTGATCCTCGATTTCGACTTAAGCAACCCCAGCTTTCAATTTGAAGAATATCTGCCCTGGATTCCCCAGTTGGGTTTATCTTACAGTTTGGGGATGGACGGCCTGTCCCTGTCCCTGATGGGGTTGAGCGCGATTTTGACCCCGATCGCGATCGCCAGCAGCAGCCCGGACACCCAGCGTCCCCGCCTCTACTACTCGATGATCTTGCTGGTGAGTGGGGCGATCGCCGGGGCATTTCTAGCCCAAAACCTGCTGCTGTTTGTCCTGTTTTACGAACTCGAACTCATCCCCCTCTACCTGCTGATCGGGATTTGGGGGGGTGAAAAACGGGGTTACGCGGCGATGAAGTTCCTCATCTATACCGCCCTCTCGGGGATTCTGATTTTGGCGGGATTCCTGGGAATGGCTTGGTTGAGCGGCTCGGCGAGTTTCGATTTCGGCGCGATCGCCACTGAGAATTTATCCCAAATCAGCCAATTAATTTTAATCACGGTTTTGTTGATCGGTTTCGGGATCAAAATTCCCCTGGTCCCCCTCCACACCTGGCTCCCTGATGCCTACGTCGAGTCCTCCGCCCCGGTGACGATCCTGCTGGGCGGCTTGCTGGCGAAGTTGGGAACCTACGGGTTGGTGCGGTTCGGCCTGCAACTGTTCCCGGAAACCTGGCAACTGATCGGCCCCGGATTGTCGATTATCGGGGTAATTAGTGTGATGTATGGCGCATTAACTGCGATCGCCCAACAGGACATCAAACGCATGGTCGCCTACAGTTCCATCGGCCACATGGGTTACATTCTCGTCGCCACGGCGGCGGGTACGGAAGTCAGCCTGATCGGGGCGATTTCACAAATGGTCGCCCACGGCCTGATTTTGGCGATCCTGTTCCACCTGGTCGGCGTGGTGGAAACCAAAGTCGGCACCCGCGAGTTAAAATTACTCAACGGCCTGATGAACCCTATCCGCGGCTTGCCCCTCATCAGTGCGCTGCTGATCGCGGCGGGCATGGCAAGTGCCGGAATTCCCGGTTTGGTGGGCTTCGTGGCGGAATTTCTGGTGTTTCAAGGCACGTTTGTAGTCTTCCCGGTTCAGAGTTTGCTCTGTATCATCGCCTCCGGTCTGACGGCGGTTTACTTCGTCATTCTGCTCAACCGCACCTGTTTCGGACGGCTCGACAATGATCTGGCCTACTATCCCAAAGTTTCCCTCTCGGAACGGGCCCCCGCCCTGGTTTTGGCCGCGTTGATTTTCTTCCTTGGCGTGCAACCGAGTTGGCTGCTGCGGTGGAGCGAACCGACGGCAAAGCAGATGGCGATCGAGTTGAATGGAATTCGCGTCCAACAGGTCGCCAATCGACTGTGATCGATCCCCCATTATCCCCCCTTACCAAAGCAGGGCCGTTTCATTCTCCCCAGAAAAATGGCAAGGGGAGCGGAGGGAGCGGAGGGAGCGGAGGGAGCGGAGGGAGATTTTTCGGAATAAAAAGGTATTTTTAACCGGACAAAACCCTTGCTCTTGTCTCCCATCAACGGTTTTCATTGTCGCTCTCGACAATTTTTAACCGAGAATGAAACGGCCGGGCCCTTATTAAGGGGAATTTGACCCATTCTCCCCCCTTACCAAAGGGGAATTTGACCCATT